>CAZRBV010000005.1:0-78157 GCA_964598425.1 uncultured Isosphaeraceae bacterium | reverse complement strand
CATCAGCGAGCCCCCACCACGAACCCTGCCACCCCAGCGCGAGCCCTACGAGCGGGCCGAGCCAGAAGCCCGCCCGACGAACCACAGAAAGCCGCTGCATCGAATCCATCGCAGCCCCGCATCATGGCGACCACCGCCACACAACGCAAGCCCCCCGCAGGAGGTGGATCCACTCTGGAGCGAGGGTCTCATGACCCAGCAGAACGGGGCAGCCGAACGTTGCAACCGGCGATCACGCACGATTTCAACTACTTTTTGGCTCATATTCCGCGTTCAGACGCCATCACAGTCGAATCGGCATTGAATTCACATGCTTTGCACCTTGCCCAAGCAGAGAACTTGGCACTCAATGCTCCAAACGCCCACGATCCTGCCAGCTTCAGCGGCCTTCATGCTGCTACGTGTCGCCATGCAAAGATCACGGCGATCCTGACAGCCAGCCGCTGGGGGAGCACTCCAAAGAGCCACTTCTGCCCCGTACTGCCGACATTACATCTTGATCCGCAGCGAAACAGCGGCATTCTGTCGAGTTCTTGGTATGTCAGACTGTGGCCGGCCACATCCACCACAGCACCCCTGCCTGCACAGCCGCGTAGATCAACCCGTCCAATACACAGGTCAAAATGAACCGGGTCTGCTTGCCAAGGAACAGGTCATTCGACAGACCGCCAAGGCAGTAGGCGGCACCACCAAGGATGAGTGCCGGCACGAAGATCTGACATCCTGTGCACACCACATCGCCACCTGAGCGAGCCAGGCCAATGGCTGCCGCGATGACGAACGCCACCACACAATTGATGGCCAGCGACCCACCAAGATTCCGGGCGAAGTTGGGCCGCGCCCCAAGGATGTTGATTGTGCCCCACGGGCCGCGTGCCCACTTCTCCTTGAATGCCTCGCCGGCCTGCTCCGCCCGGTGTGCGCAGTTGGGCCACATGTAGAAGCCGGGCTCAATCTTGTGATCACCGAGCCCGGCAACGAAGTCTTCCTCGCTGGGCAGGGGACGAATGTCGTTTCCATGCCAACCCAGGAACATCCAGATGATGGCAGACGCAATCCACACGGCGCACCCCGCAAGAATCGCAGGAAGGATGAGTGATACCAACATGGCGACCTCCTTTGCGGGCAGCCTCGGTCCTCAGACTGTACCCGTCAAGTGCGACGGCAGCGTCCGGATTGGCAACGCTTGACCGGCACCATCCCAAGTGTCAGCATCCGAGTTCATGACCCCTGAAGGAACACCACGACCCGGCCGCACACTCATCGCGATGACCGGCTCGCTCTCGATGATCTTCCTTGACGCCACCGTGGTCGGCGTCGCGCTGCCGACCATGCAGGCGGATCTCGAATTGACCACCGCCACCGCAGCGTGGATTCCCAATGCATTTCTTATCGCCTTCGCGTCAACGCTTGCGCTCGGCGGCCGACTTGCAGATCGCTTTGGTCGGCTCGGCACGTTTCGAATTGCCATGCTGCTGTTTGCTGGTGGATCGGTCGCATGCGCCATGGCCACGGGCGCTGCATCAATCATCGCAGCCAGAGCCGCGCAAGGCATCGCGGCTGGCCTCATGCAGCCAGCATCAACGGCCATCGTCATCGGCGCGTTTCCGCAAGGAAAGCGAGGCCGCGCCATGGCGACGTACTTCGGTGTGGCACTGCTGTTTCTCATGGCAGGCCCGCTCATTGGCGGACTCATCCTCAAGTATGCGCACTGGGCGTGGATATTCCTGCTGAACCTGCCGGTAGCCGCGGCGGCCTTGCTGCTGAGCACCGGGCTGAAGCTTCCGCCGCGACTGGCCTCGCGGCGAGGACTTGATCTTCTCGGCACACTCCTTCTGGTCACGGGACTTCCGGCACTCGTGCTGGGCCTGGAGTGGCTCGGGCATCCACCGGACGGCGCGGCGTGGCTTCCCGGCACACTCGCCGGGGCCGGCGCCGTACTCGCGGTGCTCTGCATCCGCCACGCCGCCAGCGCCGAACGGCCGCTTCTGAATGTTCGCCTTCTTGCGCCACGCATCATGCTGGGGCAGGCCACCATGCTTGCGCTCGTGTCGCTCATCATGTCCGCCCAAGCCATCTACGGCGCGATTTACCTGCAGGAAGTCCTTGCCTTCACACCGCTGCAGGCCGGGCTCGGCAGCATGCCACTGCTCGTTCCGGTTGTGCTCGTCATTCACTCCGCTGGCAAGATGTACGACAAGGTTGGCGCCGCGCAACCTGTGATTGCAGGGCTGATCATCACGCTGATCGGCCTGATCATCGAGGTACTCGCCATCTGGTGGGACTCATACGTGGTACTGGCGATCGGCATGGTGTTCGTCGGGGGCGGCTCAACCTTTGCGTCAACGCCAGCCAATACAGATGTGCTCTCACGCGCCCCCGCAGACCAGCGAGGCGAAGTCTCCGGACTCGTACAGACCATGCGGCAACTCGGTAGCAGTATCGGAATCGTCGTGTGCGTCCTGGCCATTGGATGGACCGTGCGCAGCAGCATGCCCGAGACACTCCCAGCCGGTCAAACTGCCGCCACAGCACATCGCGCCCTCGAAGGCGATGTCGCGGCACTTCGCGCACTGAAGCAAGAGGATCCCAAACTCGCCGCAACACTTATCGGTGCCAGACGCTCGGGCATGGCATCGGCATTCATCGTGCAGGGTATTGCGGCTGCTCTTGCGCTGGTGATCGCGCAGGCGGCGTTCGGATCGGCGAGAGCGAACACCTCAACCGACCAGTAATGCTGCTGGCGTCAGATCACACTGCAGCAAGCTCATATCCAGCCTCTTGCAGTTGACGCTCAACCTGCGGCGCCCACCCACGATTGGCAGCAGGGCTGGCCGGGCTGGGATGCAGAATCTGGTGAATTGGCAGATCCAGACCCGCGAGCGCCTTCGATGCTCGCTTCGCCGCAAACGCGCCGACACCAATGACCGACCTGGGCTTGAGAATGCGCACGACATTCCGAACCGCTGCATCACAGGCGGGTTCCAGAATCCGCCTTGCTTCAACAGAAAGCTTGTCCGGCGTTCGATTCCGACCACCCGACTCCATGAAACAGAGCGGGCACCAGTTCCAAACAAAGAACGTGCGGAAGAACGCATCGGCGGTCCCAAACCGCTCTTCACCCCACGTCCAGAGGCGTCTTCCGCTCACTTCACTGCGCGGACAGTCGAAGCCGAGTACCGGCCGCTTGGGGTGCTCGTTCGGGGGTCGCTCGACGGGCTCATCGATCCCAAGAAAGTTGCGTACATGATCAACCTCGCCAAAGGGAACGCCCGTCTGCGCCATCCCCCACGGACCTGGATTCATCCCGAGAAGTACCGCTTCGACTTCAGGTCTCGCCAGCGAGCAATACGCCTCATGAGATCGCCTCGCATACACAGTCGGATCCATCACATGGGTCACGTCAGGGCCCGGGTCGAGTTCTGCAAGTTGCTTTGAGAGAAGAGCCGAAACGTCCGCCAGCGACTCGCCCACACTCATTCCGACTGCTCCTCATCATCTTCCGCTGAGAGTGTAGGACGCGTGATCGAGATCGACGGAATTCGAAAAGCCTCGATCCCCATAGACTCGCGGTGCGCAATGACGCGGCGCATGACGAGTTCAGCCCACAGCACACCGCTGGCAAAGACCAGAACCGATCCGAACAGGAACCACGTTCCACCCTTGATCTGAAGTGGAACGAAGTTGGCCTGCTCGGAGAGATACAGCACCATCGCGAGTGAGAAGACGTCGAGCATGCTCCACTCTGCCGTGTACTTCGTCATGAGATAGCAGCGGCGGCGCCAGCGATGCGGAAGGGGGATATACAAAGTCGTCACCAGCAGCGTCATGACAACAACGGGTCCGACAACCAGAAAGAGCATCATGATGATCGCGAACAGCCGCAAGCCGTCCGTAAGCAGGAACGATATCCCGCTCTTCAGCGACCAGACGTTACTCACCATCCCAAACTGATCGACCTGGAACATCGGCTTGGAGAACGCCAGATAGATCCCCACCATGGCGCCCACGGCGAGCACAGTGGCGACGATGCCCTGCCAGCCGGCATAGACAATGAGCGGCCGCACATGATCCTTCGGGAGGTGCTCATCGGGCACCGACCGTCGGCACAATTCGTGCAGAGTCGCGCCCGCGATCATGCTCAGCATGATGGCTCCAAGGAAGCAATACAGGCCGTAGTGCACCGATACGCCTACGAATCCCTGATCGCTCAGGACGAGCAGGATGAGCAGTGATACGAATACATCGAGCAGGCTCCAGCGACCAAGATGCCCGAGCACCGAAAGCAGCCGCTCTCTGCCTTCGAGCGTCATGGGCTTCGCAAGGCTCATTGTGGCAAGCGTCAGTTTGATCGGCGGGAACAAGATCGAGAATCCGACTACCAGAACAACAAGCGGGTACAGGCCATGCTCCCACAACAGCTGGACCACGTGCAGGATCGAATACGGCCCAGCAAGGCTCCGAAGCAGGATCGAGTCAATCTCGAGGAAGGGAACCCCCGGAAGAAGCGCTATCACATTGAGACCCGCGGAAATCACGAGTAGCGTCGGCACAAAAATGCGGGCCCACAGCGGCAGATCGAAGAAGAACCGGGACCGATCGGTCATCACACCAGTACTTCCGCCCATAAGGCCGTCGCTCCAGCCAGGAAGGGATCGTGGCCCCTTCACCACTCCGCTCACCTCGCTCCGGTGACAAGGTACCCCACTGCACACCAACTGGCGAATGTTCAATCTTCCCCAGCTTTCCCTGACGGCGGTATCCTGACCTGCTCATCCGCCTCCTCTTTCAAGCGAGAGAACCGATCATGAACGCACACGCAACGCAGACGCCCCCCCCTCGACTCTATGCCGGCGATGGCGACCGATTGATGGAAGCCGATCGACGCAGCGACCGCATCGTCATCCTGCCTTCGGGGGATCCGCGCGAATCCACAGTCGGCGGAGGTGAAATCCGCATTCAGTGGGGCCAGAGTCTGCTCCGTGATGTCCTCGCCAGCCGATATCGCACCGTCATTTGCGGCATCAACGATCGAGACAATACGCACGGCATTGTTGGAACGCTGCTTGAAATGGTGACGACCAGTCAGTGGACTGTGGAATCAGCCACGTCCTATGCGAGGGTGTTCCAGGAGTCCGCTTCGCTGCACGGGCGAGGTGACCGAGAGCCCTACGTGCTGAAGTTCGACCTCGACAGTCTGCTGGTCTTCGCCATCCTCAGACCGCGCGGCAAGGACTGCTTCACGCTCGAGGACTTTGACAGGGGCTTCCGAACCGTTTCCAAGATGCTCAGTGGCCGCCATGACCGACAACCGGTCGCAAGCGTCTCATTCCTCGGCGCAACATCAAACCGACTGGTGGATGAAAACGGAGAAGAGCCGCCATTCGAGTTCGTGCTGCGATCGATGTACAACGCTGGCTATCGCGGCGATGTGTACCCCTCTCTCCCGATGTGGCAAAAAGCGCCGACCGGTGCGTTTGCTACGTACCCGTTCCCCGAAAGCCTCGACCGCATGCGCGAAGGATCTTCCTGACCACTCACGATTCGCCCAGCACTCGCCGGGCCTGTCCTGAATCGATTGCAGCAAGGAAGAACAGGGGGAGTATCTGCAGGACCGCGGCCACAGCGTACGCACTCTGAAACGTGAGGAGTGCCTCCATTTGCGCCGTCAACCCCTGCCCAAGTATCCGGGAGAGATTGAGCAGCGCCATGTATGCGGTGAACTGAGTCGCGGCCACCAATGGCCACGACACTTTCATGCAAAGCGCAAAGATGGATACGAACAGCGCACCAGACAGCAGCGCGTCCCACACCATCGTCGCAATGATGAAGGCATCTGCGGTCCACAGATCTCGGGCGTCAGCAAAGACGAGATAGCTGAGCGCCAACCCGCTTCCGGCGAGTATCGCCATCCGCCTGGGCCCGACGCGGTCGGCGAGAAGGCCGCCGACAATCGAACCACCAAGACCGGCCCACGTCGCGATGCCCGACCAGGTCGCCAGCTTCTCGGCGCCCCACCCAAGCTCCTCGACCACCAGCACCGTTGAGAACCCGGTCAGGAAACCGCTTGGAATACTGAGCAGCACCGCCACGACCGCAAGTGCCAGCGTCGAGCGAAGCGAAAACGCGCGACACAACCTGTAGACAACCGTTCTCATTGAGTCAGCCGGAACCGGTGCGCCTGGCGCGGCAGCGCCGGCAGTCCAGGGTAAGAGCCGCTCCCCTCGCCGCTCGCGAAGAAGCAGCGGCGCGAGCATGACAACAGCCACGACGATTGCAATCACCACAAAGCCAGTCCGCAGCCCCATGACCGCAACAACCGTGCCCATCCCCGCACCACCGAGAGCGTTGCCCATGTACGAGCTTCCATACATGAAACCGTTTACGCGGCCCCGTTCCTCCTCCCGGAGGAGATCAACGGCGAGCGCATCGACCGACACATCCTGCAACGCCGAGCAGGCGCTCATCAGAAACAGCCCTGCGGCAAGCCATGAATCGTGTTCAAGCGGGTCCGGCCCAGCCGCCAGCAGCACCAGCGCGAGGATCATGCCGCACTGCGCAGCGAGAATCCACGGCCGCCGCCGCCCCATGGGGGCAAAGCCAAATCGATCGATGACCGGACCTGCGGTCCACTTGAATGCCCACGGCAAGGTCACCGTGGCGAGCAGCGACCCGATCTCGCCAGGCGTTCGTCCCACATCCGCCAGAACAGCAGCGAGGGTGATGAACATGAAGCCATAGGGAAGACCCTGGGCAAAGTACAGGCCGCACAGCGTGAGAAGCCGAAACCCCGGTCGGTCGGTCAGATTCCACGCCTTGCCGGTTGGCTCAGCCTGCGGCGGCATCAGCAAACATCGCCTCGATCTGCCCGGCAATGTGATCAACCGACATCTTGTCGAACACCCACTCCCGGCCCGCCCGACCCATGGCTGCCAACCGCTCACGATCTTGCAGGAGCGGGCCAATCCCTTCCACGATGTCGTCTGCCGACTGTTCGACAGCGATGCCGCCGCCGCTCTCCACGATCTCGCGCCATGTATCAACGAGCTTCGTCGTCATCACCGGAGTCCCGCACGCCAGCGCTTCAAACTGCACGAATCCGAAATTCTCCTGGCTGCTCGGCAGCACGAACAGATCGCACGACTCATACAGCGACCACTTCTCATCGCCGCCAATGTGCCCGGTGAAATGCGTACGGTCCGCGACGCCAACCGATTCGGCCAACTCCTTGAGGGAGTCGACGTAGCTTGGCTCGCCCGGACCAGCAAGGAAGAGTTGCAGATCGCCATTCGCCTCAACAAGCCGAGGCATCGCGCGAAGGAGGTGTTCGATCCCCTTCTTGACGTGCAGGCGGCTCAGAAAGAGCAGGTGTGGGCCAGGCTCACGAAGCACCGGCCACCGTGCCTCGGCCGGCCCGCGGCCTCGAAGCGTCTCAAAGTCCGTCAGATCCATGATGTTCGGGATCACGCGCGGGTGGCCCTTTGGGAACCACTTGTGTGATTGGGCCCGCTCGCCCTCGGCCGTGCACTGCACGAATGCGGCACCTTCGAGAACCTTGCGCCCACCCATATTGAGATACATGCGCTTCTTCAGACCCTTCTGCGTCATGTTCCAATCGTCGAGCATGCCCCGAAGCGTCACAACGTATGGAACGCCCACCTTCCGGGCAATTCTTGAGATCTGAATGTTGGCCCGTTCCCACACGCCATGCAGTTGCAGCACATCTGCTGACGCAATCGCGTCTCTCAACTCCGTGAGTTGACCGGGCATGTACAAGCGGCCAGGCAGTGCAGGCGGTGGAACTTGAAGAACACTGGGGGCGTCTTCGCTTCCATCAATCCATCCGGCTGGAACATCCTTGGTTACCGTCGTTGCGACGGTGACGTCGTGTCCACGACGGTGCAGAATCCTGCACAGATCGACGACCGCTCTCGGCGGCCCTCCGTAGACGAAATCGATTCGGTGGAGGTATTCGACGATTCGCATGGCTGCGAAGAATAGCAGCCCATCCGTAACTGCCGGCGGCTCGGGATGGAATCCCGGACCTGGTCTCTATAAACACTCGCCCCAATCCGCGATAACCACAAGGATGTCATCGGTACCGATGATCTCATCTCCATCAAGATCGCCGAGGCACCCGGGAACGCACGGTCCCCAGCCGTCAATCACAACCAGCAGGTCAGAGACGTCTACGAAGCCGGAGCCATCGAGGTCTGCTGGACATTCGCACGTCGGCTCAACGATCGATCCGCCCAGATCTGACCACGCTCCCATGATGTTGTCCGGCTCATTGCCACACAGCGTGCTGGAGGACACCAGCAGGCTGCCGCCATCATTCAGGATGCCGCCGCCTGAAATCGCGTCGTTCGAGTGAATCCAGCCGCCCTCAATGGTCACATTCCCCCCGTCGATCGCAATGCCGCCCCCATCCACCGCTTCGCAGCGGCGAACACGCATGCTGGAGAGTGCCAGCGATCCGCCCGAAACTGCGATGCCACCGCCCGATCCCTCGGCAACACAGTCAGCAACCTCGCTTGCGTCAAACACCGATTGACATGCATTGAGGAAGAACCCACCACCGGCCGGTGCTGCCCCATCCACGAGATAGACATCGTCACAGGTGACATCGGCCCCTTCGGCATACACGATTCCCCCGTACTGCGATGCTGTTCCGCCGGACAACCTCGTTCCCTGCATGGTCACGTCGCCCCCGGTAACCGACACCAATCCGCCAAGGTCTGCCGATCCACCCACCAGCCGGCAGTCGCGCATGGTCACACTCGCCTGCGACGCAACGAGGCAGCCGCCACGTCGCACGCCATCAGGCCCTTCTTGCCCATTCCCGCCAGCAAAGCCGATTCTCTCAAACTCGACTCCGCTCCCGGGCAGGCACTGCACCGCGCCATCCGAATACGACGACAGATTGAGAAACGAATACTGCGGATCCCACCCAGTCATGCTCAGATCACTCGACGCGATCTCAAGGCGTCCGTCGTGCACACCCTGCATCAGCTGAATGGCCGCTCCGTCGACATCAAGGGCTGCATCGGCGAGCACATCAACATCGCCAGGAACAGCCTGATCCACTTTCCCGGCCGCCGCGCGCTCAAGCTGATCCCAGATCAAGCCGCAGAAGTAGTCGGCTCCCTCATCGGTCTCGAAATGCACGCCATTCATCTGCAGATACACACCGCGATTCAAGTCATAGTGACCACCGAGTGCCATGAGATTGATGAACCCGACGTCTGGCCTCGACTCGGCAATCTCGTTGAGTGCCTGAGCCGCTTCAAAGAATCGGTCGAGGGCCCCGGTTTGCCACGGAGACACAAGCAGGAACATCGGGTCAGCGTTCGGGTCGACCGCCAGTGCAGCGTCTCGATATCGATCCACGATGCCAAGTATGTGAGCCTTGTAGTTCACCGGAACGCTCTTGTGCTCGGATGTACTCATGTTCTGACCGAGCAGCAGCATGAAGAGATTTGGCTCTCTCGTCGCGGCGAGATATCCCTCGATCGCCTGCTGGTCATAATGACCACTCGATGCCAGATGATCTTCAGCCGTGAACCCGCCCTCGGCGACTGCGTCAATCTGTAGCCCAGGCACGTCGGTTCTCCACAACACTTGCGTGAGGTAGAAAAACCGCTTGCCGGATTCGCAGTTCTGCGGACACGGATACGGACCACCATTGCCTTCTGAAAGCCATCCTTGCGGAGGTTGGACAGCTGCCGACACTTCGCCCGAACCACTCGGAACATCGACTTCGACCCAATCAATCCACGGCCGGTCGGCATCGGCATCGAACGGCCAGAACTCGGTGTACGGACCTTCCGCCTCTCCCCGTCGGGCGTGGTATCGCAGGCGTTGAATCCCCTCGTCATCGTGGGCGTAGACAAGCCGCGCCTTCATCGGCGCACCATCGGTCCAGTCGCCCCCCATGTATTCTTCAAGCCGCGTCAGGCGGGCAATCACGTAGTCGGACCAATACTGCAAGCCCGACCCGTCGGTAACGTAGTCCAGGCCATACGTTGGAATGAACCCGTCCTGACCATTGCTCCACGTTGCAGGATCACCAGTCTGTGTATCGAAGATCTTCCGCGGTGTCACATCGACGCCGGTGGAGTTGGAAATGACCTTGACGCCTTCGTTCACCGACACGGTGCCGGGGGCAACCCGCCCGACCCACTGGTCGGGATTCCAGGTCCGCATCAACCCTCCGAGCATCCGTGGGGAACTCTCCTTGACGCTGTTGGAATCGCCGATAATGAGCAGGCGGCAATCCTCGTGGAGGATCCGCTGAGCCATCGGCTCGACTCCCTGACGAATCGGCGCAAATGGCAGTTCCTCGCCGCCATAGGCGAGCGCAGCGGCGATCAGGCTGGCGGCATGAGTGAGCATGTGGATCGTCAGAGGACCGGACCCCCCAGTAGACCTCGATCCGAGGCAAGACGCAAGAAGTAGCGCGAGAAACGCTGCTCTTTGGCAGCAATCGCGGCCACTCTACCGGCTCAGTGGTATGATCGCACCCATGGAATTTAACCCTGGCGACGGAACCCCCAAGAGCGGCTTTGACCTGCTCCCGGCGGGTGAATACGACATCGAGGTCATTGAGGCCGAAGAGCGAACGAGCCAAAAAGGCAATCAAATGATCGCGTTGACGCTTCAGGCGAAGCATCCAGACGGATACGACGCTCGCGTATGGGACTACCTCGTATCCGTTCCGGCTGCGGTCTTCAAGATCAAGATGTTCTGCGAGGCAACGGGGCTCGAATCGAAGTTCCAGGAGGGTCGCCTGACTGCAGAAGAGTGCGTTGGGCGGACGAGCCGGGCCAAGATCACGATTGATGAGGGCCGCGACGGCTTCAGCGATCGCAACGGCGTCGCCGAATACCTCAGTGGAAGCGGCGGTCAGCCAGTTGCCCGCGGCATTGAGACCATGCCGGCTGGAGCTGACTCACAGCCCGCGCCGGTCACCGACGAGCAGATCCCCTTCTGACCGATCGTCGATCGATAAAATCTACTCGGCGTCCGGGATGTCAATTCGCTCAAGCGTCGCGCGGTAGCTCCGGCTGTTGCTGAAGCACAGCACCGCGAACAGGAGCATGAAGAGCATCCAGAGAATGTTGACAAGCAGGGTCATAAACATGGGACGGGGAAGATACCAACCAGTTGCGGGCTCCGCGCTACGAAAGGCAACAAACCCTGTCACAATGCCCTTTCAAGGGACCAGATACACTCCATGACTGACCGCCCAAGCCTGATGCCGAATATGTACCTTCCCGAGCCTCAGCTCGGTCCGGTCAAACGAATCCTCTTCAAGGTGGCCTGGCCCTTCATTCGGTGGTTTACGGGGCTGAAGAGAGTCGACCGATCCTACGGCGGAGGTGTGGCTCGGGAAGCAGACGGAGAACTTGAGCAAGGCTGCCTCGATGGAGCCGGTGTCACCTGGCGAGTCAGCGGCGGCGATCTCGAAAATATTCCTGCAAGCGGCCCCCTTATCGTGATATCGAACCACCCCTTCGGAATGGCCGATGGCCTACTCCAGCCACGGCTTATTCGTATGGTGCGGACCGACTACAAGCAGTTCGCCAATCAAATGCTGGAGGCCTTTCCAAACCTCAAGCCTCGCCACATCAGCGTCAACATCATGGGTGATGACTCTGCTGCGCAGACCAACGTCGACCCCCTTCGTGAAGCGCTCGCCTGGATACGCGATGGGCACGCTCTGGCCACGTTCCCGTCAGGCACGGTTTCGCACAGAACGCGTGAGTGCCCCGACGTCGTTGACCCTCCATGGAATCCGAGCATCGTGATGTTGGCAAAGCGATCAGAGGCCACCGTCATCCCGATGTATTTCGGTGGCCACAACGGCCGGCTCTTCCAGTGGGCCGGTCTCATTTCGGCAAAGCTGCGGACCGCGCTGATCCCACGGTGCTACGCCTCCATGAGTGGAACGTGCATTCCAACCGCCATCGGCAAGCCGATTCCCCCCGAAACATTGGCTAGGATCAAAGACCGAGGGGCGGCCATCCGCTACCTTCGTGAGCGGGTCTACATGCTCGCTGACCGCAGTGACACTACTTTGAAGCCAACTCCCCCGCCCATGCCGAGTGCCTCCACGCCGACGCCGCCCCCCGACGGCGAGACGTTGGCTGCAGAAATCGCAGCCCTGCCGGAGGACAACCACTACTTCACAAGCGGAAAGTTGAATCTGTACATCGCCAGGGCGTGTGATATTCCGCTGATTCTGCGGGAGATAGGTCGCCTTCGTGAAGTCACTTTCCGCGAAGTGGGCGAGGGCACCGGTAACGATGTCGATCTTGACCAGTATGACCAGACCTACCGCCACCTCTTCATCTGGAACGATCGGGATCAGGAAGTGGTCGGCGCCTACCGCCTCGGGCTGAGCGATGAGATCCTTCCTTCGCACGGCATCGATGGCTTCTACACGCGAACGCTTTTTGACTATGACGAACACATGATCACCCGCCTCGGTGATGTGATCGAGTTGGGGCGATCATTCATTCGACCTGAGTACCAGCGGGAGTTCAAACCTCTGATGCTGCTGTGGCGAGGCATTTCCAACTTCTCGGCGCAGCACCGACGCTACCGCCACTGCTTTGGCGTCGTCACCATGAGCAGCGAGTACTCGGAACTCTCAAAGGCGTTGGTCACCAGATTCCTGATGAAGACCGAAATGGCCGACGGATATGAGTCACTCGTGTCATCCAAGACCCCCTGGGAGACCGATGAGAAGGTCCGTCACAAGGCCGACAGTCTTCTCGCAGGTTGCTCAAGCATCGAAGACGTCGACGAACTCGTCGCTGATATCGAAACCGATCAAGAGGGCGTGCCGGTTCTCATTCGGCAGTACCTCAAACTCAACGCCAAACTCCTGGCGCCTTTCAACCTTGACCGAACCTTTGGGGACTGCATTGATGGCCTGATGCTCGTCGACTTCATGCAGGTCGAGCGGCGCATCGCACACTTCTATCTGGGGCATGAACTCGCTGCCGCGTTCCGAACCCATCATGGTTTCGATCCCTTCCCCAGGCGTGGCGAAGAGTAATCCGTGCTCATTCGCTGATCGCCGGTGGCTCGGGACTGCGCAGACAATCGGAGAACGCTCGCTGGTTTCTGTACCGCTATCGATACATCCCGCCGCCGCGACGACCCCGCGAGCGAGGTGTATGTGAGGTGTCAACTGATTGGTCCTGTTCGGACTCAGATGACTCAATGAGCTCTACCCAGTCGGGAACAAACACTGTGCTGACTTCACTCTGGCTTGCATTGCGGAGCCACTCAAACACAGGATTCTGTTCCTCCCAGCCCACGGCGACATGCTGGACAAGTGGATGATCTGGCTCCACGCGGCCAGAGATTCGGCAAGGCATTTCGTATTCCAGCGTGTCATCAACATGAGACCACAGCCGAACGGTGCCGGTTGCTGCCTCAACGCCCACCTGGTCAACCGGGCATGTCCAGCGGAGCGCAACACCGAGCCTCCACTCGCCGCCAGGGTATTCCCGAAAAGAGGCTCCGGTGAAGACCGGGTGGATACCGCATACGACTGGGGAAAGCGGCTCCTTCAGGGAGCCTGCCGCCTGGATTGACGATGGGCTCAGCCACAGTACGGCCGCAACAACGAGCGTCACGGCACTCATCCCAGCCAGAATCATTTTCCATCGACCAAAGCCGCTCGACATGTACAGTGCCTCCTGAAGAGGCGAGGCTCGGCAGTCGAGCCGAACCTCGCTACCAAACTAGTCGGCCCCGCGACGGCCGAACTCCTTTGAGCCGGATACATTAGATGCACGTCATGAGCATGGAATTCAGGACTATTCGGACAAGCCGCTCACTTCTCCTCCCCGGCATGACCCTCACGATCGTCACAGCATTCGCAGGTGGTTGCCGATCGCCGCAAGGAGACTCGTTTGAGGGCATTTCCCGGGGCATGAGTAGGGATGAGGTCATCGAAGTGCTTGGGCCACCATCGTCCCGCCTCAATGCGCCCGCTGATAGCCCTGGCTCGCCATGGGCCGTCCGGTGGCACTGGGGTGACACCCTTGGAACGCTGGCAACGCACGCCGCGATGGCCGACCAGCCGCCACCCGGCCGCGTGTGGACCGTCTGGTTTGACGCCAGTGGTCACGTCATCGAGGCCACGTCGCCTCACGACTCGCCGGCCAGTAGCGACACGCCCTGGCTACCGCCACCCACTCCTGCGCGCTGAGAAGGGCCAGTTTCAATTGAGTGGACCATGCAGGCTCAGGTAGAATGGGAAGTTCCCCCCCATACAGGGCGATATCAATGACCACCACCCATACCGACAGATTGACTACCGATACCACCGCCGAATCGATCCCAGACGTCCAGGGGCGATCTGACGAGCGGCGAGTCGCTATCGACCGGGTCGGCGTGAAAGGAATCCGGTATCCAATCAGCGTCGCCACCCGCGATGGCAGTCAGGAAACCGTTGATGCCACCGTCAACATGTATGTGTCTCTTGCAGACGATCGCAAGGGAACACACATGAGCCGGTTTCTGGAGATGCTCAACGACTACCGCGAGGGAATGTCACCCAGCCGCATCATCGACTTGTGCCGCGGTATTCGAGTGGCGCTCGACGCCGAGCGGGCACATGTCGAAATGGAGTTCACGTACTTCATCAACAAGATGGCGCCCGCCACTGGCCGTCCGGGACTCATGGACTACGCCGTCCGAATGACATGCGATTCCTCCAGCCAGGGCGACACATTCGTATTGGGGGTATCTGCGCCAGCAACGAGTCTCTGCCCATGCTCCAAGGAGATATCCAAATACGGAGCGCACAATCAGAGGTGCGTCATCTCGGCTGACATTCGCATGAACCGCATGGTGTGGATCGAGGAACTCGTGGAACTCATCGAAGCATCAGCCAGTTGCCCGGTCTACAGCGTGCTCAAACGACCCGACGAAAAGGTCGTCACCGAGCAAGCCTTTGAGAACCCGAAGTTTGTCGAAGACATCGTGCGGGATCTCGCCCACAGTCTTGACGCCGAGCCACGAATCGACTGGTACCGGATTCACAGCGAGAACTTCGAATCGATCCACTCGCACAACGCCTACGCAGAGCTGGAACAAACGAAGGTTCGTCAGGACGAGCCGGCTCACGGGTCTGCGTAGCGCCGGTCAGATCACCAACCGCCGCCGTAGTATCCACCACCTCCGCCGTACATGCTTCCAGCGTAGCTGTTGTAGTAGGAATTCGGTCCATACTCGGTGCGGTACTTATAGGCCTTGAGTTCGTTCTTCTGGTCAAACTGGTACTTCGTCCATGCCTGATTCAGGAAGGCCTGATGCTGCTGCTGCTGGGCCTTCTTGAAGGCGGCATACTGATCGGCTTCCTTCTTGTACGCCTCATCCAGTTTCTCGGTGTTCTCTTTTGAGGCTTCCGCATTGCGAGCCTGCATTTCCTTGGCCTTGGCCTTCTGCTGATCACCTGACCATCCGAGATAGTCGTTGAACTTCTTCTGGCCGTGAAGGCAGTCGCTGAGATGCTCAACGTTCGCCATGGCGGTCTGGAGCTTGTCCCACGTTCCGCTGGCAAGATCGGTGTAGGCCTTGATCTCACCTGGAGTCGCCTGCGTGTTGTGGCCCGATGGGGCCAACTGCTCATGCTGAATAGCAATCTCAAGTGCCTTGTCAAAGCTCAGGGCCATGTCGTGTGTGTCATTCGACGGAGCCTCGCCGCAGCTTGAAGCGAGGCCTTGCTGCTGTACATAGCCGCGAAGTTCCTTCTCATGGGCGACGGCATCGGCCAGTTTGCTGCTCGCTGCGCTGTTCATCGTTTCCAGTGCCCGAAGGCGAACCCCGGGATCGACAGGGGCGGCGTCATCCGCAGCCATGCCTTGACCAGCAGCAGCCCCGGTAAGAGTCAGCGTCCCAAGCAAAGCCAACGAGCACAAAGGTCGAACAAACATGGTCATCTTCTCCTGAAGCCCTCGAGGGTCTTTGCAACCAGTCGTGAGCGTATGTTCAATGGACAGCGGACAAGTATAGGTGACCGGGAGGGCTCGCTGGGATCTCGCTGCTGCCCCCTGATACCCTGCCTCGGTTCAGGGCAAGGCCCACGGGGGGGTTCGCTGGCGAGAGGAGAATCTACCAATGTCCACATGTACACTTTCCAGACGCGGCTCGGACGCGCCAGCATCTCCTATTCGCGCGCTGGCAGGGCTCGCCCGAGCGGCTCAGGACCGCGGTGTGACAGTGCACGCCCTGAATATCGGCCAGCCGGATATCTCGACGCCGTGCGAAATGACGGAGGCCTACCGCACCTTCCACGATGATGTCCTTGCGTATGCCCCCAGCGATGGGTTTGTCGAATTCAGACAAGATCTCGCGGTCTGGTATTCAAGCAACGGAGGCATCACCCGAGACGTTGAAGCCGAAGACATCGTCGTCACAACCGGTGGATCCGAGGCCCTCCTCTTCTCCATTGCATCCGTTGCTGATCCGGGCGACGAAGTGCTCGTATGCGAGCCCTACTACACGAACTACGCCGGCTTCAGCCATCTCCTTGGTGTTGAAGTATCTCCTGTCACGCTTTCAGCATCTGACGGATTCAAGGTTCACCCTGAGGCCATCGCAGCGGCCATCACCGGTAAGACCCGCGCGCTCATTCTTCCGACGCCTGGAAATCCGACTGGAACGGTACTCAGCCGGGAGGACCTTGAAACCATCGCGGCAATCTGCGTCGAGCGGGACATCTTCTTCATTTGCGATGAGGTCTACCGCGACTTCGTGTACGACGTCGAACCTGGAACCCGGGCTGCCTCGCTGCTCGACATTCCAGCAGCGGACGAGCACGCAATCATCATCGACTCCGTTTCAAAGCGGTACAGCGCGTGCGGCGCAAGAATCGGCTGGCTCATCACCAGAAACTCGGAACTCCGTGAAGCTGCCCTTCGATTCGCGCAGACTCGTCTCTCACCCGCGAGTGTGGATCAGTATGCGGCCCACGCAGCACTCTCTGTACCAGAGTCGTGGTTCCGCCGGGTCAATGCCGAGTATCAGGAACGGCGGAACGTCCTCGTCGAAGGACTTCGCAACATCGGCCTGGACGTACCGACACCGGAGGGTGCCTTCTATCTCGCCATCCCATTGCCCGTCGATGATGCCGACGCATTCTGTCGATGGCTCGTAAGCGAGTTCGACCTTGACGGTGAAACGGTGTGCCTTGCTCCACTTGCAGGCTTTTACCGCACAGAAGGGCTTGGCCTCAACGAAGTGCGCATGACCTACTGCGTCCAGAAAGATGTGCTTCGGCGCAGCGTGCGAATCCTGGAAGCAGGGCTCACGGCGTGGAAGGCTCGGTAACTGCCGGATCACGAAGCCACAATTGACCATGACCTGCACCAACATCCCATCTTCCCGCGCGGACAAGTGGATCACCATCTTCGCCGCCGAGTAGCAACATCCCATCTCCACTTGGAGAGTTGCCGAGCTTGGCCAGCCGGTGACCCTTGTCATCAAAGACGTCAATGTCCCCGCTACGCTCGCCAGCCTTCAAGACAAGCATCGCGGTACCGTCAGCGTTTGCGATGACCATATGCCCGTGACCATCTGAACCTGAACCGAGCGAAATCACCGGTCGACCACTTTGGTTCACAATGACAAGTGAACCACCCATCAACTGGCGGGATACGGTCTCGGAAGCCCCAGCGCCGAGGAGCCCACCAACCAGCCCAACGCCAAGCACCAGCGGCATCATCCTCCGCCATGGCGAAGTTTCCAGGCGACGAACACGATCTTGCAAGCTGTCCATGCGAATACTCCATGTCAGAGGCCGTGCATCCTATGCCGGAGAATGAAGCATTCTCCGGAGAATTCGTCACAGTTCACCGTATCATGGCTTTGGAAATGGGTGCGGGTGTGTCGGAGCCAAGCGTGCAAGAACTGCCATCTAGCGGAACCATTCAAGTGCGGTGGCGGCACCGAGTGCTTTCGTGCAGGAGGGCATTTACGACTGAAGGCGAATCACTTGCGGGGATCTTCCCGCATGACGGCGGTCCGCACCGCCTTCTGTGCGTCATGGACGAAGGGCTCGTTGCAGCTCAACCAGACCTCCCTGCTCGTGTCATCGAGTGGACAGAGCAACATGCATCGCGGATCAAAGTCGCAAGTGCACCACTGATCCTTCCAGGTGGCGAGCGGGCCAAGAATGATCGAACAGTCTTTGATCAGACGGTCCGAGCCATTCATGATCGGCGCATTTGCCGGCAGTCCTTTGTCCTTGCGATCGGCGGCGGGGCGATGCTCGACGCCGTCGGGCTCGCAGCAAGTACGGCCCACCGCGGCGTTCGATTGATCCGACTCCCGTCGACCACACTCGGACAGGCCGATGCAGGTGTCGGCGTCAAGAATGGCATCAATGCCTTCGGCGCCAAAAACCTCATCGGCACCTTTGCGCCGCCATGGGCCGTTGTCAACGATGCCGAACTGCTCACATCGCTGGCCGAACGCGATTGGCGAGCGGGATTGAGTGAGTCGCTCAAGGTTGCGCTGCTCAAGGACACCGCGTTGCTCGACGATGTCGAGAGATCCACCGACTCACTTGTGAGTCGTGATCTTGAAACGATGGAGCGCATCGTGACACGGACCGCAGATCTCCATGTCGCCCACATTGTCCAGGGTGGCGATCCATTCGAGATACAGCGAGCCCGCCCGCTCGATTTCGGCCACTGGTCGGCGCACCGGCTTGAGCAGATGACAGGATTTCGCCTCTCGCACGGTGATGCCGTCGCAATCGGGCTTCTCATCGATCTGCAGTACGCGGCCCTGAGTCTCGGTGGATCGGCTTCACTGGTCAGCCGCATCACCGACTGCCTCGCTTCGCTGGGATTCCCATTGACCAGCGACGCCATGGGCGATGAGGACCGGCTGCTGGAAGGGATCGAACGATTCAGAGAACATCTCGGCGGGACACTCGCATTGACCATGGTGACCGAGGCTGGCACATCCAGCGAAATCTCATCGGTCGATCTCGAGCAGATGCGGCAGGCGATTCGTCTGGTCCGGGGCCGGTGCGAGAAGCGGCACACCCGGGCGGGGTAGCATGGTCCCCATGAGACATACGCCGCACTGCCCAATGACCCCCACCGAGGTTGTTGACGCCTACTTCCTCGAGCACCGCGCCAAAGTGCTCGACCTTGCCGCCTTTTTCGATCGGCTTGACCGCACTGGTGGCGATGAAGACTTTCGAGTCGAGTACCTCCAAAGGGCTGTCGCCCTGCTGATAGATGGCGAGGGTGATCGCGCGAAACGCATCCAGATGCTGCTCAGCGATTCCTCCAGTGAGCCGATTGATTCGGCGCCGATGCAAGGTGCCTTCGGTGCTCCAAACCCGGACACAACTCCGTGAGGTACATCGATCCTCACATTCACATGGTGTCTCGGACAACGGATGACTATCGCCGCATGGCACAGGCGGGATGCGTGGCGATTACCGAACCGGCCTTCTGGGCCGGCTTTGATCGCTGCAGCGTCGACGGGTTCCGTGACTACTACCGTCAATTGACCGACACCGAACCAAAGCGAGCAGCGCAGTACGGAATCCAACACCACTGCTGGTTATGCATCAATCCAAAAGAAGCCGAGGACACCGGGTTCGCAAAGGAAGTGATGTCAGTTATTCCGGACTTCCTCGACTGCCCAAACGTCCTTGGCATTGGAGAGATCGGCCTCAACAAGAACAGCAAGAATGAACTCGCTGTGCTGGAGGCACATCTTGAGCTCGCGCAGCAGCGTGATCAACTCGTACTCGTCCATACCCCGCATCTCGAAGACAAACACAAGGGCACGGGCCTGATTCTGGACGCGGTCGACAACGCTGGCCTCAATCCCGACCGGGTGCTCATTGATCACGTCGAGGAACACACCGTTGGCCTTGTTCTGGACCGTGGGTTTTGGGCGGGCATGACGCTGTATCCCGATACCAAATGCACGCCTCAGCGAGCTGTCGACATTCTTGAGCAATGGGGCACGGACCGCATCTGGATGAATTCCGCCGGCGACTGGGGTGATTCCGACCCGCTGGCTGTCCCCAAGGCCCGGATGGAAATGAAACGACGCCGTCATCCTGCAGAGATGATCGAGAAAGTGACATTCGCCAATCCAATTGCGTTCCTCGGTCGATCACCGAACTTTCGCGTAGAGGCCTGACGTGCGACCCGGCTGGTGCACGAATGTGCTGCCAACTCGGACGATCACCGATCTTGCAGACGCCCTGAAAGCCATGACCGAATGTATGCCGGAGGGTTCCAAGGTCGGGCTCTGGCTGCCCGATGACATCCTGGGGAACAACCCTGCCGAACAGGTCGGTCCGATTGCCCAAGCGCTCGGCAGCATGGGAACACCCTTGCTCGGGCTCAATGCCTTCCCCCAAGGCAACTTCCACGCCAAGCGCGTCAAGGATGCCGTGTACCAACCAGCATGGGACGATCCCGCGCGTCTTGCGTACACACTTCGAGCGGCCGAAGCCCTGATCGCCCTCAGCAATCCTGGCGACGAGATTGGCCTGACGACGGTCCCGATCGGGTGGCCTGCTCACGACATCGACGTTGAAGCTGCCGTAGACCTGATTGGGCAGGCGTGCGTTGAACTCGAACGGCTTGGCGCGAACCACGGCAGAGAGATCTTCCTCGCCATTGAACCCGAACCGTGCTGCCTGATTCCGACAGCGGCCGCGTTGGGCAGATTCGTATCGGCAACGTCACTGAATCGGCACGCGAAGCAGGGAACGCTCCGCGCATGTCTCGATGCCTGCCATCTCGCCGTTGAACACGAGGAACCGATCGCGGCAGTCGGCGCGCTGCGCGAAGCTGGCATCCGCGTCGGACGCGTGCAAGTCTCGTCGGCCCCAGAATCAGACACGCCCGAGGGCATCAAGGCCCTGCAGTCGCTCGATGAAGCTCGCTGGATGCACCAGACCTCGGTACTCAGCGGCGGCGTTCTGAGCATGTATGACGATATTCCGGAGACATGCGATCGAGCGTGCGAAGGACTCTGGCGAACGCATTGTCATGTGCCCGTGCACCGAGAGACCTTCGGCCCGCTCGGATCGACACAGCCGTGGATTGCGAAGCTCCTCGCCGCCGTTGCCGACTCCGGACAGCGGCCGCCAGTTGAAGTGGAAACGTACGCCTGGGATGTGTTGCCAGCGTCGTTTCGCCTTCCAACTGTGCAAGCCGAGATTGCCCGCGAACTCGAATGGACCGCGGGCGTCATGAAGGAGGTCGGGTGGTGAGCACCACGCGAGACTGGTGGACGACGCTTCGCGCGGCGAACCTCCCGACGGTGTGGTCAAATGTGCTGCTTGGCGCCGGGCTGTCACTGCAAGCTCTCGAGCTGAATGCCGTTCCCTGCCTTGCTGGCGCAATCACAGGCGTGTCGATGCTCTATCTCGGTGGCATGGCGATCAATGATGCCGGTGACGCCGATTTTGATCGCGCGAATAAGTCGACCAGACCTGTCGCAGCAGGTCGCATGTCAGCCCGAGAAGCCGCTTCCATCGGCGGGCTGCTTGTCATCGTCGGTCTTTCGATCGTTGGCTTTGCCAGCTTCCTTGGTGCCAACACCATCGAA
This sequence comes from uncultured Isosphaeraceae bacterium, assembly GCA_964598425.1. GTDB lineage: Bacteria > Planctomycetota > Phycisphaerae > Phycisphaerales > SM1A02 > UBA12567. Next base: position 56,536 of record CAZRBV010000005.1, on the reverse strand, counting down.
TCGTTGATCGCTGCTGGCGTATTGACCGCAATGATCTTCCTGTACCAATTCACGCATCGCCACAGCGTCCTGGCTGCGACCGCGTTGATGGCTGGATGCCGAAGCTGCGTGCCTGTGCTGACGGCCCTCCTGCTGACCGATCAAGTCAACCCCGCTGTGTGGTGGGCATCCGCTGGCGTAGGACTCTGGACCATTGGAATCACCTGCATCGGCCGGGGTGAACGAGGTGGTGAACAACGAATCTCGCATGGCATTGTCTGGTTGATTCTGTCCGTCGTAGGCATCATTGGTGTTGGATGGACGAGCCCGAACTCGACTGCGGGCGCCGTTGGCGCATCGATTCTGATTATGCTGATTGCCTGGACGCCAAGCGTCCACCGCCGCATCAAGGCCGGTCGCCACAGCGAAGCCGTCTGCTGGGCGATCGCTGGACTGGCGGTGCTGGACAGCAGCATGCTCCTGGCGGCTGGACACGTCGGCTGGTCGGCCGCGTCGATGATTCTTGCGGGGGTCACACTTGGCGCGCAGCGGCTTGGTGGAGGATCCTGATCGCATGCCGCACCGCACCGCCGTTATCAATCTCGTTGCACTGACCGAGCGGCAGCGCGCGCACATGCCGCGACTCACAGCCCTGATGTCGTCGGGAAGCGAGCGCGCCCTGCACCCCCCACTGCCAGCAGTCACGTGCACAAGCCAGTCCACGATGCTCACGGGGACCGCGCCTTCAACACACGGCATCGTCGGAAACGGGTGGCATGATCGCGAGCGGGCAGAAACACACTTCTGGCAGCAGTCCAATCGCCTCGTTCAAGGCGAGAAGGTATGGGACCGGCTTGCCGCCAGAGATGCATCGGTCACGACCGCCAATTGCTTCTGGTGGTTTGCGATGTACAGCGGAGCAACCATCTCCGTGACACCCCGCCCTGTGTATCCGGCGGACGGACGCAAGATTCCCGATGTCTGGACGCAGCCATCAGAACTCCGTGACGAGCTGCAGCATCGACTCGGGCAGTTTCCGCTCTTCAGATTCTGGGGCCCGGCGGCGGACATTTCCAGCAGCACATGGATCGCGGAAGCCGCCATGTTCGTGGACCAGACGCTGAATCCCACGCTGCTGCTCGCCTATCTGCCCCACCTGGACTATGGACTTCAAAAACTCGGCCCGGATCATCCGAACATCCCCAGTGCGTGCCGCGAGCTCGACGACGTCGCCGCCGATCTGATTGAGTCGCTCATGGCGAGCGGTCGCCGCATCCTGTTGGTCAATGAGTACGGCATCACCGCTGTCACCGATGCTGTAGCTCCAAATCGAATCCTCCGATCAGCGGGGCTGCTCTCGCTTCGGGTGGAACAAGGGCGAGAGATGCTCGATGCTGGCGCGAGCGGCGCCTTCGCGGTACCCGACCATCAGATCGCTCACGTGTACGTCGCTGATCCTGCGCAGGCCACCACGGTCGCTGATCTCTTTCAGACTGCAACCGGTGTCGATCGTGTACTCCAGGGCACCACTCTCAAGTCTGAAGGGCTCTCCCACGAACGGTGCGGTGATCTGGTACTCGTGGCAGCCAGAGATCGCTGGTTCTGCCACGATTGGTGGACAGATCCAGACCGCGCTCCCGACTATCAACGCACCGTCGACATTCACCGAAAGCCTGGTTATGACCCGAGGGAGTTATTCCTCGATCCGCGCATCGCCTTGCCACCTGCAGCAATCGGCTGGCGCCTTGTCCGCCGCCGACTTGGATTCCGCACCCTCATGGATGTCATCCCGCTCGATACGTCACTGGTGCAAGGAAGCCACGGCCGTAACGATCCCGACCTCGACCCACTCCTGTGGTGCAGCGAGTCGCTGGACCTGCCAACGCGGGTTCCTATGAGCATGGTGTCATCACTGATTGAATCGTTGGTGCTTGAGGATTGATCGCTCAGCGCCACAGAAGCATCATGATTGCAAGATCGCGTCTGCTGACGCGGCCATCTCGATCAAGGTCGCCGCGCCTTCGCGCGAGTTGGCTCTCGGAAGGCGATGGGCACCGAGTGCCATCGCCGCGATACTGCCCGCCCGCTGCAACACAGTCGTGTTCTTCCGCCAGCACGGTGACAGCTTCACTCAGATCACAGGCTCCGCGTCGGAGATCGCGGCGGGCGATTGCTGTCGTTCCATCGATCGTGTCCGTCGGAGACACGAACTGGCATGCGGCCGCCTGCATCGTGGTCCTGAATCCAAGGTAGACGGCCCCGCCGTGGCTTCCAGCGCGATTGCGCTCAAAAACGCCACCAAGGAGTTCGCCGGCCGAGTCGAGCGAGCACACGCCACCACCCTGGAATGATGCTTGGTTTCGAACGAACTGGCACTCTCGCACGACAGGCGAGCTGCCTTTGGCCGCATACAAACCGCCGCCGCTGAATCGAGCGGTGTTATCCGTGAAGATGCACCGATCCAATACCGGCGTGCTACCGACACACAGCAGGCCGGCACCCTTCTCAGCAGCGTTGCCTTCAAAGCGGCATCGCTCGAATCGAACGTTTCCGCCTTTGCCACAGTAGGCTCCCCCACCGTTACGACTGACTGTGTTGGACTTGAAGATGCAGTCGCGGATCGTGGGCGACGCTCCAATTGCCAGGAGGCCGCCGCCAATTGCCGTGCTGCTTCCATGCAAGCCCTCGTGCCCGGTACCACCGGTCAGAGTGAGTCCCTCAAGGACAGTGCCCGGACCTTCGCCGCTCATGCACCGGACCACGCTCTCGCCGCGATCCTTGGCGTCGATAATCGTCGTTTCAGCGCCATCCCGGCCGCGAAGCAGAATCGACTTGCCTCGAAGATCGATGGCCTCGGGCCACACACCTGGGCCGACTTCAACCACATCCCCGATCTGAGCAAGGTCAATGGCGTGCTGGATCGTTGCGGCATCCCCGGGGACCCGAAGGGTGCCCGCGTCGACGTATCCACCTGCCAACACAGCAAGTAGGCTTAGAATAGTGCGTAGAGAACCCTTCACATCCATACACTCCGCTTCGCACCGCCGGTCGGTTCCAACCAGACGTGCCCCCCAGAATGCCTCCGCATCAAGCTGCGGTCACTTGCCATTCCCGACGATTGGCATCCCAAAGGCTTTGACGGACAGGTCCTGCGGTCTGGACCGATCGCCCGATCTGATCTTTGGGCGGGACATAATGCCCAAGTTCACAGCGGCTTTGGCCTCAATCGGTGACATAAAACACAAAAACCTCTGTGAGACCTCTATTTAGCCCCTACAAACCGCCTCCCCAAGCGTGATCACCCCATCCTCGGTGGTCCAGGTCAACACCTCGGCGTATCTGGCCCATGCGAGGAGTGAATGCAGGGTGCTGGCCCCACGCGGTTGCCGCTGGACCAACATCGACTCCAGACTCTCACGGTCCAATCCATCTTTGCCCGCCTTGGACACCTGCTCGATCGCCCACTGCATGACATTGAGCCGCTGCAACTGGCTGGCCAATACTTCCTTTCGATCCGATGGCTCGGCCCCGAGAAGCGACGTCCCCGCCGCTGTGACCGAAACTCGATTTCCACTCGCATCGACCAGATCCAGGAGCTCACCGGCTTTGATCAGGCTCAGCAACCGACCGAGTTCCTCTTCGGTCTCTTCATCGAGATCAAAGAGATCCATGGAATTGCCGTGGTCGTGCAGCACCTCAACCACTCCGATGATCTCCGACATCGTGACCTCGGGAAGGACTTCAAGTCGCCCATCTGCGGTTCCGACGACTTGATCAAACTCGTCGAGATCCTCACCTTCCACAATCTGCGTATGAAGGCGGCGCACCATGGCCTCAAAGGCAGGATCGTGATACTCGCGTGGATGCGGCACCGTATTGTCGATAATGCACTGCACTTCTCCCGGCCGGGCCGACATGACAACGATCCTGTCCGCCAGAAAGACAGCCTCTTCAATGATGTGCGTGATGATGAGCACGCTTCGAAGCCCTTCGATCGCGCGCGACTCATCTGGATCCGCATCGGCTTCACGGCAAAGTCGATACACCTCGCTGCGAAGTGTTTCGGCTGTAAACACATCGAGCGCGCTGAAAGGCTCATCCATACAAAGGAGTTGCGGCGAACGCGCCAAGGCTCGCGCGATGCCGACACGCTGCTTCATGCCACCAGAGAGTTCCTTTGGGAAGGCCTGCTCGAAACCATCGAGTCCCACAAGCTCGATGCACTCAGAAATGCGCCGTCTCGCCTGTTCGTCGGTGATATCGATCCCGTTGACCCCGAGACCGACATTGTCCTGCACGCTGAGCCACGGCAGCAACGCAAAGGACTGAAACACGATCGATACGCCCGGATGGACTCCGTCGAGTGGAGTTCCGTTTGCAAGCACCTCGCCCCCGGAGGGTGTCAGAAGGCCGCACAGCGCCCGCAGCAGCGTGCTCTTGCCACAGCCGCTCGGCCCGAGAATGGCGAGGGTCTCGCCCGGACGCACTTCGATATCTACGCCTCGGAGTACCTCGACAGGCGGACTGCCAAAAGAGACATCCAGGGCGCGCGCTTCGCAGATTGGAGGATCGATACGCATAGGTTCAGTCTCAGGATTGAAGGTTGTATCGAGTAGCGCAAAGACCGTAGAGCCGGTTCCACACAAACCGATTGAAAATGATGACGAATGCCGCAAGCGAAAGCGTTGATGCCGCGAGAAGCGCGTAGTCTCCGTGATCCGTCGCCGAGGCGATCAGCGAGCCGATTCCGAGGGTTTCCCGGACACCATCTGGCCCGGCACTCGTTTGCACGTACTCAGCAACGATTGTCGTGTTCCACGCGCCGCCCGCAGCAGTCACCCAGCCCGTGATGAGGAATGGGAACATCGCCGGCGCCTCGACCTTTCGGAATCTCGCCCACCAGCCAAGTTGCTGAACGCGCGACATCTCCACAAGGTCCGCAGGAATCGCCGTCGCGCCCCCCATCGCGTTGAAGAGTATGTACCACTGGCTGCCCATCAGCATCAGGAGCGGCGCAATACACCAGAACGGGGTACCGATACTGCCAAGCGTCACGGTCAGAAGTACGAAGTACGCAGGCGCCGGATACGACGCGATGACCTGTACCACGGGACCGAGCCAGCTGCGGAGTCGACTGCTCCGCCCGATGATCAGCCCCAACGGAATCGTCCAGATCGAGCCAATCACGAGTACCGCCACGACTCGCGCAAACGACAAACCAAGTCCTGCCAGAACATCGCGCCATCCATTTCCCCGATCGTTCGACCACTCCAGGGGGATCAGAAGGCGAACAAGTTCATACAAACCCCACGCAGCAGCGACGGCCCCTGCCAGCAGCGCGAGCCACCGAACAAGTTTGAAGGCACGGCCCCAGAGCGCAGACTGGTGACCTCCCGCTCGCCTCACAGGCTTCGAACCCTGCGAGCTGTGGCGGGCGGCAAGGCGAGCAACGCGATGGCGACGAAGCACACGCACGACAGGCGACCGCCGCCAAAGTGTCACGAGCCAGGATCGAGGCGGTTGACTTGATTCCTGTTCCTCAATCTTGAATCGCTGCGCCCACACGAGAAGGGGTCTGAATACAAGTTGATCTGTGCCGACAATAAGGAGGATCAGCGCGCCACTACCGGCTGCCACAAGTCCCCACTCATGTTCCTGCTGCGCCGTTGCCAACCAGGATCCGATACCAGGAAGGCGAAAGTCCCGCTGGCCAAGCGTGAACATCTCGATGGTCGTCAAGAAGAACCATCCGCCCGCAAAAGACATCATCGAGTTGTAGACCAGTCCGATCATCGACCCTGGGAGCTCGACGTGAAGGAACGTGCGGACACTTCCAAGCTTGTTGATCCTGGCGACCTCGTACAGGCTCGAGGGGATGCTTCGAATCGACTGGTAGAACCCGAATGCCATGTTCCAGGCCTGACCCGTGAAGATCATGATGACACATGCGAGCTCCAGCCCGATCTCACTGCCTGGAACGAGCATGATGAAGGCGAGCGTGACTGGCGGAAGGAATGACAGCACGGGGATCGTCTGCAGAATGTCCAGTGCCGGAATCATGATGCGTTCCGCCCGCCGGTTGTGCGCCGCAATCGATCCCCACACGAGCGTGAAGAGAAGCGAGAGCACAAATGCCGCCAAACATCGAGAGAGGCTGAGCGCGGCGTATCCAGGAAGGGCTGCAACAGAGAGGTCGATATCGGCGGCTCGGTGATACTCGCCGGTGGCCTGCCTGCCGTACAACAGCAGCACACCCAGTGCCGCCAGAATCAATGCCAGCAGCAGCGCATCGGTCAGGATGCCGCCGGATCGCCGCGACAATCTCCCAAGATTCCGTGCCCCAACCAGACCAGTCGCCATGCCGTGACTCCACGGGCGGATGTTTCCCAAATGCGGCCCAATCGCTACCCTAGGGGCAATCCCCTCAGGTCCTCAACCCATGGAAACGAGGAATGTGTGTCGGGACGACCGGAGTTCGCCACTTGAACGCAGCCAAGGATCAGCACCGGGCGGACCAGATCTTTACCGAAGCACTGGATCGCCCCCCCTCAAGCAGACTCGCATTTATTGAGTCGGCGTGTGGTGAAGATGCAGAACTTCGCAGCGAAGTCGAGAATCTGCTCGACCACTACTCTTCGGCTGAGGACGCATTGACTCGCACTCGAACGACGCACCGTATCAGCGGTCGATCCGACGTCGAGCAGGTCGATCTTCGTACCGAGTCGGGTCTCACGGTCGGCACCTGCAGACTGGACGGGCAATTGCCCGATGACGGTATGTTCGAGCGGTGGGCAACCCGTCACAGCGATGATCGCCCCGCTGCCGTGCTTTCACTGGCGCGGCAACGCCTCTCGACAGATGACGCTCGGCGTATTTCGCTTGGCGCCGAGACCTTGCTTCGGCTGGATCATCCCGGACTCCCCCGCGTCCTTGAAGCTGGAACCGTCGATCTCGGCCGGGGGCCCGAGGGGTTCTTCCTCATCGAGAAAGTCGAAGGGCGGAGCTTGGCCGATGGACCAGCCCAATCGACCGCAGAGCTTCGGCGGCGCATGACCCAGATGGTCGACGTGTGTGAGGCTGTACAGGAGCTGCACTTTCATGGTCTCGCCCATGGACGCCTGACTCCAGCTCGCATTGTGATCTGCGAATCAGGAAACGCGAGACTCACGGATCCCGGGCTGCTGCCAGCCCTCGCAACAGCAATTCCGGATAGTGCTGCCGCCGAACAACTTCGAAATATTCCCGGCGCACCTGAGCGAGCCATTCTCTCGCCCGTTTCACTTGATGGACGCATCGATGTCTTTGACCTCGGCGGACTACTTCTGCGTTGGTGCGGCGATCTCACAGGGACTCTGGCTGAACAAGCCCGAGGAATCGCCCTGAGAGCAACCGCACATGACCGAGGTGATCGTTTCCGCGCTGCTGGTGATCTAGGCGACGCGCTCAATCAAGTCCTCAATCCATCGGCTGCAGGCGCTGCCGCCGAGGATGAGCATTCAGCGAAATTGACGCCGCTGGCCACCGCCATGCTTCTGGCGGTGGCCGCCGCCGTGGGCTTTACGCTCGGCGCGATGCTCATTTGAGTATCGGAGTCAGATTCGCCGTCGCACTCGCCCGGAGACAACACCTGCAATCGCCAGCACCGCCAGGGCTCCCGGAGCAGGGATGCTCCCCAGCCGAATATCAAGGGTCAGTGCATCCAGACTGGAGTGCGGCCCTGCGGTGCCCGCGATCACGCCGACCTCAAGAACGTCGGCAGCGATGCCACTGAGATCGAAGGTGTAACTCACATTGGCAACGGCGCCGATGTTTCCGCCGCCATAGTCAACTTCTTCCCAGTAGTTGATGGATCGTGTGCCAAAGATGGCACCCTCTTCGCCGCCCTCGACACCGTCGGTCCACACCAGCATGACTTGGTCATAGAGCGTCTCGGTGCCGTGCATCGAGATGTTGGCAACGACGTCCTGCGTGTCGGAAGCCGTGTAGGCGTATGCATGAATGTTGAGAGGGCCACCGTATCCGTAGATGTTCTGATCTCCGCTGATGACAGCCCCAGTTCCGAAGTTGAACAACACAGCGTTCCCACTCGGAAACGGTTCATTGCCTGGGAAGTTCGGTCCCGTTTCGGCCGAAGCGGAAGTGAAACTCTCCCACTCATACAGAACGGTTCCTGCATCGCCTCGCCATGCAGGCACTTCCTCAACCTCGTATCCGGCCAGCGCCGTTGTTGAGAGCACAATGGCTGCCGAAGCCGTCAGTTTCAATCGCAACATATCTCTCGTCTCCATGAAATGCCCTCGTATCGGGCCGTTGTTGTTCCAACCCCTCACACGCACCGCACGTCAACCTCCCCAACCACCAATCACCGCCAACAGATCGTTGACATCGACAACGCCCGACTGATCAAGATCAGCCTCGCAGCACGGGCAGCGGCCAAATGCTTCGAGAATGGCGAGAAGATCTTCCACGTCTACCAGGCCGTCACCTGTCACATCGCCTCCTACGCCACTCGGAGGGGTGATCTCGAGTGTGACCACAAGTGACGCGGCCGACGTCACCCCGAGTTCCACAAGCGGGTTTTCCTTCAGCACCCAATCCGGGTAGTTGGACTCTCCGCCGGAGCCTGGTTCCGATGCTGGGTGAAGCGAAGACACCATGAACTCAAGCAATCCCTCGGCGATCGCCTGCTTCACATAGCAGCTGACGTCGGGATCACTCACATCGATGGTGAACAGCAGTTCTGTGTACGCAGGAATGATCTCTCCCGGCTCAACCTCATTCGTCACTCCGACCGCCCAGACATGTGGTTCAAACTCCTGAGTCAGATTGTTGGAGATGTCGCGAGCAGCTCCGGTTTCATCAAAGTCAATCGGGTAACAGTTTCGTACTCCGTTTGCCATGACTTCGCCGAATGCGCCGTCTTCTCCGAACGACCAACCGTCCCAGCCGTTTCGAAATGCAACACCCGAAAGGTGCGTAGGTCGTCCAGCATCGGCGTCTTCTTCGCCTTCGCCCAGATGCGTCTGCCACGAGTCGAGCGTCGGGTCGTAGGGAATGTCATCAGATGCAAGCGAGAGCTCAAGATGGCATCCCGTGATGTGATACGCCTGAGGCGGAAGCCCCTGCTCGATCTGGCTTCCCGTCACGAACCCGAGCAGGACCTGACCATCGCGGTCATCGAACGGATAGCCACTCTGAAAGGCACTGAAGGTCGAGCCAACGCTTCGCGTTCCATCGGCTGTGTTGAATCCGTAATTCCACCGATCAAAGTCGGGGGTCGCGAAGGTGATTTCAGCAGGGCTGCCCAGCAGCATCGGGACGAGGATTGGTGTAATCATGGGGGGTTGGTGTCCTCAAAAACTCCTGATCAAGATGGGGATCCTATTGCAATTGGCTCGCAATAGCAATACCATCCGCCAGTGATCCGCTAGAATTGGGGATAACAGGGAGTTGCAGATCTATGTATCAGGTGAATCTTCGGATGCGGTGCCGCGGCGGCTTCACCCTCATCGAGCTGATGGTGGTTGTTGCGATCCTCGGCACCCTGGCAGCCATCATTCTGCCCGCTGCCAACTCAATCTCGCAGTCCGCCGCCAGCACCGAAGAGCGGAGCGCGGCGCGTGGCGTCGTGGCAGCATGGCGAGCATGGAGTACGGATCACTCCGGCCGATTGCTTCCGGGTCAACTTCACAATTCCGAGCCCTTGCCGGGGTCTGAGTCGCCGACTGTCTGGAATGGCACGCCCATTCCAGACATCGCTCGGCGGCGGTGGATCTGGCGGCTCACTCCGTACCTCGACGATCCGGGACACACGCTGTGGGCAGGCGCGCAGCAGCAATTCTGGGAAAACACGATCGCTCATGCGCCCGACCCTGCTGACGGCGTGTACATCACGACGCTACACCCGTCCTTTGGATTGAACACCGACTATCTCGGTGGACGTCAGTCCAATGCGTGCGATACGTGGACACTCAGCGAGTACGTCCGCTCGCAGGACGATGGCGCCCGCCCGTTCTATGCCGAGTCCATTTCCAGATTGCGGCAGCCCGCTCAGCTCATCGCCTTTGCGTCAAGCCGAGGCTTGTTCCAGGACAACGCCGCCGAACGCACCGTCGAGGGCTATTGGCGACTCGCGCCACCGTGGAAACCGGCAGCAGGTGGAAGTGCTCCGCGATGGAGCGTCGCACCCAACGGCACATTTCAACATCCAACCTCAGGATCGTCGCCCGAGCAAGTCGGCGGCTTTCTCTCCACGAGACACAACGGCAAGTGTCTCATCGCCGCCCCAGACGGCCATGTGGCGGTGCAGCCATTTGAGGCGCTCAGCGATATGCAGCGATGGGCCGATGCGGCAACCCATCCCGATTGGGCGCCGTCAATTCCCTGAGTTTCAGCCCCCCGAGCAGCCCCTGCTGACCATTCGGAGCTGAAAGCGGCCTCGATCGAATCCCAAGTATCCTGCGAGCATGCAGGGCGTTTGCGGACGCCTCACAGGAGGAGAATCCACATGGCCATGTTGCTGTTGCTCATCGGTATCGTCGCTGCAATTGCTGTCTTTGTATGGGCCATGTCGTCTTCCAGTCCCGGAGTCAAGATCGCCGGGTCGGTCGGGGCGCTCCTCGTGCTGTTCCTGTTCGTGTTGTTCAGCTCAGTACGACATGTCTCTGAAGACGAAGTCGGCGTCGTCATCAAACACTATGGGCCAGAGCTTCCGGGCGGAACGATCATCGCAACCGACGGCCAGAAAGGACCGCAAGCACGTGTCCTCGGCCCGGGCTGGCACTTCTGGTTGTGGCCCGGGCTCTATGACATCGAGGTTGTACCGATCGTGCAGGTCGGCAGTGATCAGGTTGGGCTGATTACCGCGCTCGACGGACAGCCTCTGCCAACCGGGCAAGCCTTTGCAGCAGAGTGGGACGAACCCGGCAAGATGCTTCTCGCCGAGCACTTTCTCGGCGCCGGTGCCGGCAATCGCGGCCCCCAGGCTTCAGTCCTGAAGCCGGGCAATTATCGACTCAACACGAGACTCTTTGACATCGAACTCACCGACGCCACAAATATTCCGAAGGCAACCGTTGGCATCGTCAAGTCCAACGTCGGCGACGCCGCTGACTCCGCAGAGGACGGCAGCGCCGCCATCGTCAATCGTGGTCAACGGGGGATCTGGCGAGATCCGCTGCTGCCGAACAAAATCTATCTGAACAGCAAGGCCTATGAGGTCACGATGATCTCAACAGAGCAGCAGATCATCCGATACGGCATCACTGCAGAGGCCGTGCAGGGCTCAGATGGTCGCGAGATCGAGGTCCGCACGTCTGATGGTTTCACCTTTCCCGTCGATGTTCGTGTCGAGTTTCAGATCAGACCTCTGGATGCCGCACAGGTTGTCGCGGAATTCGGTGGCGATGACTCGAAGTTGCAGCAGTATCTCGCCTCGGTGGTTCGGGCGATCTTCCGCAACAACGCGGAGAACGTCAAAGCACTCGACTACGTGCAGCAGCGCTCCCAACAGGAGGCCGCAAGCACCGGCACGATCCGCGAAGCCATGGGCAAGGTCGGCGTGTCGGTCAATGCCGTCCGGATCGGCCAGATTGGCGACGAGGCGTCTCTGGGAGAGCTACTCAAGACACAGACCGATCGAGAAATCGCGCTGCAGGAACAGATGACGTTCCAAGAACAGCAACGAGCTGCCGAGCAGCAAAAGGCACTGAGCCGAACGCAGCAGGAAGCCGACGAGGAGTCCAACCTGGCAACTGCCACGTACGGCGTGAAAATCGCCGAGCAAGCCAAGGAGAAGCGTCTCATCGAAGCAAGCGCTGAAGCCGAGGCCATTCGCATCAAGGCGGAAGCGCAGGCAGAGCAGTTCCGCAAACTCGCGATGGAAATCGGCAAGCAGAACGCCGCGCTGCTGGAACTGCTTCAGATCATCGGTGAGGGCAACATCGAAATCACGCCGCGTGTCATGGTCGTAGGTGACACGCAGGGATCAACCGGTGAAACCACGGCGCTCATTGGCACGATGCTCGACTCCATGGTGCACCGCTCCCCAGACGAGTGAGCATCACCGGACGATTATCTGCCCCATCCATCGCTCATCACTTGGCGCGAGCCCGGCGCCTGGCCGCACCATGGCCAGACTGAGAATGGCCTCACCCGGCCCAACCGCCTTGAACCGAAGCTGCTGCGTGCCAACAAGATCCCCGGCCGCTTTCTCCGCCTCGGTCTGCTCGTACCTGTTTCCATCCGCCATCAGGACGGCGGGATCAGGGCGGCGCACCATCTGCCAAACCCGGCCCGAGCTTGGTGACTCGGGAAGCTCCACGAGCAGCAGCTGCCCAATCGAGAGTTCGATCACACCGCCACCCTCAGCAAGCCCGACCACGACTTCATTCCCGCCGCGATGCCGCGAGGTTCCGGAACGACCCGAACCTGAGCTACATGCCACGAGACAACTCCCGTAGAGCATCGAGATCAGCAGACCGACGACCAGGGTGGAAACGCTGCGAGGAGTCTTCATCGCCCGAGTGTACTGAATCGCTGCGGACCGTAGAATCCGCCATATGACAACAGGCACAGCGACAACCACCACACTGCTCGATGAGATGGTCTCCAGGCATGGCGAAGCCTCCCGAGAGCGGGCATCCAGGGGAATAGACCGCGTTCGCCAGCGGTGGCGTGATGAAGACGGCGACGAAAAAGCCATGCGTGCGTTTTGCCTTGACCACTTCGTCGCCGATGCATGCAAGCTGGAGGCGCTGGTTGATCGGCTGGAGATCGCCTTGGATCAGATCGGCGGCCACCTCTACGAAATGCGCCGCACCCTCCGCCGCTGGTCCGATCTCCGAGGCGAGCGAATGGACGAGGTTGACGACATTCTGGCGACCTTCGACCCGGCTCCAGATCTGAGCGATCAGTTGTATCGTCAACAGCTGGCATTTGTGGCCCTGTTGAATCTCGACCGACCGGACCTCGACACGATGCTGGCAGACGGCGACTCATGGGACGCCGATCAGTGGGCCGCTGTACGTATCTGCCGATCATTCGGTCCTCGCATTCCGGCAGATGTCGCGGATCTCGCCCGTGAACTCGGGCACCGCGCGGACACATTCGTATCCGGTTTCCACGTTCCGGTAGGCACACTCGTCACAGCGGACGGAACACGATCCTTCGAGCCTGACAGGAAGCTTCTCGCCCACTGGCTTATTCGTGAGGAGATTCGCGGCGGCTACGCCGATGACAGTGGTCTCGAAACGCAGCGGGCACTCATGTGGGTGATGCGGCGTCACATCGACGGGACAATTCCAAAATCCGTCATGGATGGCGAGGACACTGGCGACTGGAATCCAAAGGACAACACAGTCGCTGGAAGCGATCCCGGCGAGTTGGTCGGACTCGAACGATACGAACGATGGATCGACATGTTTACCGTCGCCAAGGCGTACGACGAACATTACACAGAGCATCCGACCGCCATCGCGCGGAAGTTCGATCTGAACCGGGAGATTCCTGAGATGACAGTTGAGCGTCTCCTGCTCGACCTGCTTGAGTCGCCCGCCCGTGGACCCTTGACTGAGCTGGTCGCCGATCGACTCGGCCGCCAACCGGAAGCCCATGACATCTACTTCGATGAGATCGTGCCATCACAGCCCGTTGACGAGTTGAACGCCTTAGTCAAGGCGAAGTTCGGTGATCACCGAGGCCTCCAACTCGCGCTGCCCGAGGTGCTGACCGGGCTCGGATTCCCCCTTGGCGCTGCCAACTTCCTTGGAAGCCGTGTTCAAGTGGAGATCGCCCGTGGAGCGGGCCATGCCATGAGGCCCCGTCTCCCTGAATACAACGCATGGCTTCGAACAAACAGCCTCGATGATCAACTCGGATGGGATGGTTTCGATACGGCCATGCACGAGCTTGGGCATAATCTGGAACAACTCTGCTCCACCCACTTTGTTCCCCGGCCCGCGCTTCGCGGCGTTCCAAACACTGCCTGTACCGAGGCATTCGCGTTCTTGTACCAAGCGCTGGCACCACGGGTTCTCGGTATCGAAGTCGACTCGCAGCGCGATGCCGATTATGCCGCTGCCCAGACAATGCTCGAGGCCTGCCAGATTGCTGGTCCGGCGCTGCTGGAACTGCACGCATGGAGATGGCTCTACGCAAACCCGACAGCACGTGCCGAGTCGCTCCGCGAAGAAGTGCTCCGCATCGCTGATGACCTGTGGACGCGGTACTACGCCGAGTACCTCGGAGCGGACCCCTACGCAACACTCGCCGCATACCAGCACATGATCGGGTATCCGCTTTACTTGGCCGACTATGCGCTTGGACACATCATCAGCCACCAGATTCGGACACATGTGCATGGTCGGGATCTGTCAGCAGAAACCCATCGCATCTGCGCCATCGGGCAAGTCACGCCGGATGCCTGGATGCGAATAGCTGTGGGGTCCGGAATCGATGCCACGGTACTGGGTGAAGACGCCCTCGCTGCATGCACACGACTGAGGGAGCATTCCTGACATGGCCGCCGACGCGCTGCTTCTTGAACGCATCCATTCGCACGCCGACGATGGACTGTCCGTCGCAGGAATGACAGTTGAGCGAATCGACACCGCACTGACTGGCGACGCCCTGATCGATGCGCTGCAGGGCGTTCGATTTCTGGGGATTCGATCCAAGAGCCGTGTTCCCGCCGAAGTAGTCGCCGCGGTGCCGTCCCTTGAGGCAATCGGATGTTTCTGCATCGGAACCAATCAGGTGGACCTCAACGCGGCCGCGGCTGCAGGTATCGCAGTATTCAACTCGCCCTTTTCAAATACCAGAAGCGTCGCCGAGATCACGATCGCAGAAATCATCGCCCTGAACCGCAAGCTGATTGATCGATCGATGGAGCTTCACGGCGGTCATTGGCGCAAGTCCGCCTCTGGTGCCCACGAAGTGCGGGGCCGCACAGTCGGGATCGTCGGGTACGGCCACATTGGTTCGCAAGTCTCGGTGCTCGCTGAAGCATTCGGTATGCGGGTGATGTACTACGACATCCTTCCCCGCATGGCACTGGGGAACGCACAGGCATGCGCCTCGCTTGACGAGTTGCTCGCTTCGTCCGATGTTGTCACTCTGCATGTGCCTGCCACGCCAGTGACGCGTCATCTCATCGGCCCTGCTCAGCTGCAGAAAATGAAACCCGGCGCGTCCATCATCAACAATGCGAGGGGAAGTGTGGTCGATCTCGATGCCCTTGCCGAGTCCATTTCATCGGGTCATGTTGGCGGCGCCGCCCTGGACGTTTTCCCAGAGGAGCCCCGCTCCAACGACGAAGCCTTTGCCTGCCCCCTTGCAGGGATTCCCAATGTGATTCTCAC
The DNA here is from genome assembly GCA_964598425.1 of uncultured Isosphaeraceae bacterium. Lineage (GTDB taxonomy): Bacteria > Planctomycetota > Phycisphaerae > Phycisphaerales > SM1A02 > UBA12567. The sequence goes on along the minus strand of CAZRBV010000005.1, from coordinate 41,198 downwards.
GCCCCACGTCGGTGGCAGCACCGAAGAAGCGCAGGCTCAGATCGCAGAGGACGTTGCTCGCAAGCTGCAGCGGTTCAAAGAAACCGGGACCACGACTTCGGCGGTCAATATTCCAGAAGTTGATCTCCCGGACCATCATCCGGACCACTGCCGGATCCTGCACTTTCATAAGAATGTGCCGGGCGTACTCAGCGGCCTGCACGCAATCATCGCCGAGTCAGGCGCGAACATTCACGCCGAATACCTTCAGAGTCAGGGCGAACTGTCGTACGTCATTCTCGATGTCGATCCGATTGATCGAAGCGTCATGGAGAAACGAATCTCCGCAATGCCTGAAACGATCCGGTTGCGGATCCTGCACGGGTAGATTCACCGGCCGCGCCGCTCACTCAGTCGACTCGTACTCTGCCATTCCGGCACACGTGCATGCCAGATTGCGATCACCCCACGGATTGTCTACTCGCGCTACCGGCGGCCAGAACTTGCGCTGCCGCAGCCAGGACAAAGGCCACGCTGCCTGGGATCTGCTGTACGGGTGCGACCATGTATCGGCCGTCATCACCTGAAGCGAGTGCGGCGCGTTCCGTAGAACATTGTCTTCTCGGTCGGCTTCACCGGATTCAATCGCCGCGATCTCGCCGCGGATCGCGATCAAGGCGTCACAGTATCGATCAAGTTCGGCGAGCGATTCGCTCTCTGTCGGCTCAATCATGAGCGTCCCCGCGACAGGCCACGACATGGTCGGCGCGTGGAATCCATAATCCATGAGCCGCTTCGCGACATCGTCGGGCTTGATGCCGGCACTGCGATCAAACGGACGAAGGTCGATGATGAATTCATGAGCGCAGAAACCAACCTCGTTGCGGAACAACACGTCGTAGTGCGACTCCAGTCGCTTTGCCATGTAGTTTGCCGCAAGCACGGCCACCGAAGAGGCGTGGGCCAGACCAATGTCCCCCATCATCATGATGTACATCCATGACACCGGAAGGATGCTGGCACTGCCCCACGGTGCCCCAGAGACCGGTTCGATCGCCTGACCCTCCGACCTGGACGGCGACACGACCGGATGGCCCGGCAGGAATGGGCACAAATGCGCCGCCGCGACAATTGGCCCGACGCCAGGGCCCCCGCCGCCATGCGGAATGGCAAACGTCTTGTGGAGATTCAGATGGCACACATCCGCACCGATATCGCCCGGCCTTGCGTGCCCAAGCATCGCATTGAGATTGGCCCCGTCCAGATAGACCTGCCCGCCAGCCTCATGCACACGTTCGCAAATGTGGCGAATCGTCCCCTCAAACACACCGTGTGTCGATGGGTAGGTGATCATGATGGCGCCGAGTCGATCACGGTGGACCTCTATCTTCGCTTCAAGATCGACAAGTGAGATATCACCGTCATCGCACGACACCGGAACAACTTCAAACCCGGCCATCACAGCGCTTGCGGGGTTCGTTCCGTGCGCCGACATGGGAATCAGGCACACACGGCGGTCATCGTCTCCGCGGGAACGATGCCAGGCGCTGATTGTCAGCAGCCCCGCATACTCGCCCTGCGAACCCGCGTTGGGCTGCAGCGAAACACCGTCAAAGCCTGTGAGATCCAGCAGTCGCTGCTCAAGCCCGCTGATCAATTCCTCGTAGCCAGACCACTGCGAGCGGGGTGCGAAGGGGTGCATGCGGGCAAACTCAGGCCAACTGACCGGGATCAACTCTGAGGTTGCATTGAGTTTCATGGTGCAGGACCCAAGCGGGATCATTGAGTGCGCCAGCGACAGATCACGCGACTGCAGTCTCGTGATGTAGCGCAGCATCTCAGTCTCACTATGGTGTGAATTGAAGACTTCATCGATCAGATACCCGCTGGAGCGAGACATGCCTTCTTCAAGAGGTTCACATGTTCCAGGAACCGCGCCGGGTGCAATGGCAGTCAAAATCGCCTCGACGTCCTGATCTACCGTCGTCTCATCCAGCGAGACACCGATCGATGGCTGGTTCGTGTACCGACGGATATTGAATCCGGAATCAAGCGCCCGCTGCACCATGCCATCGGCCTCTGCGTCGCTGCTGGCGTGAACTGTGACCGTGTCGAACCGAGTCCCCTGTTCGATCGATATGCCACACCCTTCAAGCCCGGAGGCCAAACGCCCGGTGTGCGTACGCACACGTTCGGCGATCCGACGGAGCCCCGAGGGGCCGTGCCATACCGCGTACATCCCCGCCATGATGGCGAGCAGCACCTGAGCGGTGCAGATATTGCTTGTCGCCCGATCTCGGCGAATGTGCTGTTCCCGAGTCTGAATCGCCATGCGAAGCGCCATCGTTCCGACGGCGTCGCGTGAGACACCGATCAGTCGCCCCGGCATCTTGCGGACGTACGGCTGCCGCACTGCCATATAGGCTGCGTGGGGGCCGCCGAAACCCATCGGAACCCCAAACCGCTGCATTGATCCAACCGCGATGTCGAACCCCATCTCACCAGGGGGCCTCATCAGCGTGAGGGAGAGTGGGTCTGCAGACATCACCGGGACGGCGCCAGCTTGGGCCGCCGCGGCCGTCAGTGCCCGCCAGTCATGCACGATGCCGAATGTGTCGGGGGACTGCACCAGGACACCGAAGGCATCGTCGAAGCTGGGAAGCGCTGCCGAGAGATCCACCTCCAGCAGCTCAATGCCGAGCGGCGCAGCGCGTCCGCGCAGCACTGCCAAAGTCTGTGTATGGCAAGTACTCGAAACAATGAACTTCGATCGATTGCTGCCCGCTATCTGCCGGCACATCAGCATTGCCTCTGCTGCAGCGGTCGACTCATCGAGTAGCGATGCGTTTGCAACAGGCAGGCCGGTGAGATCGGCGACCATCGTCTGGTAGTTCAGCAGGGCCTCCAGCCGACCTTGTGAGATCTCACTCTGATACGGCGTGTACTGCGTATACCAATTTGGATTCTCAAGAATCGATCGTTGAATCACCGGCGGGACGATCGTGTCGTGATAGCCCATTCCGATCGCCGAGCGGACGACCTGATTGCGATCGGCGCAGGCACGGATCATGCTCAACGCTTCGGTTTCAGACCACGGAGGCGCGGATGGTTCGGGTGCCGTGCGGATGTCATCGGGCATGGCGCCATACATCACCTCATCGAGAGACGCGCACCCGATGGCCTCCAGCATCGTGGCCAGGTCCCGCGCGTCGGGGCCGACGTGACGATCGAGAAACACAGCATCGTCACCGCGGCCTGCAGCGTCGCGTTGGTGGTGGTTCAATTCCTCGGCCATACACTGCTCCATTGGGTTCTCCCGATGAGTCGCTGGTTCATCCTGAAAGCGACCCATTGTAGTCAAACCCCAGCCATGTTCACCCGTGGATGTCGATCACCTCGCCCTCGGTGAGGGGCCTCATAACGCCCCCCGGATCCACGGCAGAGTCGGGCCGATGAATGAGACGGATCCGAGACTTGATCTCGGCTGGGAGGGCATCAAGTTCCTCCCACTTCGTATGCGTATCGCCCCCTCCGCACTCGTGCACAATGCAATCTGCCTCGGCCAGCCAGTCGATATGGGCCTGTTCAAACTGCGTGTCGCCACTCCAGCCCAGCGTGCCGGTTGCGGCTCTCAATAGAAGCCCGGCCGTCGGTATGGAGTGCTGCGTTCGGCGGCATCGCACATCCATCCCTCCGATTTGCACCGCGCCTTCGGGATCGAGCGGCCTCGGATCGAAGTAGTCCTCGAGTGTGCTCGGCTCGCCTCCCTGAGCTGCCCCGTCCATGGCTGGCGCGAGCTTCTCCCACACGCGATCCAGAACCTCAGGAAGCGCGTGCAATCTCGGGCGGATGATCTGGCTCGCCGCGTAGCGTCGTGCGAAACCAATTGTCTCCAGCCCATTGCTGTGGTCGCCATGCAGGTGGGTGAGAATGATGTCATCGACGTGCTCAAATGTCACCTCGACTCCGCTTCTCGCTGCCGCAGATCGGTACATCGCAAGCACCGCACCGGGGCAGTCGATGGCCACCAGACCGCAGCCACCATCAATGATGCCGCTGGATCCGTAGTGCAGGGCGCTGAATGCATCTCCGATTCCGGTCACGATCAGTCTCATGCTGTACATGGTCGCATGGAAACCGATCGCGTGCCACGTCATTCCACAGACTGGTTAGACTCCCCGGCGACCCTGTAGGGGTGGAATGCTCCCCCCAGGGTCTGCCTCCACATGGGGCTCTCCCCCCTCACCACGAGAGGAGACCACGTGCCAGAACGACCAGTCATATTCTCAGGTTCGGCAGCCCAGACTGCCATCGTGGCGCTGCTGATCGGCTCATGGTCGGTGCCAGCCACCGCACAGAACCGCGAATCGGCTCTGCTCAATCGAATCGAGCAGCAGATGCTCGACGAAGAAATCGACCGGCGACTCGCCGATCATCGAGGCCAGACGCTCGGAGAGCAGCTGACCCTCGACTATGGCGCCTCACTTCGCTTCGGGTGGGCGAAGTTGGATGACGCCAATTTCGAACCGTACGGTCTGCGGCAGTATGAAGCCAACGTGTATCTCCAGACGGTCATCGCTGGCGGGCACCGTTTCTTCGGCAATCTCCGCTTTCTGTACAGCGACTATTACAACAGCGGCAATGCGAACGAAGGTTGGCTTGATCCGATCGGAAACCGGTACTGGTATCAGTTCGATCTGGCCGACTGGCAGCGAGCCAACGAGGGCGCCGCAGGCCCGCTTGGGCTTACGGTTCGGGCAGGTCGACAGTTCATCAGTTGGAACTCCGGGCTCGTCTGGAGCAACGACATCTATGGAGCCAAGATCCAGGCCGAGTGGGAAGCGATTTCCATCGAGGGTGTCGTAGGTGTTTCAGCTCGAAGTGGCCTGTACGACTTCGATGTGAGCCGCCCCAACTACGACACCGACACAAATCGACACGTCTGGGGAGTCCGCGGTCAGTACGAGGTGTCCCCTGAGTTCGCGCCGTACGTCTCATACTTCGCTCAGACCGATCACAACAATGACAGTGTGGTACTTCCCTTCTTCGGCGCTACGGAGTTTCAGTACGACTCTCAGTACCTCTCATTCGGCACCGACGGATCGATCGGCAATCAGTTCCTGTACACCCTGGAGCTGTGCCACGAAACAGGTACCGGAAAGTCAACACCAATTGTCGCGGTCAGTGGACCGCTTCAGACCGATGAAGATATCGATGCCTGGGCAGGCGTTCTGAACATGATGTATCTGCTGAATGATCATCAGAGCACGCGAATCGAAGCCACGCTTGGCTTTGGCACGGGTGACGGGGATCGTCTTTCAAGCTCGGCAACCATCGGCGGCAACTGGCCCGGATCTCCCGACAACGCATTCAACAGCCTCGGCTACATCAACACAGGCCTCGCCCTGGCGCCGAGCATGACGAATCTGCTCATGGCGAGGGTTGGGGCAAGTACAGCAATCCCGATTGACCCCAGGCGGCCAGACGACCTTCGCGTCGGCGTCGATTTCTTCGCATTCGGGAAGACAACTGCAAGCGCCCCGATATCTGCCCCGTCTACACCAAGCCGATTCGTGGGCTGGGAGTGCGATCTCCGCATGGACTGGAGCGTCACAAGCGATGTGAGTTTCAATGTCCGATACGGCCTTTTCATCCCCAATGGGGGCAACCCGGAACCGATCGATCAGGTGCGGCAGTTCCTCTATGGAGGTGTCACCTATGCATTCTGAATTCATGACTGGAGCCATGTTGACAACCATGCTGGGCCTCGCCGGATGCGGACTCATGGACCGCACAACGGTTGACTCCCCGGCCGCCGCCCAGTTTCCGACTGCCGATGACTCACTGGATTTCTGGGACGCACTGGAAACGCAGGCCGTTACCACCAATGACGATGCCGTGCACGGGCTTCTTCTGCTCTCAGAGGTGCCTGCAGGAGATTCATGGGCAGCAAGATGGCAGGCCGCGATCCAGCAAGGGTGGATACAGGCTGATTCGGAGGCCCTCCCCCCCAATGAATCGGTTGAAATGGGCTTTGTTGCGGTCTGCCTGTGCCACATACTGGATGTGCGGGGTGGTCTATCAATGCAGCTCTTTGGGGCGACTCCGAGATATTGCACCCGAGAACTGGTTCACATGGGGCTCATACCCGGCATAACTGAGCATGAGGCCCTGAGTGGGGCCGAATACATTGCGCTGCTCGGTGCTGCCGAACAGCGTCTCCTGATCGATCGCGCCTGGACGGCACGAAACGCCCAGGTGCCATCCCTACCGGCTGAGGGCTCCGCCCCCAGCCCCGCCCAGCCGGCTGAGCCGCCGCCCTCGGAGCAGGACTCCGGAGCGACGGCAACGGCCGAGGAAGGTGACTCGACACCATGACGATCACACGCTCAATCACGTGGACCACAGCAATGGCTGCATCGCTGACACTCGGCTTGTGGGTCGGCGCGCAGGAAGCTCCCGTTGAAACGACGACAGTCGGACAGAGTCTCCAACCCGTCGCCACAAACAGCAAGGACGCCATTCAAGCTCGCCTTGCGGCGCTCAAGAAGATTGCTCTCAAGGCTGCCGAGGCGCTGCCGGACAATGAGACGCGCATTCTTCGCGCGGTCATCATGGAGCACACTGGAAAGGTTCAGTGGCGATCGGGAGACAAGGCGAAGTGGAAGAAAGCCGCCAAGGACGACATCCTTGAACCAGGTGCGATGATTCGCACCGGGCTGCATTCATGGATGATGCTTCGGGTCGGCATCAACTCGCATGTGTTTGTTGACAGCGGATCGCGTGTCACGCTTCCCCAGATCACGCACGCCGGCGACACGCTCAAGACCATGGTGCAGGTCAATCGCGGACGCGCAGACATTGAAGTCGGACAAGTCGGCCTGACAAACGACTTCTCGGTGCTCACGCCTTCGGGTGCCCTGGCTGTGCGGGGCACTGGCATGGCCGTTGGGCATAGCGCCTTGCACGGCACGCAGGTCTTCGGCGCCCGCACCAATGCGATGAACGCAATCGCCATGCGCTATTACGGCAGCAAGGTCTCCCACCTGATGTCGGGCGATGCCATCTCGACTCAGAAGACGCCAGATCCTGCTGTTGCTGGCGCCATGGAAGCATCTGGACCACCCCCGCTGCAAGCCACAGAGTCACAGGATAAACAAGACGCCCCTGACCAGACGACGCAGGCTGTTTCCAACGCCAATCCCATCAATCAGTCGGTCCGCGTCTTGCTGGCCGATCAGCAGCAAGCCATCGCCGACGAGATCCTTGAAGAGGAATTCGGCGACCCCTTTATTCAGGACGGCTTCTCGTGGTACTTCCCTCCCAACGGTGTTGTGCTTCCCGAGGACATGGGATCGGTTGCAACGGCGCTCTACTGGGATATGAAACTCAAGGATGTCGGGCCGCTTGACCCATACAATCCTGCGGGCCACCGCGTCGCGGCCAGATTTGAGTCCGGACTCTTCAACGCAACAGGTTTTCACGATTCATCTCGCATCGAGTACATCCACGAGGGTCAGGACGGCCACGAGTACATGACCATTCCATTTGGGGTTGATCTGCCCAATGGGGACAGCCCTATTCCAGGAACCTATGCCGCGATCCTCGACTACGGTGACGGGCAATGGACCGGGCAACCATTCACCGGTGACACCGATCTTCGAACGATGATGACCATCGTCAACGAGTTCTGCGTCACAACCTTCGATGGCGATGGCAACAAGATTGAAGTCTGCCGAGAGGCATTCGCCAACGCAATGAACGCGGTGCTCTATAACGAGTACCAGCCGCCGGGCTATCAGCCAGGGCTCACTCCGTACGGGCAGGCCCTGCAGTACGGTCCAGCCGATGGCACCTACGAGCTGCCCGATGGCGGCGACTGCGCGTGGTGTCCGTGACTCGCGCCTGAGCCAGCCCTCTTTCCCGCAGGGGAGCCCACTGGGGCCATCCTTGCTACGCTGCCAGCAGCGTGATGGGCAACACCAGTAGCAGCGTTCTTCTCTCAGCGGTGACGGCGACCCTCATCGTCGTTTTGATCGATGTGACCGGAGGATTTCACGGCTGGAACGAGCGGTTGCTGGATCTCGAACAGCAACATCTTCCCCGGGACACAGAGCCGATGTCGCCCGAGATTGTCATGGCCGACATTGATGACCGGGCGCTGGAACGATTGGGACGGTGGCCCTGGCCGCGAGCCGACCTCGCCGGTGCGCTGCATGAACTCAGACGGGCCGGAGCTCGAACGATCGCCGTTGATCTTGATCTGGCCGATCCCCAACAGGCCACGTGGCATCCCGGGCCTCCACCTATCCAGACCAATCACGATCAACTCCTGGCCGACGCCATCGATCACAACATCGTACTGGGCGTGCTGCTCATGCCCGATGAGCTTGAGGCGAGATGGACGGCCGCCGGCGGATCGCCAGAGATACTTGAGCAGACGCTTGATGGCATGCGGAGCGACCTCTCGCGTGATCCCCGGATTGGTGGTCCGGATGCCGCGACCGATACGCTGCATCTCCTTCGCCGCCGCGCCATCTTCGACCTCGCCACAACGACAGCGGATCAACAGCGTGTACTTGAACTCGCTGGCAACGAGCGCGGCGCGATGGAGCCGCTCATTGACGCGGCACTTCGGCAACACCAGGGTCGGTCGGCCCTTCCAGGAGGAATCTCCGGCGGGCCGGCACACCAACCATCCCCCAGTGACCGTTTCCCGCTGCCGGAGTTTGGTGAGGGAGCGGGAGGATCCGGGTATGTCAACATCGCCCGCCGAAGTTCCGACGGCGGAGTGCGTCACTTGCTTCCTACTCAGCCCATCGGTCACGGAGAGCGCGTACCTCCCCTCGGCATAGCGGCGGTTCGGCGTTTTCTCGGAGCAGACACTCCGTACGTCGTTGAAGATGATGCGGTTGCCATCGGAGATGTACGGCTTCCGCTGAGCGGCGACGCAATCACCCTGTGCTGGCCTCGAAGCAGCCACGGAATGGACTGGCCAGATCTTCATCGAACGCTCGAAGATGATGCGAGGTTTACCGGGCACATCTCCATTGGCGAGATTGTTCTTCTCGCCAGAGCTCGGCAGACACGTGAGCAAGCCAGAGACCTCCAAGCGGAAGCCTCGCGTGATCTGATCCGGGGCATTCGCATGGACCCGGCAATGGAGGCCGATGACTGGCTCTCGGAAGAACTGCAGCGGGAAGTTGCCGATGAGGTCGACTTCACCCTCGGCGACATCCGCAGCCGTAAGGCCCTTGAGTCTGAGCTCGAGCACCTCGATGAGGCGGAGCGTGATCTTCTCACCCGCATGCTTGATTGGCGCATCGCGGGCGAAGCGGCACGAGAGGCGACCGAACGCATCACGCAGGTTGAACAAACGCTTCGCGATGCCGTGCAGGATCGACTCGTTTTCGTCGGCTGGACGGCAACCGGTACGGTCGCTGACTTCATCCCAACGGCTGCCGGTCCGCGAACGCCGGGCGTCATGGTTCATGCGGCCCTCGCAGACATGGTGCTTCAAGATCGCTCCTTGCGTGAAGGGCCGCGGTGGTGGTCACCGGCCGCCTCGGCAGGACTCGGCCTTCTCATTGCAATCCTTGTCGCCTCACTCGGGCCGTGGCCCGCTACAGCGGCATCGTGTGGCCTCCTGGCACTGTGGGTCATCAGCCTGATCGCGATGTTCTCGTACGAATCGGTTGTGCTTCCCGCTGCTGCTCCCATTGTCGCCATGACGCTCTCGTGGGCAACCGGAACCGGATCTCGAGCGATGCTGGTGCAGCAAGAGAAACGGCGAGTCACACGACAGTTCCGGGCCCGCGTCCCAGAGGCCCTCGTTGACGAGCTGGCCCGAGACCCGAATGCGCTCAGCATGCTCGGTGTTCGCCGCGAGGTGTGCGTCATGTTCGGGGACCTCGCCGGATTCACCCAGATCAGCGAGCGGCTCGGAAGCGAGCAAACAGTCGCACTTCTCAATCGCTGTATGGCTGGCCTGACCGATCGCGTCACATCACGTGATGCCTATCTCAACAAGTTTCTCGGCGACGGATTCCTTGCCTTCTGGTCGGCCTTTGGAATCCAGTCGGATCAGGCAGCGCTCGCCTGCCACGCGGCCATTGAGTGTCAGGAGTTCATGACTACGATCAACGCAGATCCAGCGCTGAATCAACCTCAACTCGGCTTGCGGATCGGTATCGCCACTGGCGAGGCGCTGGTTGGAGACTGCGGCGCCCCACCACGGCTGAATGACTACACCGTCATCGGCGACGTAGCCAATCTCGCCGCTCGGTTGGAGTCGGCCAACAAACAATTGGGAACGTCCATCCTGCTGGATGGTCGAACGCAGGTATTGGCAGCCGATGCCGACCTGCCCTTCATCGAGGTCGGGCCGATTCAGGTCGTTGGAAAAAGAGCCATCGTTGATTCCTGGACCCTCTCGATCCCGACGGAATCGGCCGAGGTAGTCACACGGCGGGCAGCGCTTGCCGCCGCAATCCGAGAAGGAAACCGAGCGGCCGCACGAGCGTCTCTGGAGGATCTCGAGGCGATTGGCGGCACCACAGCGATTACCAGAAGGTTTGCCGAGGTCGTACGGGATGCGTCGGACCCGATGCCACACGCGCTGCGGCTGCAAGAGAAGTAGTCTCTCCAACAGGACTCCACATGCCGGATATCTCACGCGAACAAATCGATTGCATTCTCGAAGTCAGCCGCGTACTTGGCAGCACCGACGAACCGCAGGCTGTCATTTGCCGCGTCGCAGACTGCCTTCGTGACATTCTTGAAGCTGAACGGGCTACCGTGTTTGAGTTTCGCGCGAAGGACAACGAACTCGTTGCAGTTGCAGGACACGGTCCAGACGGCGTGTTGATGGAGTCGTTAGATGATATTCGCGTCCCCCTTGGAACGGGAATCGCCGGGGCGGCGGGCGAGTCACGAGAGATCATCAACATTTCGGATGCCTATGCCGATGACCGTTTCTATCGAGGTGTCGACGAGAAAACGGGATACCGAACCCGTAATCTGCTGACGATTCCACTGGTCGCCACCGACGTCGGTGAGCTCGTGGGCGTCGCGCAGGTTCTCAATAGACGAGCCGGTCCATTCGGAGAAGAATGCGAAAACATCGCTTCGGCACTTGCTGCCCAATCGGCCGTCGCGATGCGCCGGTCACGACTCCTCGCAGACCGACTCGAACTGGTCAAGCTCCAACATGATCTGGACATCGCGAGAAAGATCCAGGCAGCAACCTTCCCGAACACGTTTCCAGAGTTGGATGGCTGGGAAATCCACGGATGGAGTATGCCCGCCGATGCGACCGGAGGCGATGCCTACGATGCAATCGATATCGATGGCGGCGCGATGCTCATGGTCGGAGACGCAACCGGTCACGGAATCGGCCCTGCCATTTCGGTCACGCAAGTGCGATCCATGCTTCGTATGGCCGTTCGTCTGAACGCCCCCCTTCTGGACATGGTCTCAGAGCTCAATACCCAGCTGTGGCAGGACACATCTCCGATGCAGTTCGTCACCGGTTGGTTTGGACAACTCGATGCCGCAGGCGGAGCCGTGCACTCGCTGGCGGCGGGACACGGTCCGATGTTGCTGGTTCGCGCTGATGGCGAAGTGGTCACGTACGACGCAGACGTTCCCCCACTGGGTGTGTTGGAGCAGATTGATGCAGATGCCACGACTCGCATCGACATGAAGCCGGGCGACATCCTCGCCATTCCGAGCGATGGGATTTTCGAGGCACTCGATGCGGACGGGGGCTTTTACGGAATCGAAAGACTGGCGGACCTGCTCGCGGATGAGCCCTCGCGGCCGATCGTCGAGACGCTGGAGGAGCTGCGAGGCGACATCGAGACCTTCCGAAATGGCCAGCCGCCGCAGGACGATCGAACAATTCTCGCCGTACGCCGCATTCCCTGATCCAATCGTGCCCGCTTGGTCGATCCGCATATGATCTTTCCCCGCCAGGGCATCTCACCATGCGATTCATCGTTTCCCTCTATCTCGCCTGCCTCATCGTCTGGATCGTTGTCCGGGTTATCAAGCTGGCGGCTCGGCGCCGCGCTGAGCTGCTCAGCATTCACACGGTGTTCCTGGCTGGTTTCACAATCTTCCAGCTGACCAGCAGCATTCTCGGCCTGGCCTTCAGCATTTACGGCAATCTGGAGCCAGATGACAAGACGATCACGCCGATGATCTTCGCCTTCATGGCGACCCTGTTCCTGATCCTTTTCGAGTGGTCATACGCCCGCGACTGGGGCGTCCTGCGTTACGTCCGCGGAATCGGAAAGGGAGACTGGGACGGGGCAGCCGGTGGGTGGTTTGCCTTGTCGCTGCTTCTGCTCGGCATCGGGGCGTTTATGAAAATGGTGCTGATGTGGATCCCGCTCATCGGCATCCTCGCCTCGCAAGCAGGCGCTGGCGTCCTGACGGCGTGCGCTGCGACGGCGGCATGGGCCTGGTCGAGAGACTTCCGCAACCCGATCTACATCGGGCTGGCGTTCGGCATTCTCCTGCTCGCCCTGACGGCGGTGTCGTATCAATCCTTCGGCCGCCGAGGCACGATCGGTGTTCCACTGGGATTCGGCTGGGCGATTTACTACGCATACTGGCGGCGGTTTCCGCTGCACACGCTCATTCGCAAGGTCACCATCTTCGGGCTGATCGGTCTGTTTGTGCTGACCGCCTACACGGCGACGCGGCGAAGTGGTGGTGCATACGAGCATCAGAGTATTGGCGACCGAATCACACGGCTCACCGAGCTCAATGTCGAGGACATCACTTCGGGCCTGACGGCAGTGCTCACCGGGCAGAATGCCGGCCCCCTCAGCATGTGGGCAATCGAAACGTACGGTCATGCCTATCCGTATGTTTTCATGCACCAGGTGAAGTTTCTGGTCGCCATGCCGATCCCCCGCGTCATCTGGCCCAACAAACCCTATCCATTGGCCAAGGACATGGTGCACGATGGCGCCATTCGGCGAAAGGGATCCGGCGATGTATTCAACGTCGGTCCTGGCATCATCGGTCACATCGCCCACGACTTCCCGTGGCTTGCGCTACCGTTTTACGCCATCGTTATGGGCCTTATCGTCAGGGCCCTCGATGAAAGAACTGTGACAGCGCTGCATCGGCCGTTCATCATCATTCCATGCGGTTGCGCACTTGGACAGACCATCGCCTTTTCGCGCGGCGAAGCGGCGCTCTTCTTGTGGAATGGACTCATGGCCTTCATTGGTGCCTTCTACGGCATGCGCATTGCAGGATTCATCGCCATGTTCTTTGGCGCGATGTACCAGACCGATCCCGAGGAATCCTGGGACCCGCTCTTCCCCGAGGAGGATTGGGATGATGACGCCGCACCAGCCGCAGGTTCTGAGCAGCTGGCTTGATCACTGAGAGCGCGAATCAGTTCTGAGCAGCAGCGACCAGATCGCCGAGCGGGTATCCGGCGTTCTGCAGGCCACGAAGTCCGATTGCAACCGTCTTGCCTTCCGAGAGCAACTGCATGGCGGTGTCCCACCGCCACTGGGTATAGTCGAACCCGGGATCGTAGCCATCATCGCCAGGAGCCATGTCAAGCGGCCACGTCATGATATGAATCGCCCGCCCGCCAGCGGCCACGATTTCCTCTTCGGTGAGATACGTTTCAGGATTGTTGCCGGGCATGCGGTCCCACATGCGGTGTTCCGCCACAACACTGAAGCCGAGAAGATGTGTCTGAGATCGCATTGGAATCGCTTCCACGAAGAGCTCGGTGCCGCGCCGATGAAGCTCGGGCACGACATCTGCCATCCATGGAGCGTCTTCTGGAACATGCTTCCCAGCATCGTGCCCAATCCCACTGAATCCAAGCTGCAACAGTTCACCATAGAACCGGTTGATCGCTTCGGGGTCTCCGTGATCCTCCTGAGGCGTCCAGCCGCCTACTCCCCAGGGAGAGACCCAGCACCGAGGAATCCCGAGATACGCGTAGTAGTTGATGTCGTTTCGTCGCAGAAACTCGACCAGCGTGGGGAGATCCTGCACGAGCCCGGGGCGTTGCTGCCGCGCCTTCTCGAGTTGTTCGAACAGCATCGATTGCAGATTGCCTGATGGCCACACCTGATCGTGGTCATACCAGTATCCGGCAATGTTATGAAACCACATGTCAAACGACCCCGCTCCGATTTCGTCTACAACCGGGCCGATTCGCTTATCGATGTTCACCTGCCAGCCTGCCTCATCCGTAAAGACCTGCGGATGGATGTGATTGGGAAAGCCCTCTTCATGCCACGAACCGCCCACGGGCTGCCAGAACAAGAGACGCCGGGGCGCGGTGTCTTCAGCGAGCAGAGCCCTTCCGTAGTTTCGAATGACCGCGAGAAGATCCTCAATGTTGACCGCTCCGCTGGCATCCCCGTCTCCAGGGCACGGAATCATCCCTTCGCAATCGGTGCCGTAGTGAGTCAGGACCTGAAGAATGTCGTTGGCATCAACCGTGAAGGTGCTGTCCGTATCCCCAGGCAGGAACTCTGTGGGATCCGACTGCTCCGTCGCTTCCTCCTGCACCTCAAAGAGTGTGCGCCTTGCGTAGTTCGTCTCACTCGGCGTAATCAGCATCCTGGCGACAAAGCCCGGCAGGTCGATCACACCGGTTTCTGCCTCAGTCACCATCCCCTGATACGACATCGACACCATTCGCGGGTTCCACCCGGCAGGCACGACTCCATCAAGCATGAGCCTCGCCGATTGCGGCGTGCCCGACGCGTCGCTCCACACCACTGCCATGTGCTGCGTACCGCTCGCTGCATCGGCGGCCAACGAGACCTGAACATTCCGCCCCGGCATGCGATCTGTCGGCGCGATCCAGAGGGATTCGACAGGACCGACTTCGGTATCCCCAAGCCAGAACTCCAACCGGTCATCTCCATGGTGCCATCCCCCCCAAGTCATTTCTGCATGGGCTGTCTCGATGGCCAGAGAACACAGCGTGATCACACAGGCTGCTGTTGCGGTACGCGTCATGGCGTTGTTCATGGGTCGGATCCTGCCGAAGAGGTGGAGCGGTCATAGAGCTCACTGCCTGTCTTCAGCTGATCTGGCAACCCCGAACGAAGTCCGGACACCAATCAGTGATTCATCGATCGATCCCACGCGCGACAACAGTGCTTTCGTCGGGCAGCTGCCACCAACTGCCAGTCTGGCTGGCTTGGGCCAATCGCGCCGCTCGCGCCCGTATTGCGGGCGGTGTGGGTAATCCTTGCACCTCAACCATCTGAAGCCCCAGTACATCGCCAACTGCAAGGCTCGTGCGAGAGCACTGAGAAGCCGGTGTGTTGATCGAATTCGAAATCGTCAGTACAGCAATCGCGCACATGGGAATCATGGCCTTGCTCCTTGTCATACGTAGGTTGCCGGTGGGGTCCAGTGAGACGGCGGGGTCTCGACCCTCTCTCTGCAATCCACGAGACCGCCCCATTCGCTCGGATGAAGTCGCATTCTCATTGCCATCACCGGGGGTACAGCGGTCGCAGGTTCCGCTCGCGCGGCCCATTCCGTCTGGGGGGATTGGAGCCCCTCTTGCATGGAGAAAAACTCGAAGGCCGCAAAAGGACCGCCTCAAGCCTCAAATCACCCGAACCGATGATCCGTTGTACGCGTCAGCCCTACTCCATCGCGATGTTTGATCTATTGAGGAATACGCGGCCCCCAATGACCGCCTTACCGCAAAGACTGCGCCTGCCCCCCACCACGCAGTGGGTCGCTGCCACCACAACCCTGCTGATGATTGCAGCGGCCACGGCGTCGGATGGGGTGACCATGACGTGGTCAGCCTCGGCGGATTCGTCAACACCCATCACATTTGACCTCGCCGACGCCGGTTCGTGGGCGGAGTTGGAGAGTGGCGTCAGGGTGTACACAGGAAGCCTCTTTCAGCCCCAGTGGCAACTTGGCTGGACGGCTACAGTCGATCCCGGGCCAGATCCCGTTTTCGATCTACTGCTCTCAGTGACCAACACCTCGGCCGGGGTGCAGGTATTCGGTTCCGAGACAATTGTGGAGCCGTGGTTTGATGTGCCTGATCAATCCATGCTGACCACCGCAGCCGCGCTGACGGTCATGAACCTTCAATTCTCGGGTTCCGCCTCAATCGAGACGACCGAAGACACGCCCCTTGTCGCTGTAGCACTCGGTGAGAACGATCGCGCCACCCTGTTTGCACCTGTCTACGGCCTTACGGCATTTGGACCATTCTCCACAGCCACTGACGCTGCAATGACCAGCGTGCTCACCGGAGGAGGGACATCGTGGACATCCGCAGCTGCATTCAGCCTCTCCGCTGGCGACACAGCGACGATCCATATCTCTTCCAATCTGAGCGCGATCCCGAGTCCATCAGCCTTGCCCATACTCGCCACCCTCGTGGGACTTCCCCATCGGCGGCGAGGCGGGTTGCTCTCACGGAGTCGATACACATGAATCTCAAGACAATCATTCTCATAACCTCTGCGGCCATCACAGTGCCTGCCAGCGGCGTTGCGGTCGCGGGCTATTCGGGCATTCTGAATGTCACAACATCCACTGGGCTGGAATGGACCACGACGCTGGATAGCGAAGCGACTCTCGATGGAGGGGAGTATTGGTCTGCCGACATCGTTGACGATGGAATCTCGGTGTCCGCATCCATGTACGGATCGCCCGAGGATGCCTCGCTCGGTACGGTCTTGCAAGCATCCAATCAAACCGCCGAGGCAATGGCCTACGACATCTCATTCACGATGCCACTCGTCGAATCGCTCACAGGCCCCCGAAGTTGGCAAGGATCGATGGCTGCCTCGATCTCGGGCGAGAATGCGCTTCTGACGTCCGTCATGGACCTCTCGATCTTCGAGGCGCTCGCTGGCGCAGACTCGCTCGGCTCCATGTTCGCCGCCCCCTTCGAGCTTGGGGCGACCGGGGGAAGCACTGCCGCCGGATCCGAATCAGCTGGCGGCGCTGTGATACTCACGTTTGCAGACTCATTGCAAGCGCATTGGCAGTTCGAGCTCGGCGCGGGAACCTCTGTCATGTTCAACGGTGGATTCGGTGTCATCCCGGCCCCAGGAAGTCTGGTGCTCTTCGCCTGTGCGTTGGTTGTATCCCGACGGCGGGCACAGCGGACGCCCTCGCTTCGCGAGCACCCCCCAGCCCTCTGAGGGCACAGCCTGCGTCCTGGAACACACAGGAGCCAGCCGGGATCGGTGAGTCTCGGTGCTGGCTTGATAGCATGCGACCTCAACTTCTCTCGTTGCAGGATCGCATTCATGAAGTCCATCTACCGCCGACGCCCCGGCTTCTTCACCGAACGCCACCGACGAACACACCACGCCGCGTGCCGAATGACTGCAGCCACCTTTGAGGCAATCGGAGGGACCCCCAGAAGCGTTCTGGACGTTGGCTGCGGGGTCGGGACCTTTCTGGAAGTGTGCCAAGCAAACGGCACCGCTACCGTCAGGGGGCTGGAAGGTGACTGGCTCGATCCCGAGGACCTCATCATTGACCGGTCAGACCTGACACAGCATGATCTTCGTGAGCCACTGCCGGACGTCGGGATGTTTGATCTCGCCATCAGCCTGGAAGTCGCAGAGCACCTGCCGCCATCACGAGCGGCCACCTTTATCGAAGATCTATGCGCACGAGCCCCTGCCGTCATGTTCAGCGCGGCTATTCCGCTTCAGGGTGGTGTCGGACATCTCAACGAGCGGTGGCCGAGTTGGTGGGCGAGTTTGTTCGCTGCTCACGACTTTGCCGCCATCGATTGCATTCGCCCACTCATCTGGTGCGACAACAGCGTTGCTACCTGGTATCGCCAAAACACAGTGTTGTTCATGCACCAGAGTCATCCAAACATCGGTTCGGTGTCGATCGTTGAAGACTGCGGCGTGCTTGATCTCGTGCATCCGTTGATGTACCTCGACAAGGTCCCCGGCAACGACATTCGCAGGGCCACCAAGTCGCTCACCCGCGCAACACGCCGAACCATCAGAGCCGCCGTCCGCCGCGCCATTGGCCAGGGAGACGCGAATCCACCAGCAGCGGCGCCGCCGGATGGCAGCACCCGCTCGTAGCCTGCTCGACACTTCGCAGGCCGGCGAGGCTTTCTCCGTCAGGGGCAAGATCCCCAATGCTCCAGCAAGTCCAGCAGGTCGAGCACATCAACAGTGCCGCTTCCGTCGAAGTCTGCGGTCGCGCTGGCCTGCCCCCACAAGGCGATCAGTGCCAGAAGTGCTGCTTGATCGACAGTACCAGTTCCGCCCAGATCCCACGGGCAAGGTCCGCTGCCGCACAGCGTGTCGACGGTCAATTGCCCGGTATTCGTCGGGTCGAGATAGGGCGACAACTTCGACCATGTACTCGCGAATGACTTGCCGTACCAATCAACTTCATTCGGCGCACTGCAGAACGAATTGCCGCAGCACAATTGACCGATGATCTGATGCTCGCCGTTGAAGAGCGGGGAGCCCGATGACCCTGGTTGCGTGACACCCTCGGCCCATGCGACTTCCCAGAAGGAGTCGGCGTAGAAGGGATCTGAATCGTGCTGCACGGAGGCGGGTGTGGATATCCGCTTCTCGGCGGTATTGGGGTGGTGAATCCCCGCGCCAACCGTCGGCAACGATGCGCTGCGCGACCATCCCGCATACGCCACGCCGTACGACTCCGACGGGCTCGACACGAGCTCCAGCAGCGTGAAGTCCGTGTTGTCATCAAATGCTCGAAGAAGCGTTCCGGTGCTTGTGTCGCTCAATGGACCATCACCGGCCATGCCGCTTGCAGCACTACCCGGCGTTCGGCACGACGAGTTCTCATAGTTCCAGTAGATCACGACCGACTGATCGTTGGCCGCCGTCACGCCGCAGTGCTCGGCTGTCAGAAAGTAGGGTGTGCCATCCTCGCTGGTGTTGTTGACCATGGCGCCGGTACACGTCCACGTGCCGTTCACCGTGTAGACACCGACTGACGGAATCTCACACGTCCAAGCATCGCCCGATGCGCAGGCCGCATCGACATTGCAGGATCCTGAGGTATGAAACGGCCCGTCTCGATAACCGCCGAGCCCTCGGTACCCCTCGTTGATGGAGGAAAGCGACACGCCCTGTTCCAGTTCGCGCCGCTGATCTGCGTCGACGGTGAACTCGACAATCACCTCGTCGCCCCAGATGACAGGACTCCAGTACTCACCCTCCGCCAACGGGGTCGAAGCGGTGATTGTGTCGGTGGCATCCAGGCCATCAAGCGACTCAATCCGCATCTCCGCCGACGAGGGTAGCGCAAGCCGATCGAAACCGATATTGATGTGCGCTGCACCTGGAGACAGCACCCGGAGTCGCCACATCATGCGATCACCGTCAAGGTGCTCCCATGTCCCGGTTGTCTCCGGAATCAGGCTGACCGCATTTGGAACTGCGATGCGGGCGGGTGCCCCGGCAGCAGCGCGGGCAGCATCTTCCCGTCCGAGCCGGTCGTAGTCCGGACCGGCCAGTTCGATTCTCTGCACGGCTTGGAGCGGAAGATGGCCCTTGGTAACTGCAGCTCCTGCGACGGTCGCCACGAGGCACGTAGCAGCAAGCAGCGAACATGTGGTGGGAGGTGCACTCATGTGAATCTGGTCACCAAGACTCGGGCTCCGGCCTGAAGCATACGTTTCAAGGGCCGCCCTGGTTCTCCTGAGAAGGCCTATCCAGGGGAAGTTGGAGTTCTGATGCCCCACGCAATGCTCCCAACCCTCCATCATGAGTCGAATACCGCAACATTCAGGGATCAACATTGAATACCATCGCCGCTCGGCCTCATGTACCCCTGATTCACCAACCTCGCACCCACGAACGGACCCGTACGCATGACCACCGAACGAAAGCCCGGCAGCCGGGGCCTTACCCAACGGCACACGAAGGGACCGAAGACCAAAGAGTCTGCCTACGGCAACACCCGCGGCAATGAACCGAATGAGTCGCGGAAGGGCTCGACGAAGACTAAGGCTCCCACCAAGGGGTTCAAGAGACGCAAGAAGTAGTGTGTTTTCGGGTCGATTCGAACGCGCCTTGCACAAAGGTAGCCATGAGCGGTCCCCGTTCCAATCCTCGACACCCATGCCTCACCATCCCCATGGGGCCACACTGCTGAGCACGAGATAGATTCCGAGTGGCCAATCTCCTCACAAAGCAATTGGGCTTTCTCGACCGCTTCCTGACGCTGTGGATCTTTCTTGCGATGGGGATCGGCGTCGCGCTCGGATACTTCACGCCAGCCTTTGGCACATGGGTCGCTTCGCTACACCCGGAGGGATCCAACACCAGCGTGCCAATCGCTATTGGGCTCATCCTCATGATGTATCCGCCGCTGGCAAAGGTGAAGTATGAGGAGCTCGGAGATGTCTTTCGAAACTTCAAGATTCTCGGCCTCTCACTGATTCAGAATTGGATCATCGGCCCGATTCTCATGTTCATACTGGCTGTTCTGTTCTTGCGTGATCACCCCGAGTTCATGATCGGACTCATCATGATCGGACTCGCCCGCTGCATCGCGATGGTCATCGTCTGGAATGACCTTGCCGAAGGCGACACCGAGTACGCCGCAGGACTGGTGGCATTCAACTCGATCTTCCAGGTGCTGTTCTACAGCCTCTACGCATGGCTCTTTGTCACGGTGCTCCCACCCCTCTTTGGACTCAGCGGAAGCAAAGTGGCGATCAGCATGGGCGAGATCGCAGTCACGGTGTTCATCTATCTCGGCATCCCCTTCCTTGCGGGAGCGTTGACTCGGCTTGTGCTCGTCAGGATGCGGGGCAAGGATTGGTACCACGGCGTATTTATACCGTTGATTTCACCAGTCACGCTGATGGCGCTGCTGTTCACAATCATTGTGATGTTCTCGATGCAGGGCGAAACGATTATCGACAGGCCCGTTGATGTCCTACTTATCGCCATTCCACTTCTCATCTACTTCGTTGTGATGTTTGCGCTGAGCTTCTTCATGAGCAAGCTCGCCGGAGCGAACTACCCGCAGAGCGCAACGCTCTCATTCACCGCAGCGAGCAATAACTTTGAACTCGCGATCGCAGTCGCTGTTGGCGTCTTCGGCATCAGCAATGGCGCAGCCTTCGCCGCCGTCATCGGACCGCTCGTCGAAGTCCCGGTCCTGATCGGCCTGGTCAGCGTGGCGTTCTGGATTCGCAGGCGGTACTTCCGCGCAGCCTGAAGTGAAATGACGACGGCACAACGCACACAACCCGGGAGCCGAGCCACCGTAGTCTCAGAATAGTGCATCGTGTTGAGGTGCTCACGGCCTCCACCGCCTGACGTCGCAGCCGCTGAGCGTACCGCAAGGCAAGCAAGCTACTGAGATAGCCCGATGCCGCACAGTGGACTTCACTACTCTCCGGCTTGTTGGCTGATTAGGATCCATCGCCCTTTGGCCGCGCGTCGTTCGCGTTTGGATTGACAACTGTTGCTCCACCTGAGCCCGGGGCAATGACTGTCTGATTGCCCGGCCCCTGACTCTCAGCCTTGGCCTCTGCAACTCTGCCCATTTGCGATAAGGCCTGCTGCAACACCTTCTCCAACCGATCCGCATGCTCGCAATCGGATTGGCGTTGATGTTCCAGTTGTTTGCGCATTTGCTCCAAGACATCCTCGCTCAATCGTCCCTCCGCCTTGTACCGCTCCGCGAGCGCTGCCGCTGCAGCGCCGCTCTTCTCGGCAGCCGCGATGAGCATCTGGTCCGGCGAAAGGCTCTTCTGTTGGGCCAATCGCTCCAATTCCACAAGCGCCTCGGCATCGCCGAGCCCAAGCGCAACCTTTGTTGCCGTATCAGCTTTTGAAACCGAAGCGATCCGCTCGGACTCAATCTCTACGTCCTGCAAACCCTTCTTCCGCTTGGCTTCCAAGGCATCATCACGCATCTTGCGAGCAAGGTCCCAGTCCTTCTCATCGCCACAACGCTCAACATCGCGAACTTCCGCATCTACTCCGGCTGTCTGAATACGTTGGTCGAGAAACGTCGTGAGAGCGAGATCTGCCTGTTCGCGTTCGTGCGCACGCTTTGCCGCATCGATCTGCGAGTCATGATCCACCGATGCTCGCTCACGGTCCTCGCGACGCTCCTGCGTGAAGTCCAGCGCGTCTTGTTCAAGCCTCGACTCAAGCCGCGCCATCTCATCCGACCGAAGCGTATCCTTCAAGCCAAGTTCGTGGACCGATTGTCGCAGCGCATCACGCAAGTCGCTTTGCGTCCCAATCTTGTGCCGCGCATCGCCCGCCTGATCCTCTCGGGTGCGCCGAAGCACCGCAAGCCTCGCCGCCTTCACCGCAGCGTCGCTTCCCTCCATGACCACGCCGGATTTCTTGCCGCGATGCGCGTCGTAGGCCACGGATCGGACCTGCACCACATTGATCGCGATCAGTTCGAGGCCCATTCTTGAGAGACTCTCCCCCGTACGACTGCGGATCTGCTCGATGGCCTGTTCCCGCAAGTGTGGCTCGTGATAGAGCGCCTCAATGGGCTTTACAGATGTAAACGCCATGAGCGCGTCGTGCAGTTCAGCGCGAAGGTGGCCAGACAACTCATCGCGGTGATACTCAGCCTTGTCCTTCAGGACATTGCGATAGAACGCCTCGGTGTCGCCAAGCCGGACAGTCAACCGCAAGTGCATATCGAGCGATATGTCTTCTTCGCTGACAAGCGAATGCACATCAAGATCGAGAAGAATATCACCATCATCGACGATGACCAGCACGGTCGGCTTGTCACCAGCGAGATACCGTCGAATCGCACCATCGATATCGTGCTTGCCGGAATTCAGCTTTCCAAGAAGTCGACCGCGCTCAAAAATGAGGGCCGCAGTCCCGTCGTACACGACAAACGGTTTGTTGCCGAGTCTTGACTTGACATCCTTCGATTCAATGCGCGTCGCAATACTCCCGGTCGTTCGCGTCCAATGATCACTCTTCTTGTTGAACCACCCCATAGGTGTTTCTCCTCGCTGCTTCTCAGCGTTTGATCCGACGCGGCTTACCCGCCAGAATGACTTTGCGCAGAACCGGCACAACGCCAACGCACCCGGCGATGAACACCACCGCGATGGACCCGATGACAATCCAGAATACGGGCTGTTCAATCCACACACGGACATATGACAACAGCGTCTCGCCACCCGGAACCCAAGCCTCTCCACGCCCGCTGGCGGGAATCTTCTGGCGAGTCTTGCACACCAAACCCGTGACCTCAATCGTGGCCTCCGCCTTGAACCCGGTGTCGTTCATCGAAAGGCCCGTGAGTCCACCCTGAACCACCATTGCAGTCCGCAATAGTTCCAAGGGCACCTCGTCTGGAGCAGTGATGTCGTCACGGGTCGAACTCGACCACTCTTGAGTAATCGCCTGCCAATCTCTATTCTCGGTTTCATTTCCCAGTGTCGGGTTTGGAACCACCAAGCTGACACCGTAGGGCAGACTTTCTTGAACGACCGCCTCTTCAAATGCATGGCGAGCGCGTCCGTCAGTGTCACCCTCAAACTCCATGACCGCAATGGTCTTGATTGACAAGCCGGGCGGCAAAGCATCCAACAGTCCGCGAGCTGCCTGCGTAGCTGCTAGGCCAAGCGCTTCCTGCATGGCTGTCTGTGCCATAGGAGTTTCCGATGGGCTCGCCAGCACAGGACCACTGCTGACACACACCGCCGATACCAGGATTCCACAGAGACTTCTATAGCGACTCATTGCGTCACCTCCCCACCTTGTCCGACAATCACACCATCGCCGTCGTAGGTGATATCAATGCCGAGTCCCGGTGCGCCCACGATATAGCTTCCGAGGTTATCAACGACCTCTGGCGTCATATACACCGTCATCTTCGCCACGCCCGATCCACCACTCCACGCCACAGTGCGAACCTCGCTGATCCCCCGCTGCGCCCGAAGGCTCCGCTGCAACTCAGTCAGCGACCGCAAGTTGTCAAGGCCACTGATTGTCACCCTCCGCGTGATCGCGGTTTTGCCAACACGAGCAATCATCTGATCTGCAACGGATTCGCCAAGGGCCTCCAGTGCACCAGCGACCGCAGCGTCGGTGGCTGCTCTCGCATCGCTGTCGCGGGCATAGTCAACGGCCTTGGCAGCCACGAATATGTCCCCTTCGGCATCGTAAATCTTGCATCTGACTTCGGCCCGGATTCGCACACTGTAGCCGAGTCGGTCGATCTCAACTGCGTCTACCAGCACAACGGCGACCAGATCGGCGTCCTCGCTTTGGGCCATCGCTCTCACGCCATAGCGTGATGCATCCTCCAGCTTTACGCCATTCGGGTTGCGAAGCGGGATACCCAGCGTGTTGAAGTAACTCTCCATATGCGATTGGGCCACTCTGGCGTTGCCCGTATGCGCTACGCCGGGACCTGGCACCACAACCATATGGCATTCATCCAATCGGGCATGGGCCACGCGACTTGGCGTAGGTGGTCCCTTGCCCTCTGACTCTTGAGGTCTTTCCTGCTCCGGAGCTGACTGCTTGCCATTTCGTCTCTCAACAGTATTTCGCGTGGGGTCGGAGGGAGGTCGAGTGCTTGGGCACTTGCAGCTGGACTGCCCACATTCACATGTACCATCGACTCCCCACGTGATGCCAGTCGTTTTGCAGCGGCAGTTACACCCGGCAACACCCGCCGCACCAACCACCATTACTGTCAGCACAGCCAGATTCCACATCCTCATCGTGCACCTCCGCGATCTCTGCCCGCACCACTTCGGGCTGACTCTCGAACACCCTTGTCCCAGACCGCCCGACTAATAGGCTCGCCGGTATCTGATGCGTAGCCACCTATGTCGAGGTCACTGATTATCCGTTTCCCGCTCACACAACACCGCAATCCCTCAAGCGGCGTGATATCCCGTGATGTTTCGGCCGCCAGCCTCTGCTTGCTGGCCTCAAAGTAGGCATCAAGGTCGTCCTGTTTTACCCGGTACACCCGGCCAATCCTCGCCGCAGGCAAATCACCACCGCGAACCAGCCGGTACACGGTCTTGTATTCCACGCCAAGTATCTCGGAGACCTGGTTGAGATTGAGGAACGGTGCCATGCGCGGTACTCCGTTTCGCTGGCCCCATCATACCATAGCTACCCTGTTTTGCCCTCTCTTTCCTTTACTATTCCCGCAATGTCTTCAAAATTACTGCATGTCCGATAATCGACTCCGCGTAGCAGCAAAAAAGATGGCACTACACCCAAACAATGCAGACTTTGTTCTCCTGGATGGGATGCAGGTGTGGTTTCAACCCACGGCTTCGGCAGTCGACGAGCCTGCTAGCCGCCCCGCTTGCCACGGAAGTGAACGGCCGTGCCCCAGCCCGGTGCCCCCACAAACAGATCTTCCCCGTCCAGTGCCACGCTTGCCCCAAACTTAGCCGCATCCTCCGATTGCTCTACGGGAATGCTCAACGGCACCGATCGATCCCGAGCGCCACTGTCCAACAGCGAAACGACAAAGGCCTGACCATGCCTGGCATGCTCATGCTTCCAGGGCGCCCCTACCGCAACACTGTTATTGGGTTCGTCCAAGGACAGCGAGTACCCGTAGCCCTTCGCATCCTTTGGGGCGCGGAGTCTTCGGATAACATCAATTGGCCTGTCACCGCCTGAATCTTCGTTGATCTCGTAGACAAAAACCTGCCCCATGCCAAAGTCATCGTTGTCGTCGCCATGCCCCACGTTCGGCGCACCGATGACCAGATATCGCTCTCCCAGCGCAACAGCGCGACCAAACGTAGTCGCTCCCTTGAAAGAAACACCCTCCGGTCTCACCAATCGGCTTCGCTCTATCGCTGTGATTTTAGATTCAACCGCCCCAGGGAGATCATCAAAAACACAGACCGAGCCGGAGTGTTTGTCTGTAAACTCACCCGGTGCCCCCACGACAGCCCGAGTATTGCTAACGGCAACCGTGCTCCCAAAACCTATGACGCCATCCTCATTCCGCGGCATCAGCTCGGCAACAGGCTTCACGCTGGCAGCAGTAAGACGCTTGCGATCATAGAGCCAAGCCTTCCCAGCCCCAGGCGCTCCTACCACAATCCATCGGCCGCAGACCGCCACCGCTTCGCCGAAACGGGCCCCCGGTTGCAAGTTCTTGGGCCGCAACAACGGCTTCACCTGAGGCTTGCCTTCAGACAGGTGCAGGAGCCACGCGATTCCAGCATCTCGGGGGCCCCCCTCATCCCAGGCTCCCTTCGGATCACCGATAACCGCCACGCCAGCCTCGGCATCGATGTCGATTGCGGCACCTGATGCTTCTTGCCTTGTCTTTCTCGCTGCCTTACCAAGTATCAGCTTCTCTCCTGACCACCCCCCTCGGGGAGATACATCAATAAACACACATCCGTCGGGCTCGTTCCGCGCACTCTTCCACTCAGGTGCCCCGGCAAGAACGCATAGGGTTCCACCCTGTCGACCCACGGCGAGCGCCGCCCCAAAGGACTCATGCTCCATGACGGGGGCGTACAGTCTTGGGCGGGCCTGTTCCCACGAAATGCTCTGTGGGCTTGGATCTATGGGAACCGGAGAAACCTGAGGGCAGTCCCCCCCCTCAGTCCATTCCCCATTCTCGCACTCATCTCTGGTCGTGACTAAACAACCACTGTGCCGCATGCACGCGCCGGTCGCCTTGTCGCATACCGTGCCTTCCGTCCACTTACCATCGGAGCAGTCCTTCCTGGTTGTCACAGAGCAGCCACCCTCACGCACACACGCGCCTTTTGCGGGGATCGGCACCGGTTTCTGCCCGTCACCTTGGTAGCTCACGGCCAGAATCGCTCCGGCTGCACTCAACGCAACACAGGCAGCGCCCGCAGTCACCCGCCACCACGACCACCGTGGGCGGGAGCGTTGAGCCAGCGGCGTCTGCATAAAGGATGCTGCCACAAGGCCTCGGGCTGATACAGGGCGATCTCGTGGTTCCTTTGCAAGCCCTGCCTGCAAGCCCCGATTCAATCTGTCGGACTGGCCATCCAGAACCCGAGGACGTGTATGCATGATCTGATACTGCATATCACCTGTCGAAAACGGCGGCGAGCCTGAAATCGCTTCGTAGAGCGTGGCAGCAAAGGAATAAATGTCATTGGCCCGGCTATTCATGCCACGCAATTGTTGCGGGCTCATGTAGGGCAACGTGCCGGACGAATCGCGGCCAGTCAGGCGGGTCATCGTGTCCTTGGCATCCCTCGCGATACCGAAGTCCATGAGGTATGCGTTGTCATCCCGATCAACGATGATGTTCGATGGTTTGATATCGCGATGCAGGATGCCGCGTTCGTGCGCGTAGTCGATGCTCTCGGCAACCTGCCCCGCCCACCGAATCACCCGATCAACCTGAAGGCCGTCTGGATTCTCGGCCAACAACTCTTCAAGTGTCCACCCATCGACGTACTGCATGACCAGAAAGGCAACACCCCGCCGTGATGAATCCTGCTCAAACGTCATAAGCCGCACGATGTGTGGGTGGCTCAGGTCCAGCAGCGTCTTTGCCTCCTGTTTGAGCCGCGCGATGGCGTGGGCATTCATCGTCAAGGCCGTCGGCAGCAGCTTGATGGCAACCTGCAGATCATCTAGTCGCATGTCCGCCGCCAACCAAATGACGCTCATCCCGCCGCGGCCGATTTCACGCTGCAGGCGATACCGACCAGACAGCGTTTCCCCGGCATCGAACGAGAGAACCGTGTGTTCGAATTCATCCGGATGGCGAGTCATGAACGCTGGATGCTACCAAGGGGCGCCCTTGCGCCGAGCGGTGAATTCTCACACATCCAGACATTGATTCCGCATAGAAAAAGTGTGCGCCGCCGTCGATCGACTCACGCATTACGTGTTCGGGGTGCTATGCGGCCTGCCACGGCACCCGAGCACGATTCTGTACTCGATTTGCCATCTATCCAGTATCCTCAACCAGTTATGGCGATCCGCCGACTCCAACAGGAATGCCGATGACCGGTTTTGACTCACCAATTCGAGTTGCCATCAACACCAGCCGCCTTCTCATGGAGGGGCTGCACGCGGTTTTGGATCTCCAATTCCAGAATCTCAGCGAAGATGAGCACTTTGGCATTGAGGTCTGCCTTGACAGCCGGGTACTCAATATGCCCGAACGGAGGCAGGTCCGCCTCCACCCCAACGGCACCAGATCCCAGACCATCGAGCTCCATCTCCCGCGAGCAACCGAAGCCGCTCTCGGTAGTGCAGGGGACGCCAGGCTGGACATTGAAGTCATCGTCGATGCCGGCGATGACGGGCGCCATCGGTTTAGTGGCGAATGGACCCTTGCCGTGCTGGCCTATACGGACAGTCGCCAGGACGTCAACGTCAACATCAGCCGCCTCATTGAACACGGTGGCGATCGCGCTGGCATGGGTGCAATCAACGAGATTGACCTGAGCAACCTGATCAAGTTGCCCGACACCATCTCCGTCAATGATCTCATCACACAGGAACGATCACCGCGATTCGTAACGATTGACCTCTTCTACGAGGGTGCTGTTGAAGATTGCCCCTCACCGCTACTTGCGCGGCCCGGTGACGCACTTGAAAGGTGCGCCATCGAAAACCCTGCCGCGGCTATACGGGTACTCGTTCTGACAGGCGACTCCATGACACTTGGCAAAGATCGGATCGAAGCAGATGTTGTCACCTGGAAAATGCCTCGCTGCGAAGCAAACGATCACGAGTCTCGCAAGGTCTCAGGTAAGCAGTGCCGGCTGGTCCGCACCAGCGAGCACCTCGCGCTTCAGCATCTCTCGGCCATCAATCCCACACGCCTCGATAAACGCACCGTTCTGACTGCCCAGCAGATCAAGCTGGGACGGATGCGAGAGCTCATGTTGCCTGGTAACCAACGACTGCATCTGCTTCCGTTGCCCATGGCCGAAGTGCCTGAAGCCACCCTGAATACATGGAAGGACGCCGCGCCCCCGAGCTTCCGCAGCAACTGCGAATGGTCGCGTCGTACCGGGATTGGTGGGCTCCTGATTCGCCGCAGTGACGTGCTTGCCGATCACGAGTACTACTTATGGGTTCTGTCGGTTGTCGCGATGCCGGAAATCGGCAAGCACCATCAAACCGCCGATCCACCGCAGTTCGGCATCGCCGCCATGCCTCGGCTCCACGCATTTCCGCTGACTGGAACCGCCTCGATTGATCTCGCCGGCCGCATGATCCCTGCGAACTTCGCCGCGCCAATGCTCATCGACGACGCCATCGGTCCACCACCCCGCCGCCTGCAAGTTGGGGAGTGGGTCCAGTCACTTGAGATGCTCGAAGCTGCCTCGCCCAACAAGAACGGGTGACATCGGCAATTGGAGCCTCGCGGCCGCTCGCCCGAACCCCCTGAACAACTCGCAAGACTTTTTGGCGCTTCAGTGTTTCGTGTGGGTCGCCGCAGCCGGATAGAGATCCAATCCGCCCAGATGAAACAAGATCGCGTGGCGAAATCTGGTGCGGTTTCGATAGCCGCATGCCCGGCCCTTGATCCGTTGAATCTTGCTGTTCATTGATTCTGCCCTGGCGTTGGTTGTGTGCAGCACGACGGCACTGATGATGCCCCAGAGGTGCTTGCGTATCGTTCGCGCCGCCTTGACCATTAGCGCAAGTCTGCTGCGGCTTGCCCATGCCAACCACTTTCGCCAACCACGCTGGACCAGCCCCGTGACCCGTAGGACCTCGGCAGCGTGGCCGAGTCCTTGATCGCCCACGATCGAGCTGTGCGAAGCGGCTCACGGCGATCCTTTCGAGCCGCGCTCATGTGATTCACATTTGAAAGCCAGAGGTACTTTGAACGCGTCAACGTGCGCTTAGACCGAAATCCTGATCCAAACGCAGTGCAAGCATTCGAGTCGATTTCGGTCTCTGTTCGGGAGACGACTCTCATGAAGCACAAGCGATCTGCGGACGAGCAGATCACGCATGCATTGCGGCAGGCGGAGAGTGGCGCGCCGGTGGAGGAGGTCTGTCGGAAGATGCAGATCAGCGAGGGGCTATGGTTCTATTGGTGGAAGAAGAAGTTCGAGGGACTTGGGATTGCGGAAGTCCGTCGGCTGAAGCTGCTGGAGGATGAGAATCGCAAGCTCAAGCGTCTTGTCGCGGACCTGAGTTTGGATAAGGCGATGCTCCAGGACGCTTTGGGGAAAGTGCGCCGACACCGACGGGGAAGCGTTCGTTGGTGTCAAAAAGCCAAGTGATGTGGGCCGTCAGTGAACGACGCGCGTGTCGCGTGTTTCGTGTGCCGCGCGCCACCGTTCGCTGCAAGAGTCAAGCGGATGATCAAGCGGCACTGCGGCGGCGCATTCGAGAGATCGCGTTGACTCGGGTGAGTTGGGGCTAGCCACGCGTCTGGGTGCAGTTGCGACGGGAAGGAATGTGGCGCGGACGCTCGAGGACATCCGAGCATGTCGTGGTTTGCCCGCACGCATTCGCGCCGACAACGGCACAGAGTTCACCAGCAAGGTCTTGGGTCAATGGGCATACTCAAGAAGCGTCAACCTGGAATCCTCTCGGCGCGGAAAGCCCACGGACAACGCCCCTCATCGAGGCATTCAATGGCCCCCCTTCGCGCCGAGTGTTTGAACGAAGCCTGGTTCTTGTCAATGGAAGATGCGCGGTGCAATGTGGCGTCGTCACTGCAATGGGGATCGCCCCCACAGCGTTCCTGGGTATTTGGCCCCCGACTTCTACCCCCGGGGGAATTCCCTGCGTCCAACGGCCAGGTGGTTACGACCGAATGAGCTCGAAACCTTGCTCACGGGTTGGACTCGAAATGGGTACGGGCGCACGACGCTGAGCTCTCTCACTTAGGGTTGACCTAAGAACGGGGTAAGGTCAACACGTTCAGATGCCAGCCCAAGGCCAAGCGGCGCACCGAAACACGTTCGCGTTCTCTCCCTCCAAGAGTGGACCCTGGCCCGCTCTCGTAGACACAAGGTAGAAGACCGAATCGCAATAACGTTACCTTGAGTCCAGGACGACACGGAACCCGACGTCGAAGTACCGGCCGTCAGGGCAATTCCCACTGCGGTAGGCAGATCGGCAGGCCCATGGAGCGGTACGCCAACTGCCTCCGCGAACAACTCGGCTATCAGGATTCCCGCCAGTCTCCCACACACTGCCGTCCGCCGGTGAGTGTTCATAATCGGTATGCCACGGATCCTCACACCACTCCAATACATTGCCGTGCATGTCGTAGAGTCCCCACGCGTTGGGTTGTTTCTGGGCAACCGGATAGGTTGCGTTCGCGGAATTGTGGTCTTGCCACGCGTAATCACCCAGATCACTCTCAGATTCGCCAAAGCAATACCAGCTCGTACTCCCAGCGCGGCACGCATACTCCCACTCCGCCTCGCTTGGAAGGCGAAACCGTTGCTCAGGCCCAATCGCCTCTGCGGCGCGCTGCTGCAAAGTGAGTTTCTCGCAGAATCCCACAGCGTCATCCCACGTAATCTGCTCGACTGGATTGCTCAGCTCTCTCTCTCCGATGGACCTGCTCGGATTCGCGCTCATCACAGCGTTATATGCCTCCTGAGTCACTTCGGTTTGACCGATCCAAAACCCCCGATCGAACAGCACGTGATGCGGCGGCCACTCTGGCATGCGGCGATCTTCATCTGTGTCGGGTGAGCCCATCCAATACCCACCTTTTGGGACACCCACAAGCACTATGAACCGATCGTCGCCAAGGGAGATTTCCTGCGTATCGCCTGCTTGCGGACCGCGCAAGGCGGATGCAGTCGCATCCGTTTCGGCTCTCAACTGCCAGATCACCACCAATAGCAGACACACCACCAACACCGTGGCAACCTTCGCCGGATTCCGCATAAGGAGCCGCTTTCCACGATCCCACACTGAACGGCCCCTGGCCGAGATTGGACGACCGTGGAGCCAGCATTCGATGTCCGATTCAAGCGCCGAGGCGTCTCGGTATCGGTGATCGCGATCTTTGTCCAGGGCCTTGAGTGTGATCGTCTCAAGGCTGCCTCGGAGGCGCCTGTTGATGGCTGAAGGCTTCGTTGGATCTTCTTCCTTGATAACCCTCACCGCTTCGTGAATTGCGGCGCTATTGAGATCGTACGGGGGTTGCCCGCAAAGCAGTTCATAGAGAACGACGCCGAGGGCATAGACGTCGCTTCGAGCATCGATATCGTTGGGGTCGGCGTCGCATTGTTCCGGACTCATGTATTGAAGGGTGCCTATCAACGACCCTACATCAGTTTGCAATGTCGTAACAACCAAATCACTGTCTGTGCTGCGGGCGACACCGAAGTCGATGATCTTGGGCTCACCGTTGGATGTGACAAGGATGTTGTCCGGCTTGAGATCGCGATGGATGACGCCCTTCTGGTGACCATGATGTACGGCCGCGCACACATGCTGGAAGACAACAAGACGGTCGCGAATTCCAAGTACCTTGTCATTGCAATACCGTGTGTTCGTCTTGGCACCTGGCAGATACTCCATCGCAAACCACGGTTGACTACCTGCACCATCATCCCACGTGCCCGCTTCGTAGATATGCGCGATGCCCTCATAGCGAAGGCGGCCCAGCGTCTGTGACTCACGCTGAAACCGCCGCAGCTCGCTTCTTGAAGCAACGCCTCTTTTGAGCATCTTGATCGCCACAGCACGCCGGGGCGATTCTTGAACAGAATCGTATACGACTCCCATGCCGCCGCTGCCGATGACTCGCTTGATTGTGTAACGCGCGACCTTCGTGCCAATCATTGAGTCGCGTGGGGATGGTGGCACAGGCATGGGTGTCGTTGGCGCCGCATCTTCGACTTCTTCACCCGCGTGCAGCAGCGAAAGGACTTCTGACAACACCACATGGTCGTCACCGCATTCCTCTTTCAGGAACGACTCCCTCGAATCAACATCCATTGCTGTGGCGCGGTGAAAGAGATCTTGGATGCGATCCCAGTGTCCACTCATCGCATATTGCCTCGCTGGAGCACCGCCATACGTGCTGATTCAATGCAAACGGTTTACTCGCCACTCCATCCCCTGATGTCAAACCGCGACATGGCTTAGACAGACTGCCGAGAACTCAAAGTCGTGCCGCAGCGGTTCTATCAGCCCTCGCGGTGGCTCCCCGTGGCCGAATTCATGATTCAGCCAATATCGTCACACGGCAGCGATCCGCTCCGAGCGAGGGCAGCGTCTGACAAAACTGGTCGGGGGCCCGAGCCACGGCTCTCAACCAAAGGAACGAACGTGCATATGCCGTAGTGATATCAATCAGTACCCCGCTGCAAGCCTCCACGACTCCGTGACGATCGCGTTACCAGCCACGATGCCATGAACGACGACAAACGATCCAGGGGAGATCGGATCGTTTGTCAACACCCACGTGGTGCCGGAGAGATCCGCGACCGCAAAGGCCTGCGGCGCTCGCTCCACAACTCGGCCAACGATGGTACATGGATCTCCTTGAACGACAGACGACGCAAGATCGCCGATCGGTTCGCACCAAATCCACCAGGCTCCACTGAGACCGATAGCGAATGTGATCAGCACCAAGATTCCTTTGATGATGTATCGAATCATGAGTCCGCTCCCGCAACAGCGCTCCACTCGCTCGCTGTTGCCATCTGTCTTCAGATCCCATCGGCGACACTTGCAAGCATGACGGTCGCCGCAGCACCATTGGCTGGAGCAAACAAGCCGTAGCACGTGGCAGCTCCGTCGCCATCTGGAATCAATACAAGTTCAATCAGCCCATCGTCTGCGCGGCGAAGAATTCGATCTACGGCGGCATTCCATTCCTCAGCAATTGGCGAGTCGGCGCGCATCAAGACGGTAAGCGGTGGTGTCTCATTGCCGATCTCTTTGACTGCAAACGCAGGACTCCGAACCGGTCTGGCACCAGCATCGAGTTGGCGCCACGCCGGCACAACGCCGTCGCTCAGCTCGAAAGTAATCGTTGAATCAGCGATCACAAAGTGACCCCCGGCCAGCGTTGCAACATCGGAAATACCGAGGTTCTCGACGCGCAGACCTACTGATTCAGGCTTCGCTGCAGCGCTCGATGCTGGCATCGCACTCACAATGGCTGCGGTGAGAAGTACACCAATCGTTCCGCCTGCAAACAGCCACCACGTCAAGTTGTTCCGTACCTTCATTGTTCATCTCCTGCGCCCGCAAGGCGGACATATGTGAGTCCCTGAGCTTGCAGGGCTTGCTCGAGTTTCTGATAGGCGCCATACGAGGCTTCGTCGCGACCTCGCAGAACGATGGTCTGGGAATCTCTGGATGCAAGCGCAGTCACCAGCGAAGGGATCGCATCGAAGTCCCATTGGCGACCAAGTGCCATGCATGCACTCTCGCCAACTTGGACATCCAGTGCGTCGCTTTCCATGGCAACGTTGCGAATGCCGATGTCTGGCCTGCGCAGTGGCTCCCCCTCCCAGGTACCGCCGCTTCCAACACTAAGAAACGCCGCGAGGAAAAGTAGAAAGAACAGATCCGCCATGACCGTGCCGTTACGACCCACGCAGCACCTCCTCGGCGGCGGGCTTGCCCCGGCGAACAAGCAGGGCCGCGCCGCCAAGCGCAATGACGGCGGTTGTAATGCCGACTGCTGTCGTACCGAGAGCCTCCGCCATTGACATGCTCGCGTTTGCCAGAGCACCGTTGGTCATCGCAGGCACAAGGCCGCGCGCACCCAATACCGTTCCAAGAACACCAATGAGTGGGCCGATCGTCGCGATGAAGTCGGCTGCCCCGGCCAGTCGACAGGCCGCTGGACCACCAACAGTGGCCGAGATGCGTGTCCACACGCCGGCTGCGAGGCAGCCGACTGCCATCGCTAAGAGTAGCGCCTGGAGCACGACGATGATGATGTCAGTGCCCCGGGCATACTGCTGAATGAAACTGATCAAGTCATGCATAGAATCACCCTCCAATTGTGATGGGAGTGCGAATCGGCATGCCCGAGGAATCGGTGAAGGAGGCGATCAGTCCTCCTGGACTGGTATGGAGTTGCACTTCAAAACCTTCTTCGCCGTGGGATGCGCGAAGATCACCAACAATCGCCATGAAGCTGCTTGGCATGGCGATCAGCCACCGGTCCGTGCTTGACTTCAGTCCGGGAAGGTCGTTGTACAAACTGCCCCAGGTGGTGTTGAGGATCCGGCAATCCAGAGAATAAGACGAGAGATCACCGCCGCCTGGTCGCCACCTGCCATTGAGATAGGTGAATCGCTTCAGTTTGTACTCGGGGCTCATCGCATCCTTGGCGCGGATCAGCGCAATGTCGCCATCTGAAATGAGGCTTCGTAGATCGTGCACGTTGATATCCCATTGCCAAACCTCGCCGTCAACGCCGTCCTTGACAGCTGTTTCGGAAGGGGTTGGCGCCGGAGTCGGCGTTGCGATCGGCTCCGGATCCGGCTCTGGTTCGGCGGACAGTTCCGGCGCCGCCTCGGGTTCAGATTGCTTCACCGGCTCGATCTTGGAAACAGGCACCATCGCCACCGGCGGTGGAAGTGGGACACGCGTAATGTCCACTTCCGGAGACTGCTGATCGCATCCAGGACTGGTCAGAAGAATGCTCCCGAGCAACGCTACTGCCGGAACACTGTGATAGGTCTTCGTTCGAAACATAGTTCAGCTCCTCAGTGTGTCTGTTTGATCCATGTGTGTTCAATAGAGCGCAGCCGGCGGGCAAGCGCCGCTCGAGCATTGGCGGCATTTCGGACGCGCCAATTCGATTCGATATCGGCTGTCGGCGGGATCTTTGGCTGATTTCCCTCGCGGCGAATGGCGTCGCCATGTCGACCAACAAGCAGCTCTACCTGCCACACTTCCTGATCTCGTCGAATTCGCAGCACGCGAAGCTGCTCACGTATGTCCGCTGCCTGTTTCTCGAAACCCTTGGACTCAGCACTCGCCAGATCCGCGAGACGCTCGACGATGATGTCAGAGAGCCGAGCTTCTTCAGCCGATGCCGCTTGATAGGCCTCAACCTGGTCTTGCGGCACAACCTGACCGTGAACGGCTGTCGCTGAGAGCAGCAGCATCAGAATCGTTGTTGTGATCGCTTTCATTTCACTACTCCTGTTTCGTTGTTGGCCATAATCCAGTTCTCGAAATCGTCATCGATCACACTGGCACTTCCGCCAAGCAGCGGGTCCGAATCGAATTCCTCGTCGCTGAGTGCCAGATCGTCGATCGTGTCATCGAGCACCTGCCAGAGCCGGTCCGGGCCGAGTTCACTGAAGTCCAGATCTACGCCTGGAACGCGACCAATACCCGCGAGCGTAGAAACCGTTTCCAACGTGAGCCGCGCGTACTCAAGCTCAAGCAGTCGCTTCTGGTTGATCAGAACAGCACGTTCGATACCACCGCGAATCCTTGCAATGCCACCTTCGCCGCGACCAAGTGCCTTGACACCCTCAAGCTCAAGCCGGAGGGTCCTCGCCTGCATCTCTAGCATTTTGGAGCGGAACTCGTCACCGGTTGCTCGCGCAGCCATAAGCTCTGAGGCCTTCGCACGCGCGAGTGATTGAAGCCGCCGCCGTTTGTCGGCCGCCACATCTGGATCTCCGTAGCTCGACGAGTACATCCCAAGCAGGCTCTTCCCCAATGAGTTGAGGCCCGATCGAACCGATGGATACGCAGCCTCAAATTGCTGATAGGCCTGAACCTGCAGATCAGCTGCCGCGTGGAGGTTCCCCGCCTGTCGCTGCGACACTGCTTCGTTGATCAGGCGCACGGCCTCGTTGATAGGCGCCGCCTCCTGTTCAATCATCGCTGCTTGCGTTCTGCTGAACTGCATGTCTCGCTGAAGCTGGAGCCGACTGGTGTCGGTCACAGGACCATCTGCTGCAAATGCTGAGGCGGTCGTGATCAAGGGCAGGATTGTTCGTTGTAGTAATGTCATCGCTGGCTTCCTTTCATGGCCAATGCCTCGGAGACGGGAAAGCCTGAGTCCGAGAGCGAGTCGACGGTTGCCTTGCGTATGTCCGCGTCATGAATGGCCGTAATGGCGGAGTTCATTTCAGACCAGTTGCCACCCCTCGCTGCGACGAGGGCATCATTTGCAGCCTGCAAATCGCTCGACGTCATACGGCGAGACGGCGTGTCTGCCGCGTCGGACATGGCACTGGCATCAGCCTCGCCTGTTGCGATTCCGTCGATGTACCCCGATGTGGCCTGGTGCCACAGTGCGGGACTTGTACCGATCACCTCTGGCGACCGGGTGCACCCAACCACCAGCGACATCGCGGCAATTGAAATGGAGGTAAGAAGGTGTTTCATTGCATTGTGTCTCCACGTTGGGCCTCACCGTGGCCCATGTCCTGTTGACTGGCCGGGAACGAGGGGTGCCCCAGGGTCGCCCCCAGGCCAAGACACTCCCCGCCCCTTCGGTCAGCTTGGCGAACTATCTCAAGCGATTCTCGCTATGTCAACATATTGCACGGTCATTTGAGTTGATTTTGTTGAAATCGGCCCATGGACCCAAGAGACAGCCTGTCATTGAAGCACAATTCCTGTTTTTCCATTTGCCAGGCGAGCAATACTCATGGCTTGGCACATTATTCTACATGTTGCATTGAATTTTGGGCGAGAGTAGAATCGAGCCATGCGAAAGCCTACAACCCAACTTGGCACAGCGGTCCGCCGCCGCCGAAAGGTTCTTCGATGGACCCAGAGCCGTCTGGCCAGCGAGGTCGGCCGGACCCTGCAGTGGGTCTCACAGATTGAAACCGGCACTCGGCTCACCAACGAGGATGTGATTGTCGAACTGGCTACGGCCTTGGACCTGCAAGCAGACGATCTTCTGCGGCTCCTCAAACACGACCGGGCATCGCAGGGCGGCGGCCCCCCTCCCGCCGATTCTCTGAGCGATTCGCTCGCTGCGCTTCGAGCCAGCCAGGCTGACGACCCCGCCATTCGCCAGTGGGCGATGTGGATCTCCGGCCGCGGCTTTCCCACACACAGCAACCAGGATGATGTTGTCAATCAACTGATTCAAGCGGCGGCAAGTGGACTCGATGTTGTCTTCTGCCCTGTTGCCGCCTCAATCGGCGCGCGAACTGATGCTACGCGGCACGCGCCATGGATGACGGCCAGCACACTTCAGGGCGACATGGACGTCATGCTGCACGACGCATCGGCGTCCAACGCTGCGCGGCCACACATGTGGCTTCTCGCTGAGCCCGCGCCCGGCAATCCGTCGTCCACTGCTTTGTTTGCCGAATACGCGCAGCTGCTTCTCGTCTTGCAATCACCATGCAATGACGACACTGCCTCCGATTGCGCATCGCCGCCACCCTGCACGGGCGAGAACGTCGATGTCATCGATGCGTGGGTACGAATACAAATCGGCCAACCCCATAACAACGCGGGAACATGGATTCGCATTGGTGGCGACCGGAGTCAGCAGACCTATAGCGCACGTCATTGGATCGCCGCCATGCATAAACAGGGCACACTCACGCTAGATCGACTCTTCGAGTGGGCTCCGCCTGTCGGAACTGATGCGTAACAGGCCCGGAGAGACTGCCAGTCCGAGCGATCGGCAGGGTGCCTGGTCCTGGTGAATCGGCATCTGAGTCATTCCGGCTCCCAATCAATGCGGTAAATGCCCCAGTGCGTCCATGGGGGCGAATCAGAGTCGGCTGCATCAACAGCAGTTGCATTCGAGATGAAGTAGATTTTATCTCCCTCTTCGTTCATCTGGGGGAAGCCCTCGTAACCGGTCCACGTAGTCAGCTGACGGTGCTCGCCGGTACGCAAGCGGACCGCCCACAGGCTGCAGTCATAGTCCTGAGTCACTCCGTCTCGAGGCGCGTTCTTCTCGACGCCTGCGTAAATCAGATATTCGCCCTTGGGGCCCCAACACATGCCGTCGATAGATCGCATCGGCTTCTCGTCAGTAATCTCATGGCTCTCCCCCAAATCATTCTCAACCCAAATCGTGTACATGTCACCGTACACTCCATGGCGAGCTTTGTAGGCGACCCAAAAGCCGCTGCCGCCCCTGTCCTCCCACAAAGCAGGCCCCCAATGATTGCCATTCTCGCGTTGAGTAGCGAGCTCGACTTTACCAACTGAGCCAGGCTCATAGTAGGCAATCCCCTTGTTCGTCGACACCTTGGCAGGGCCCCATTTTACCTCGGTACACACCCGTCCCCCATTCCCACCCTCACTAAACTCCGCGACATGAGGCTGGGCACCATATAGTGGAAAAACAGCCTTAAGGGCATCGGCAGTCATATCTGCGTTGCGATGTTTGGGCTGGTACCCGTAATTCGGTGTGGGATGTGACCGCGATACTGCGTAGATCTTCTCGCCGTCACTTGAGTACCATGGCCCTATCGCCTCCTTGTTCCTGAAGTCGGCAGTCACCGGCGACTCACCAGCGGCATCCTTGATAACACCCACGCTCACACGCGTAGAATCGCTTGGCGAGGCACCTTTCGTATCGTGCGGGCGATAGTTGTATGCAACTTCCGTAGCTGCATCCCTAGAGCCATCCGGGTTTGGGCGAATCGCCATTCGGCCAACAATGAGATCTTCCCTCCTGCCTTCTCCCAACGCCAAGATGAGACTCCAATCCCGGTACTCCGTGTCCCGGAGGTTGATCCAATAGTCCTTGGAAACGACATCTGCGCCGTCTCCGGACCAATCGATATGGTGACCAATCGTTTGCATCGCAGTAACTGGCGTGAAACCAATATTGACCGGGATCGTGTTCTTCGGGCCTAGCACTGCTGAATATGAGATGTCACCGCGCCACGGCGTCTCGACACGATGCGGCTTCAATGCTGTGGCTTTTTTGGCACCGATGCCCGACTGATATGGGTAATGGTCGGATACAAGGATTTCCAAAGCTCGATCCCCATACTTGCGATCGCGCCTTGCCTTTCGCTCAAACAGAAGTTCGGTCGTAAAGACGAGCTCTGATTCATCTACGTCTACAGTATTTGGATCGTCCTCTTTGACCTCCCAATCCCCGCTCAGGGGCTTGGAATCCAACAGAACTGTAATGCGATCGCTCTCCAACTTCTTCGTGTTGATATCTACCAAATCGACCCAAGCCCCTATCCGCTCGGCCATCTCAATATTCAACTTCAATGTGGGCCGCTCGAATTGCTTGGTGAGACTCTGCTTGACCTCAAGCTCTGATTTTCTATTCTGAGCCCGTGACCGGTGGAGCTTTATCTTCTCTGAAAAGAAGTCTTCCTTGCTCAACTCAATCATGGCGGTCTCGGCGTCGTCAGTCCACGTCAACTCGATTTGCCCATCAGTCCTCTGAAGTCTTGACCCCTTGGCGTCTTTCACGGTAACCGTGGTGGATCGAGGCGTCACGTCGATTGGCACATTTCGCTTGATGCCACTAAGCTCCACAAAGACATCCACACCGGATTGGTTGTATTTGAGTTCAACGTCATTCTCATTCTCGGACCAGACCTCGTCCACTTGATCCGAGTTAACTATGATCGATTTCGGCTTGTAGTACTCCTTGATGACAGTGAGCGAGGGAGCTTTCCAAGAGGCCGGTTTACCATCACCCTGCTGGCGCCGCGTAAAGGTCACGTCCCCTGGATTCGGCTCGCCGTCA
This sequence comes from uncultured Isosphaeraceae bacterium, assembly GCA_964598425.1. Classification (GTDB taxonomy): domain Bacteria; phylum Planctomycetota; class Phycisphaerae; order Phycisphaerales; family SM1A02; genus UBA12567. The sequence goes on along the minus strand of CAZRBV010000005.1, from coordinate 596 downwards.
ATTCTCCATTTCAGCGAGTCGTCTTTGCCACCCTCAATATGCCCCGTGACTTCAAGTGGGACCGTGCTCCTCAACTGAAGTGGCTCCAAGAACTCCTCGTGCGGCGTCTCTTGAGAAATCCCATCGCGCCAGCCCTTTGCGTCAGCCTGCGTCAAGGTCTTTTCTGCCCACCCGTAGTTGGTAGCGCGGGAGGTGACCCGGATCGTATGTTCCGCCGACTCACTACCCCACACAAGCTTCTGTATCGAAGGTCGGTTCCTCCCAGCCGATCCAACGGGGGAGCCATCCACCATAACGTCCGCAGCGCCACCTTGGCTTGCTGAAATTGCTACCCAGCGTGACACGCTACAGCCACCAGCACAAAGCATCGCACTGCCCCCGATAATCATGAGACTCCTGCGACCAAGGAATCGCCCTCGCCACGCAGCACCATGAGATTTGTTCATCTCTCTGCCTTTCCTGATTCGTCTCAACGTGACTTGTCCATCCGGCGCACCAGACATGCACCATGGGGACAACGCATCATACCAACATCATGTAACTGACCTTACCCCGTTCTTAGGTCCACGCTAAGTGAGAGAGTTCAGCGTCGCAAG
>CAZRBV010000004.1:0-79601 GCA_964598425.1 uncultured Isosphaeraceae bacterium | reverse complement strand
GCACAGATGTGGACATGGGCTGGGATGGTTCGGTCTACGTGACCGACTGGGTGCAGGGCTGGGGCAGTACGGAAACGGGTCGGCTCTGGCGCGTGACCCATAACGATCAGGCGGCCGCGCCGGTGGTGGCTGAGGCGGCGCACCTGGTGCAGGAGGGATTCGCGCAGCGATCCATTGAGGAACTGCAGTCGCTCCTCGCGCACGAGGACATGCGCATCCGATTGCGGGCGCAATGGGCGCTGGCGGATCATGGCGAGGCTGCGTTGGACGCCTTGGAAGCGATCGCCCGAGGAGATCATCAACTCGCCCGCATGCATGCGATCTGGGGTCTGGGTGTGGCCGACCGGCGCGCCGGCGGTGGGACCCGAGCCGGGGCCCTGTTGCAGGACTTCACCTGGCACGACGATCCTGAAACGCGAGCGCAAGCAGCCAAGGTGCTGGGCGACATCGCCTTTGCGCCCGCCCATGAAGACTTGCTCGGGCTGGCTTTCGACACATCACCACGCGTTGCCTACCACGCGCTCATCGCGCTGGGCAAGATCGGCGACCCGGAGGCCATCGACGCCGTGGCGGAGGTGCTCTGGTCCAACGGCAACGAAGACACGTGGATTCGGCACGCCTGCGTGATGGCCCTGGCAGGCATCGGTGAGCGCGATCGCCTGATCGAGTTGCTCGGCGATGCGCAGCCTGCCGTACGCCTCGGCGCGGTGCTGGCACTCCGCAGGATGCGCGATGATGCTGTGGCGTTGGCGGTCACAGATCCCGATCCTTTTGTGGCTGCTGAGGCGGCCCGCGCGATTCACGACGCCGAGATTGACGCCGCGATGCCGATACTCGCCGATGTGGCCTCGTCACTGCCCGGCGGCGATTCGCGCGAGGCCCGCTCGATTGGGCGCCGCGCTGTGGAGGCGGCCGCGAGGCGGGGAACGCCGGCGGACGCCGAGGCGCTGGCCCGCGTGGCGGGCGACGAGGGCACCTCGCCGATTGTTCGACTCGAGGCGGCCCGCGCACTGGCCGACTGGGCGGCGCCTGGGCCGCGCGACCGCGTGACCGGGCGATACCGCAGCGTACCCTCGCGCGATCCGGCGGCGTCTGCCGCCGCTGTGCGGGCGCTGCTGCCAGCCATCGCTGCGGCGGATGGCGAGGTCGGCGAGCAGGGGCGGCTCGCTGCCGAGGTATTCGGCGTGTCCCTCGACCCCGCGGCGATGATGACCATTCTTGGCGCAGACGACGAGGCGGTCGCGGCGCGCCTCGACTGTCTGCGACATCTCGGCGCTGATGACGCGACCCGCGAGGCGGCAGTGGATCTCGCGCTCAAGTCCGGGCAACCGATACTCCACGCCGAAGCGATTCGCCTGGCGCCGCCGCAGACCGGCGCGTATCTCGCACGGTCGGGCATGACGGGAACTGACCCAGAGGTGCACCGCGCCGCGTTTGAAGTGATAGCCGCCGTCGAGGGCCCTGGAGCGTTGAACACGATCGAAGATTCCGTCACCGACGAGACACGACTGGACTTTCTGCTTGCCCGCAGTCCAGGCGCCGGAAACGACACCGTATGGGCGGCGGCGCTGCATGGCGGAGACCCAGGCCGGGGATTGCAACTGGTGCAGCACCACGCATCGGCGTCATGCCTGCGGTGCCACATCGTGGAGGGCCGGGGCGGCATTGCCGGACCATCGCTGGAGGACGTGGCGGCGCGTTTGACGCGGGCGGAGATCCTGCAGTCGATCATCGATCCACAGGCCGTCGTGGCCGAGGGCTACGGCGCGATGTCGGCCATGCCGGAGATGCGTGAGGCGATCACGCCGCGTGAGGTGAGAGACATCGTCGCATACCTCGCGACCTGTCACGGAGCACCGGAGTGAACACAGTCCTGCTGGCCATGTCGATCGCCGCGGCGCCGGTTGATACCTCTGTGCTGTCGCTCCAGTCGGGCGACACGATTGCCATCGTCGGCAACACATTTGCCGAGCGCATGCAGCACTATCCGTTTTTTGAGGCGGGGCTCCGCGCCGCGTATCCGGAATCGGATCTGCACATTCGCAATTTTGGGTGGAGCGGGGACGAGGTTGCACTACAGCCGCGACCCCTGAACTTCGCGGGCATGGACGCGCATCTGGACCGAGTCGATGCCGACACCATCATCGCATGCTTCGGTATGAATGAGTCATTTCTGGGTGATGAAGGGCTGCCCGCATTCCGAGAAAACCTCGCCGCCTGGCTTGACGCGCATCAGAATCGGCGTGTTGTGCTTGTGTCGCCCGTTGCGCATGAGTCGCTCGGGGGCCGAATGCCTGATGGATCGAGCCACACCTTCGACCTTGGCAGATACACGCAGGTGATGCGGGAGGAGGCGGCAAAGCGAGACGTCGCGTTTGTGGATCTGCACTACCCATCAAGGCGTTGGATGGCAGGGGATGATGATCTCACGATCAACGGAATCCATCTGAACGAGGCCGGATACAAGCTCGCGGCTGCCGAGTTGCTGGTTCGGCTTGGCATCAACGCCGCCGGTGTCGATGCGCCAGTCGACCGCCTCAATGCGATTCGCGAGAAGAATCGGTTTGTGTTTGAGAGGTATCGTCCGATCAACACCGAGTATGTGTACGGGCGGCGGCACAATCCTTTTGGGGATGACAACTTCCCCGCGGAGAACGTACGGCTTGAAGAACTCGCTGCAGCGGCTGATGCGGCACTGTTGTCGGGCGAGCACTTTGACGCCAGGGCTTTCACTGCTCGGTTGAAGGAGCTGCCAACTCCTGAGATTTCGGAACCCGCCTGGGATGCCGTCGTGACGCCGCCTGAGGATCGACCGGTTCCGCGAGTCGCTGATCAGCTTGCAAACTTCGTATTGCCAACTGGCTGGTCGATCAGCTGTTTCGCAAGCGAGGAAGACTTTCCTGATCTGGCAAACCCCATCGCAATGAATTTTGACGGCGACGGAAGGCTGTGGGTCGTTGTGGCGCCTACCTATCCGCATGTCGTTCCCGGCGAGTCGCCACGGGACAAGCTTGTCGTGCTGGAGGACACCGATCGCGATGGACGCGCCGACACCCTGACCGTTTTCGCTGACGATCTGTATGTCCCCACTGGTTTCTCTACCAACGGCGATGAGGCGTGGGTTGTGAGCCAGCCCAACCTTCTGCACGTGGTTGATACTGACGGTGATGGAGTGTCCGACGCGAGGGAAATCGTTCTGCACGGGTTCGGCCCCGAGGACAGCCACCATGCGATGTCTGCCTTTGCCCGTCCACCCGACGGAAGCATCTACTTTCAGGAAGGCACGTTTCACCACACGCAGATCGAGTCGCCGTATGGGCCAGCGCGATCGACCAATGCTGCCGTCTATCGGTTTGATCCGGAGACGGCCGAGGTTGAAGTCGCATCGTCATGGCCCTGGGCGAATCCGTGGGGTCACGTCTTCGACGAGTGGGGTCGAAGCATCATTACCGACGGCACGAGCGCGACTTCTCGGAGACTCAGTCACATCGCCGGAGCGCATCCGTATCCGGATGCCGATAAAGGTGGGCCTGAGGTTCGCAGCGTTCCATCGTTCACGCCTGGCAATCGGCGTCCCGGCGGGGGCACCGAGATACTCGGCGGTGAACACATTCCCGCTGAAGCGCGCGGGCGGTTCGTGATTCCGCAGAACATCGGCTATCACGGCTTGCACTGGTACGACCTCAGCGAGGTTGACTCGGGCTTTGAAGCAGATGCGATCGATCCAGATCTTGTGTACTCGACGGATCCGACCAGCCGCCCGGTTGATGTTGAGGTCGGACCTGATGGCGCAATCTATATGCTCGACTGGGCCAATCCGATCGTCGGCCACATGCAGTTCAGTGTTCGTGATCCGCGTCGCGATCATGCACATGGGCGCGTGTGGCGAATAGTGAATGATGACCGAGACCCAACAGAATGGGCTTCGATTGCGGACTTGGAAACCCCCGAGTTGCTTGCGAATCTCAAGTCTGGCGATCCGTGGCGATCTCGGCGGAGTCGGTTGGAGCTGCAGCGGCGTCCGGCCGACGAGGTGCTTCCTGAAGCATCGGCCTGGGCGGCGCCCTCAGAAGATGCGCATGATGTGCTCGAGGCACTCTGGCTCCACCAGGCGCACGGTGTACTGAATGAACCACTTCTTGATCAGGTGCTGACATCCGATGATCCTCGCTCACGGGCTGCTGCCGTGGCTGTCCTTCGGTCATGGCAGGAGGATGTTGATGCAATCGACCGTCTTCGAGCTGCAGTACTCGATACCGACCCGGGTGTCAGGCTCGAGGCCATGTTGGCGCTCGGTTATCTGGATGACCCGCGGGCTCTTGAGCTGATGGGACTTGCCATGCGTCAGCCGATGGACGCCGGTATGAAAGCCGTTCGTTCTCGGGCGCTCGAAGCGATGAAGAAGTACGGAACGCCGGGCGGTCCGGGTACGGAGTCGTGGAGGCTCGCGCGGCTCTCGGATACGTCACTCGTGGCGGAGCCGCTCAGCCACTTCTCGGCCGCCGAGGTGCTTTCGCGGGCAACACCTGGTGAACCTGAGCGGCTCGCTGCCGCAATGTGGCTTGCGCAGCAATCGGGCCGGTCGGTGGCGGCCGAGTTGTGGGACGCCGTTCGGGCCGCCCCGGCTGGAGGGGCAATGCAGCTCCTGCTCAAGCGTGATCCCTCGATGCTGGTGCCGCTGCAAGATCAGATCGACGCGCTTTCAGTAGATGTCGCTGCACCCACAGCCGTCCGCGAAGCGGCATGGGCAGCGCGTGCGCACGCCTCTGGATGGCCCAGCGCATGGGCCGACGCTTCATCCATGCGAGGTATGTCGCAGGAGGCTGATCTCCTGTCGGCGGCGACCAGATGGCCGAGCATTGTTGGCAGTGACGGCCGCAATATGATCCGAACACTTCTTTCAGCAGGGCCGTCGCCCACAGACGAACCAGTGATCGGTCGGTTTGTTCGAGTGGAACTTGATGGCCCCGCGACACTCACGCTTGCGGAAGTCGAGGTACTCAGCGGCGGAGAGAATGTAGCACGCGGGCAAGCGTGTACACAGTCATCGACGAATTGGGATGGCATCGCTGGCCGCGCCGTTGATGGAGATGCAACGGGCGCCTGGTCAGCGGGGACGTCGACGCACACACGTGAGGATGAACCAGACCCCTGGTGGGAGGCAGATCTGGGATCGGAGGTTCCGATTGACCGCATCACCCTGCACAACCGCACGGACCGGCCGTACCACGAGCGGCTCGATGGATTCAGAGTCATTGTGCTCGACGATGACCGAACCACCGTGTGGAGCGCCGAAGATCAACCGGCACCCGAATACCGAGCCGATCTTGTTCCAGGCGGCGACTCTGAGTTGCCGGTGCGTCTTGCCGCGATGCCAGCGCTGGCAGCGGTCGATCCGACATCGCGGTCACTTCAGGTGTTGTCGCAATGGGCAGCGAGTGGATCCGATGAGTCAAGACTGGTTGCATCACTGGCGATGGAACGCGCGAATGCGGAGTGGCCTGCTGAGCTGGAACATCTTCGCGTCAAGCGCGTGGAGATCGGAACCGTGCCGCACAAGATGGTCTATGACGTGAAGCGTTTTGACGTGATGGCTGGCCAGCCAGTTGAGCTGGTGATTGTCAACAAGGACGCCATGCCGCACAACCTCATCATCGGTCGCCCCGGCACGCTCAGGCGAATTGGCAGGGCAGCCGACGCTCAAGGGACGGCTGGCGAGGCGGAATCGCGTCACTACGTACCTGATGTCGATGGCATCCTGCATGCTTCGCCGCTGGTGCTTGAGGGAGAAACCCAGCGGCTTCGGTTCATGGCACCAACACGCCCGGGACGCTATCCCTACGTATGCACGTATCCCGGGCACTGGCAGATGATGAACGGAGTGATGACCGTGAAGCGTTCGCATGTTGATGGAGTGCGGTGATGGACACCGCCTTCATGGTCGTCCTTGTTCTCGCTGTGTTGGTGATAGCTGGCGTCGGTGCTTACTTCGCCCATCAGCAAGCGAAGAAACGGCGGGAGGCACTCCAATCTCTCGCTGATCAACTGGGACTTCGCTACTCAGCGCATGATGATCGCGGCCACGATGAGCGGTTCGCTCAGTTTGCGATCTTTCGTGATGGCACGAGCCGCATTGCGTACAACACGTTGAGCGGCGAAACCACGGTGGGTGGGAACACACAGCGGGTCGTGATGGGCGACTTCAGGTACACCGTGGAAACGGGATCGGGGAAAAACCGGCGGCGCGTGACAGTTCGATTCAGTTACCTGCTGGTGGCGCTGCCGCACGAAGGGGTTCCAGAGCTGCTGCTCCGCCGCGAGCACCTGTTCGACAAGGTGACGGACTTCTTCGGGTTCGATGACATCGACTTTGAGTCGGTGGAGTTCAGCAAAAAGTTTCACGTTTCGAGTTCGCACAAGAGGTTCGCCTGGGACCTGTTCGATCCGCGTATGATGGAGTTTCTGCTGGCCGAGGAGTCACCGGTCATCGACATGGAAGAAGGCTGGATGTGTGTGGCGAACAAGAAGGTCTGGCCGCCGGAAGACTTCCGGTCGCGGTTGGACTTTGTCGGCCGCTTTCTCGATCATTGGCCTGATCATGTGGTGCGCGGCCTGAGTGAAGGCCGTTACAGGGAGCAGGATTGATATGGAATGGATTGTTCCGGTGTGCATTGTCGGAGGCATTGTCCTCATCGTGCTCCTGTGGTGTATTGTGATCTACAACCGGTTCGTGTCGCTTCGCAAACATCTTGAGGAGAGCTGGGCGGACGTCGATGTGGAACTCAAACGCCGGTATGACCTCATCCCCAACCTCGTGCGCACCGTTCAGGGATATGCTGCCCACGAGAAGAGAGTCTTCGAGGCGATTGCTGAGGCCCGCGCCGCGGCAGTAGCGAATACAGGTGATCCAGCGAGGCAATCAGGCGATGAGCAGCGGCTGATTACGCAACTCGGCAAGCTCTTTGTGGTCGCCGAGGCCTACCCCGACCTCAAGGCCGACCGCAACTTCCTCGACTTGCAGGAGGAGTTGAGCAACACCGAGGACCGCATCGCCGCCTCGAGGCGCTTCTACAACGGCAACGTTCGTGAACTCAACACCCTTCGAGAGTCCTTCCCCTCACGCATTGTTGCAGGTATCGCGCACGTCGAAGAAGCCGGGTTCTTCGAAATCAGCGATCATGCGGAGCGGGCGGTTCCTACTGTCTGAGAACTGGTCGCTGACCTGTTGGGGGGGTGGCCTGTTGGGGGGGGGTGGCCTGTTGGGGGGGCACCAAAGGTGGTTCGCAGTTCGACGGCGGGTCCCGCGAGATTTGGTCCTTGACGAATCACGTTGCAAAGCGATAGTGGACTCGGGAAGGCGAAAGGAGCGGTGTAATGATTGACCCTGCAACCTTGGCATGCGCAACGGGAATGGTCTGCGCGGTGACCAGTACTGGGCTTGCGGCGTGTTCGCTGACCTGGGGCGACTATGAGTTCACGCCCGATGGGAATGGCTCTGCCGACCTGATGTGGTCATGTGATGAATCCATGATCGCCTTTCAGTTCGATGTCGCCGGGCTGGAACTCATCAGCGTCCGGGATGGATGGTGCGGCGAAAGTGGGTGGCAGCTCTACAATGGAGAGGCAACGGCTATCGGATTCACGATGGGGCAATCGCCGCTGCCGCCGACGACCGATCCCGTGCACTTTGTCACCATTGACTTTGTCGTGACCGGTGAAACGCTGGCTTTCGCTGAAGACGTGATTTTCGTAACACCGCCCGATGAGGTCATCGACGTTGATTGGTCGGACATCGTCGACGTGAGTGGCTGCGAAGCCGATGTCTATCCAGAAGGATCAGGTGATGGGGTCGTTGGCGTGGATGAGGTGCTGGCGCTGCTTGGCGACTGGGGAGGATCCGGGAGCCCCTTCGATGTCAACGGCGATGGAACGATTGGCGTCGATGATCTGCTTGCAGTTCTTGAGGCGTGGGGCCCCTGTTCATGATCGGCTGGCTCGCTTCGGCGGGAGCCGGGGCGCTTGCTGTGGCGACCGGGGCTGTGATTGCAGCGCCGTGCGCGATGAATGTCGAAGTGCCTGGCGATCTGGGGTTTGAGGCTATGCTCGGAAGCGCTGTGGCAATCGATGGGTCGTTGATGGCCGTCGGCGCGCCGCTCGAGACTGGATTGGCATGGGCGACTGGTGCCGTGTACGTCTACCGATTGCACGATGGTGCTTGGGTGCATGAGGCGAGGCTTATCGCAGAGGACGCGGGATGGGGTGACATGCTTGGAGTCGATGTTGATATTCAGGACGGCGTGATTGTCGCCGGCGCCTGGTTCAATGACGCCTTTGGCAGTAACTCGGGCGCTGCGTATGTTTTCACCCGAGACGCCGTGGGCGACTGGTCGGCTCCGCAGAAGCTGCTGCCGCCAGACCCCGGTGTCGAAGATGCATTTGGCCGCACTGTGGCATTTGGAGATGGATTCTGCGCCGTTGGGGCGCCTCTCGATGATGATCAGGGCGCATCTTCGGGGTCCATCCATGTGTTTGATCGAGACGCCGATGGCAACTGGACGCACGCGGCGAAGATCGTGCAGCCATCGCTCGCCGAAGGGCATCAACTCGGGCTCGGTCTGGCCGCAGACGGAAATCGCATCCTCGCCGGAGCGCCATGGGCACACGAAGGTCGGGGTGAGATTGTGCTCTGGAGTTGCGTCGGCTCGATCTGGTCACAGGAGTGGTTCATGTCGATGGAGACAACAGGTTCTCCGGAGGACTACTTCGGGTTCGCTGTGTCCGTGAACGGTGATCGGATGGCTGCGGGATGCTACCGAGACGACACGTCTGAGGTGGATGCAGGAAGCGTGTGGATTCTTGATCGTGTGTTCGACGGATGGGTTGGGGCGCGACTTGATCCGCCGGAGCCGCAATCTGATGCGCAGTTTGGCGTGTCCGTGTCGTTGTCGGGTGACTTCCTCGTGGTTGGCTCAAGGTATGCCCAGGTCGAAGGCGTCAATGGCGGACGCATCGATGTAATGAAGCATGTCGGTGGCGATGTTGAATGGAAACCGATCGCGACCATGTCGCAGCCCGTTCCTGCCGCGGAGTCGGAGTTCGGATGGGCGGTGGATGTGCAGGGGGACATTGTGGTCACCGGCGCGCTGTATCAGCCAGACAGCGGTGCTGTATATGCCTGGTCCGGGCTGCTCGATCCGTGTGGATGCCAAGGGGACCTTGATGGGGACGGCGACGTTGGCGTGAACGACTTGCTTGCCGTGCTTGAAGGCTGGAGTGGAGGCGGCTCGCAGGGGGATGTAGACGGTGACGGCCAGACCGGCGTCGACGATCTGCTTCTGCTTATCTCAGTCTGGGGTCCTTGCGGCTCCTAGGTGCAGCCTCACGAAGAAGGGGATACTGTGCCAGCCGGGGGGTTGATCGATCGACGTCTCGAGTGAGGGGTAGGCTGGTATGGCGGGCGAAAAACGCGAACACTTTCCGCCGACGCTGAACACGTGGATTGGCGAGCAGATGCAGGACGGCTCGGCGGGCCGCGGCGAGATCAATCGACATGTCATGGAGGCATATGAAGCACCGCTACGCATCTACTACCTGGGATCGAGTTGGCGCACGCTCGGAGAGCCCGAAGACATCATCAACGGATTCCTCGCAGACCGATTGGACCGCGAGGAGTTCTTCAACAGGTGGCAGGCCAGCGGTAAGCGGCTGCGGCACTGGCTCATCAATGCGTTGCACTTCTATTTGAAGGAACTGTGGCGCAAGACGCGCCGGCATGATGCGGCAAGTTTGAATGCATCGATCAATGGCGATGGCGACCCCACTGGTCAAGACGATCTGGGTGTTCTCGATGGGGAGGTCGACCGGATGTGGGCGAGAGCCGTCGTCTCGGCGGCGTGCCGGGACGCGCAGGCGTCATGCCAGGCCGGTGGTTTGGAAGCGCACTGGCGATTGTTTCTCAGGCATCATCTGGATGGCATTCCGTATCGGCAGTGCGCGGCGGAGTTTGATGTTGATCCAAAGCGGTGCGCTGTGATGGTTCGCACCGCTTCGACGCGATTCCGAGAGGCCGTGCGGGAGCGACTCCTGCAGGACGGCGTCGCGCAGACGGAACTTGATGCGGAACTGGCGCATTTGCAGGAGGTGATTGCGTGACTCCAGGGCATGAGACGATTGACATCAGTGGCGACGACGATCCTACGCTTCACACGCTTCTCGAGATTGCTCGACCGCAGGAGAACCGGCCGACTGCCAAGTTGGTTGCCCGTCTTGGCGCTTCAGACGGTGAGGCGTGGCTCAGCGACGCCCTGGCGCGTGATTGCGATGGAAATCCGGTGGATGCCGCAGCGGTGTTGTGTACCTCGGATGGTGACGTGGAGATTCTTCGCAGTCAGTATGCCCGTGCCAAACATCGCTTCCACGGGGCGCGTAGTGAGGACGAGCAGCTGCGCGGCCTGTTGTGGTATCTGCTCCTCATGGCTGCTGCGGCAGTGCATCATGATGCGCGGTTCTCAAGCCAGCCAAGCCAAGTCATCTGCAATGCGCTGCTGGAAGTGGCGCCGGATCTCGTCGATCCTTGGGGCGACCTCCTCGCGAGCGGTGTCATGGCGATGGACTGAGATCAAAAACAGCATCCCGCCGGAGACCGGATGGCCTGCGGCGGGATGTGTACCCAACCTTGGAAGGGCTCGGGATCAACTCACTCGCAGGTTCCCCAAGACTCGAGAAGTTGAATGAGATCCACTGCGCCGACCTGGCCGTCACCATTGACGTCCGAGGGGCATGAGTCGCCGGGTGGATCGGTGGCATCGCAGTCGTCTTCGTCCTTGAGGTCGACCATGCGATCGGCAATGTCCTCGCCGCCCAGTCCAGTGATGGCGGCCTGCGCATCAAAGGCGGGGACGTCAAGCCAGGTCATGCGGATGCGACCATCCTGAAAGAGCTCAAGCTGCATCGTGTTCTGCGGCTGGTTGCCCGACGCGGAGTACGCGGGTACTGCGACCCACGAAAATGCGATTCGGTCGGATCGCTTCACGACTCGAACGCTGCCGCCAGCTGACGGGTCCAGATCGGTGTACATCGGAGCGATGCGTGGGGCCGCCGAGAAGTTCTCAACAGAGGGCTGCTCATAGGGCCATGGCGCATTGATGAAGGTCACGCTGCCGTTGCTGTGGACCTGTACGTGGCCGTACGAGCGGCCGGCGTAGTCAAAGTCCCAGTCCAATTCGATCCAGGCGGAGGAGTCGTCCTGAAGATTCAGGTTGTCGCCGCCGGAGGGAAGTGGAAGCTCGGTCACATCCTGCTCGCTGCAGATCGCCCAATCGTTGCCGGCGGGCTCGAAGGTGGTGGACATGTTCCGTGGCGTGTTGCCGGAGTGCTGAAGCAGCCCGTAGTCACCGGGGCCGACAGGTCCCGCGTCCAGCGCGGCGATCGCGGCAGCGGCATCGAGCATGCCACCGGTTTCGGTGTGGTACGAGAGATTGTTGAGTTGACGAACCGACGAGAGGATCGCCTGTCTCATCTCCCACGCTGTTGCGGCTCCGTTGCTGCGAGCAAGCAGGAGGGCTGCGACGCCCGCGACATGGGGACTGGCCATCGACGTGCCATTGAATGAATCATATTGATTGCCTGCAACGGAGCTCATCACGCCCCAGCCTGGTGCGGCAAGATCGACGCCGGCGCCGCGGTTGGAGAAATCTGCCAGCTCGCCATCGGGCTGCAGCGCAGCAACTGAGATGATGCAATCGAGGTCGTAGGCGGCTGGGTAGCCGCATTGTCCGCCGTCGTTGCCTGCAGCGCACACAAAGAGGTGGTCGTGATCGTCTGCCGCGGCCCGCATGACATCGTAGAGCGCCCCGTTATATCCGCCGCCTCCCCAACTGTTGTTGGAGATCCGTGCGCCGTTGAGAACGACATACTCGATAGCTTCCATGGCATCGACGGTCCAGCCACCGGAGTCACCGAGGAACTGAGCGGGCATGACCGTTGCGCCTGGGGCGAGTCCGATGATGCCCGTGTTGTTGTTCCCGATAGCAGCGATTGTGCCGGATGTGTGTGTGCCGTGGTCCATGGGAGTGGAGTCGGGTTGTCCGTTTCGGAAGTTCCACCCATTGACGTCATCGACGTAACCGTTGCCGTCGTCGTCAATGCCGTTCCATGGATTCTCATCTGCGTTGTTCCAGATGATGTCGGCCAGATCGTCGTGGTCGATTTCAATGCCGCTGTCGATGACTGCGACAATGACGCCATCGGCATCCGGTTGCATCGCCCATGCTTCTTCGGCGCGGATGTCGATACCCGGCGCGGCTGTCTTCCAGACTCCGTTACTCTCAACAGCTTGTCCGGTGTTCTTGAGGCCCCACAGCTCATCCCAGTGTGGGTCATTGCTGTCGGTGGTCTGCAGCAAGTATGAGGGATGTGAGTACAAGACGCCCTCGGCTCGACCGCGAGCAGCTTGCAGCCCCCTGGTGACGGTCTCTTGAATATCAAGCACCTTGAGACCAGGGACAAGCTTCGATTCCCAGCGAACAGAGCCGCGTGTCTGGGAGAGAATAGATCGAAGTGACTCATCAGCCTTGGCTCGCTTGACGGTGTCGAATCGAATCACGAGCTGATTCGGGTTGTGGGCATCTGACACGAGGTCTGCGATTGAGGCCGCATTGACTTTGTCGCGTGGGGACATGGACGAGGACGAACTCGTCGCTGCAATCCCGAGGGTGTTGGTCAGCAGGACGAACCCGGCGAGTGCGGTCGCTGCCAGTTTGGAAGCATTCATGGTGAGATCCTTTGCGTGTTGCGGGGCCTGTTACCACAGAGAGCGATGGGGCCGAGGTTTCGGCGCGCGTTCCCGGGCCAATCTCGCCGCCTACCCCTCAGGGGCCGAAAAACGGCGTTTGTTGAGCAAGTTGCCGCGTTCCGCACCCCGGTTTCCACGTGGCGACCAGCCCGTGCCAATTGCCAACGATTCCTGCACCAAACCTGAACACATGGCAGCGACGATCCGCGCCAAGTCAAGAACGGGGCCGCGTGTGGCCCACCCAAGGAGACGAACGTATGAAGACATGTGTCATGACATCTCTTGTGGCTCTGGGCGTGGCGATGCCAGCCCAGGCGCAGGATCAACGAGACCATGAGATTGCCGAGTTGCGGTCCATGGTCGAAACGCTTCGCGGCGAAGTCGATGTGCTTCGCGCCGAAGACTCGGATCAGTGGCTTACAACCCGCCGGAGCGAGCAGATTCGCGGCATCGTGCACGATGTGCTCGCCGATGCTGACACCCGCGCCAGCCTGCAGGGCAGTGGCGCGACGAGCGGATACAAGGGCGGGTTCTTCGTGCAGTCCGCGGATGGGAACTGGAAGCTCAAGCTCAATGGGCAGATGCAGGTGCGATGGAGTTACAACCACGCGCCGGACGGCATGGCGGCAGATGCGAGCGATGAATACGGATTCCATGTCCGCAGAGCCAAACTGAAGTTCAGCGGCAACGTGATCGATCCCTCGTGGGGGTACAAGATCACGATCGTGAATGATCGAAACAAGAGCGAGGACGTCGGCGACAACAACGCCAACACCTACCTCGAAGATGCGTGGATCAGCAAGAAGATGGAGGATGGCTGGTACTTCAAGGTCGGCCAGTTCAAAGCGCCATACCTCCGCGAGGAGATTGTCAGCTCCGGCGCCCAGCTCGCCGTTGAGCGTTCAATGATCAATAACCAGTTCACCTACGGCTGGGCGCAGGGCATTGAACTTGGCACGAAGAGTGAGGACCTCTGGGGTCGTGTCTGGTACGGCGATGGTCCCAATTCGCTCAATCAGTACAGCAACGACAACAGTACGAACTCGTTGGTTGCTCGAGTGGATTACAGACTTGCCGGCGACTGGAAGGACTGGAAGACGCTTAGTGGTCGTGGAATCAAGAGCGACTCCTACGCCTTCATCGGCGCTGCGTTCCAATGGTTCAACATCAGTGAGGATCGAGCGGCAAACGACCATGAGTATGGTGGTGCCGATGCGACTCGCAGTTATGGATTCACGGTCGACGCCTCGGTTGGTGGTCAAGGCTGGACGGCCTTTACGTACTTCACATACGCCGATGGCAGGAATGCTGGTGGTGGCAATCCAGACGATGCCCAGGGCTGGGGCTGGGTTGCTCAGGGCGGATTCGACGTCGCCGACGATGTGCAGCTCTTCGGTCGGTATGAACTTGGTGACATTTCAAACTTCAGTGCAGCTTCAGGTGGCGGCGTTGCCGCTGCCGACCATCGCAATGGTCACGACAGTACGTTGACCGTAGGCCTCAACTACTGGCCCGCCGGAACACAGACCGTCAAGTTCACGGCCGACTGGGGCTATGCGTTCTCATTCATCAACAATGGTGGCAGCGTGCCGAGTGCTGACTATGTCAGTTCAGGCAATGGCTGGCGAGCCGACGAGGATGGCTCGGACGGCGGTCAGTGGCTGATCCGCACGCAGATGCAGCTGCTCTTCTGATTCATCGTCTCCCTTCAGCACTCACACGACTCTCCGAGAACTGAGGGATCATGTACCACCCCGCCTCGGCTCTGCCGGGGCGGGGTGAGTCATGACAGGAGTGGCCGGACCGTGGGCATCGGTGCTGGCATGAGCACTCGAAGCAATTCCGCGACAGACCATGCCTGTGCGGGGCAGCCATGGGGCTCGTGCGGCGCATCGCCGTCGTAGATTTCGGCGACCTGACCAATGCATCCATGGTCAAGTGATGTCAGCAGCGGCGCGGTCGCCTCGGTGACGGCATGATCAGCGGCTACAGGATCGTCAATGACTGCCCGAAGCGCATCGCAATATGGGCCAATGAGCCATGGCCACACAGTTCCGTTGTGGTATGCAGTGTCGCGGGAGACCATGTTGCCCTCGAATCGCCCCCGGTACGCAGCATCATCGGGGGCGAGTGTTCGCAGTCCATATGGGGTCAACAGTTGGTCGGTGACCACGCCCATCATGCGGCGCATCTGTGACTGCTCAAGTGGACAGTGGGGGAGCGCCGCAACAAAGACTTGATTCGGCCTGATCTGGTCCTGGCCGACCCATACTCCATCGTGCTTCTCGAGAAGATCGAAACAGTATCCACCATCCTCATTCCAGAATGCGGCAAACGATTGCTTGGCAAGATCAGCCCATGAATTCAGGAAGGATGATTCGCCCGGAAGCAGGTCTGCCAGAAGGCGCAGCCCACTGTGCCAGAGCGCCGAGAGTTCAACAGGCTTTCCGATTCTGGGCGTGACGGCGACGCCGTCGATTCGCGCGTCCATCCACGTGAGGGCCTCGCCCTCGACGCCCGCTTCAACAAGACCGTCAGAGTCGATGCGCACTCCAGGACAACGGCCTTCGATGTGCGCAGAGACGACGCCCATAGCCGCTTCGAGAAGGGCTTCTCCACCCGGCGCCTGGAGCGTGCCGCCGGCCTGTTCGAGGTAGTTCCCCACCGCATGTATGAACCAGAGGCTTGCGTCTGCTGTGTTGTAATGCGCAAGCGCGGGATCGCGATCATCGAATCGATTTGGAACGAGGCCGTTCTTGATCGATGCGGCGAATGTTTCGAGTACAAGCCTCGCGTCTTCGAGCCGGCCAGTTGCAAGAAGCAGGCCGCGGAGCGAGATCATCGCATCCCGGCCCCAATCGGCGAACCAGGGGTAGCCAGCGATGATTGTGGCGCCCGCAGCCGTGTGGTTCGATCCCGAGCGGGCAACGACAAATTGATCCGCAGCTCCTGCCAATCGGTTGTTGGCGGGCCTGGCGGAATGGGTACATGGCTCGGGCGGCAGCGGCACGAAGGCGTCCATTTCGGCGGTCAATTCGAACCACGGGTGGCCGGTGGTCAGGCCAACCTCCACCATGCCTGCAGCGAACGATGACTCACGATGGTCGTACCCACGTTCTCGCTCGACCGGGTATTCAAACTCATGCCACCAGTCGGCGTCTTCGCGCCATTCGCCACGGGAGCAGCGCAGGACAAGTTCGAGGTCCCCACGCTGGGCGCGAAGTGCTCGGCCGGTGCGTCTGAGAGAAATGCCATGTGGCAGCGTCTGGAGCGCGTGGAAGTCGCGGAGCAGGATGAGCGGTCGAACCCGAAGAGTCGCTGTGTCGGGAAGCGTGTCGACTTGCCATCGGATCGTGCACGCGTTGAACCCGTGCTTCAGTGTCAAGGTCTTGCTGATTGTGATTCCTGAGGGCAGGCTCCACCGCCATGTCGCAGAGGACAGGTCGCACTCAAAGGTCAACAGGCGAGTCCAGCCATCAGGATTCGGATTCGGATCATCGCGAAACAGGAAACTTGAGAGGGGGATCTCGCCTGAGCCAGGAAGCGCAATTGTGTCGATGGTGCTGTGAAGCGCAACAACCCGAGACGTCGGTGGATCTGTGGCCGCGACCAAGAGTCCGTGATACCGGCGGGTGGGGATCCCGCACGCGGTTCCCATGGCGAAGCCACCAAGCCCATTGGTAAGCAGCCACTCGCGGTCAAGTTCGGGTTTCGATTCCTGGGGCGTGTGTTCCATGGTGTGTTGTACTCAGGAGGGTCGAAGCGTCTTGAGAAGATCAACCAGGCGAAGGGTCGTTTCATCTCCTGAAGCGGTTCCGCCAATGAGTCCGGGGAGAATGCGATTGGCAAGTGTCTTGCCGAGTTCCACCCCCCATTGGTCGAAGGAGTCGATTCCCCACACGGCGCCCTGCACGAAGACTCTGTGCTCCGCGAGTGCTATCAGGCGTCCAAGTTGGGCTGGATCGAGTCGCGGATAGAGCATGGTGGTCGAGGGCCGGTTTCCCGGCATGACTTTGTGCGGCGCCAATTCACGAATCTGGTCTTCGGTGAGCCCTGCCGAGGTCAGGTCAGCGGCGACTTCATCGATTGTCTTTCCCCGCGCCAAAGCCTCGGACTGCGCAAGGCAATTCGCCACAAGCATCGCTTGACGGTCATCAGGGCTCGGGCTCTCTGACTGCGCTGCGGCCAGAAAGTCGCAGGGCACCATGGTGGTTCCTTGATGCAGCATCTGATGAAAGGAGTGTTGACCGTTCGTGCCGGGCTCGCCCCACACGACGAATGCGGTACCGTGGGTCACATCGGTGCCGTCGAGGCGCACATGCTTACCGTTGCTCTCCATTTCCAACTGCTGGAGGTAGGCCGGAAGGCGGTGGAGGTGCTGGTCATAGGGAAGCACCGCTCGGCTCTGGCATCCCCAGCACTCCCGGTACCAGCAGTCCAGGAGGCCGAGCATCATCGGAACATTGGCCTCGATAGAGGCGTCCCGGAAGTGCTGGTCGACTTCATGGGCACCTTCGAGCATGGCTTCGAATCGATCAAAGCCGATGGCGACGGCGATCGAGAGACCAATGGCCGACCACATGGAGTATCGGCCACCAACCCAGTCCCAGAACTCAAACATGTTGTCTGGGTCGATGCCGAATTCACGCACTCGATCTGCGTTTGTTGACACGGCGACGAAGTGCTTTGCCACCGCGTCATCCCCGAGCGATTCTGTAAGCCACCGCCGAGCGGCGTGCGCGTTGGCGAGTGTTTCCTGTGTGCCGAACGTCTTGGAGGCGATGATGAACAGCGTCGTCTCCGGGTCGAGTGGGCCAAGCGTGGCTGCAAGGTGGGACGGATCGACGTTGGACACAAAGTGAGCACGGACACCGCCAGCCCACCAGGGGCGCAAAGCCTCGGTCGCCATGACCGGGCCCAGATCTGATCCGCCGATGCCGATATTGACAACGCTTTCGATGCGGCGGTCGGTAGATCCAGTCCATGACCCAGTGTGGATTGATTCACAGAACGACTTCATGTGGCGAAGCACGGCGCGGACTTCCGGCATGACGTCTCGCCCATCTACCTGCATAGGGCGGTCCGAACGATTCCGCAGCGCCATGTGCATCGCGGCGCGGCCTTCGGTTGTATTGACCGGTTCGCCAGCGAACATGGCATCCCGCAGTCCTTCGACGTCCCGCTCGCGGGCCAGCGCCTGGAGCAATGAAAGTGTCTTCGGGGTCGCAAGATGTCTGGTGAGATCGATGGTGAACTCACCGAGCGCGTGGACAAAGGACGCTGCGCGATTCGGCGCGTCGATCAGTTCCCGAAGTGTGATGTCGCCCAGCTCCGAGCGATGGGCGTGGAGGTCATTCCATGCTCGGCTCATGAGTCGGACTCCCACATTCTGAACCCGCCAATGAAGGCATTGAAGTTGCTGCCGCGCTCGCACCGCGCCGGAAGGTCATCGAGTTTCTTGACGTTGCCCCCCCCGAGGACGACATAGTCCGGGTCGATGGCGTCGACAAACTGGTCGACAACCGCAAAGACAGTTTTTCGCCACTGCTTGAACCCATCCCGCTTGAGGGCGGCCTTGCCGGTGTACTCCTCGAACGAGGAGTCACGGAATGGCATATGCCCGAGTTCCAGAGGCTCCAGACGATCGTCTTCAATCATGGCCGAGCCAAGCCCGGTGCCGAGGCCGAGAAAGAGCATGCGGCCGCCGTGGTAACTGCCAAGCGCCTGCATGGCGGCATCGTTGAGAATGCGGACGGGGCAACCAAAGGCTGCCTCGTAGTCGAATCCGACCCATCCGCCGCCCAGATTGGATGGGTTCAGGAGGGGGCGGCCGCCGACAACCGGGGAGGGGTAGCCGATGGATACCCGGTCCCACGTCCAGTCCGAGCAGGCCTCCTGGACTGCCTCGGCCATGTACTCCGCCGAGACATGGGAGCCGGACTTCACCTTTCGCCGGGTTTCTTCACCCGAGCGGAGGATCTTCAGATTCGTGCCGCCGACGTCGATCACAAGGATGTTCACAAGAGGCACGATAGCCGATGCTCCGGGGTCGTTATCTTGCCCTCTGGAGGCGCGCGATGCGAGTTGCACTGGCGGGAGATCATGCGGGTCTGGAAATGCGGGCACACCTCGCCGAGGTGGTCAGTCAGCTCGGTCACGAACCGATCCTGGTGGGGCCCCAAGAGGGTGAACGAGTGGACTTTCCGGTTGCTGCTGAAGCGCTTTGCCAGGAACTCATGACTGGCAGGGTGCAGCGCGGCATCCTTCTGTGTGGGTCGGGAGCCGGAATGACGATGGCCGCCAATCGATTTCCCGGCATCCGAGCCGCGACCGCCCACGACACCTACACGGCTCACCAGATGGTCGAGCATGATGCGGCCAACGTCCTCACACTCGGTACGCGGGTCATCGGCCCTGAGCCTGCAACCGAGATTGTCACCGCGTACCTGAACGCCGAGTTTCAACCAGCCGAGCGTTACCGCCGACGGCTCTCGCAGATCATCGAGATCGAAAGGAAGCGAACGATGAACCCGCTCCATGATTTGGCCGACGCCGGCCAAGCGGTCTGGCTCGATTACATTCGACGGGACATTCTCGATGACGGCACCCTCTCGAAGTACATCGCCGACAATTGTGTGACCGGCCTGACGAGCAACCCGTCAATCTTCGACAAAGCGATCTCCGGCAGTGATCTCTACGACGCAGCTATTGGTGCGGGTGATGCCGAGGAGACGCTCTTCACGCTTGCGCTAGAGGATCTGACCAGAGCCGCCGATTTGCTTCGTACTTCCTGGGATGTAAGTGGCGGAACCGATGGATGTGTGTCATTGGAAGTGTCGCCGCTTCTTGCGGCAGATGCCGCTACGACAATTGAGCAGGGGACAGCGCTCTTTGAGCGAGCTGGTCGACCAAACCTCATGATCAAGGTGCCGGGCACTCCTGAATCGCCTGAAGCGATTGAGGAGTTGATCTTCCGAGGGGTCAATGTCAACGTTACGCTGATTTTCAATGAGGCGCAGTATCGACGCGCCGCTGAAGCGTACATGCGAGGAATCGAGCGCAGGCTCGAAGCAGGGCTCGATGCCAACGTGTTTTCAGTTGCTTCAGTGTTTGTGTCGCGCTGGGACACGCCCACGGCGAGTCTTGTCGGAGATGACCTTTCGAATCGGTTGGGCATTGCGGTGGTCACACAGTGTCACCGTGCCTGTGAAGAGATCTTCTCAAGCGAACGATTCAAGGCGATCGAGTCTCAAGGCGGCCATCGGCAGAAGCTTCTGATGGCGAGCACAAGCACAAAGGATCCGTCGCTTCCGGACACGCTCTACATCTCCGGGCTTGTGGCGAAGGATTCCATCAATACGATTCCCGAGCCTACGCTGCTGGCCTTCGCCGATCACGGTGAGGTCACCGGAACACTCGGTCCCGAATCGTGGGCGGAAGCCGACGCGGTTGTGGGCGGGTTTGAGGCGGCGGGCGTAGACGTAGCGGCACTGGCGGAGAAACTTCAATCTGACGGCGCCGATGCATTCGTCAAGTCATGGCGAAATCTGCTCCAGACGATCGAGAACAAAGCCGGCAATCTGCAGGCCACCTGAGCGGGAGCGCACCTCGATGCAGATCGGGATGATTGGTCTAGGGAGAATGGGAGCGGGCATGGTGCGGCGTCTGCTTGCCGCGGGCCATGAGTGTGTTGTGTGGGACGTCAATCAGGACGCCGTATCGGAACTCGCTTCAGATGGAGCGACTCCGGTTGCGTCAGTTGAGGCGATGGCCGCTGTGCTGAAGTCACCCAGGGCAGTCTGGATGATGGTTCCGGCGGGGCTCGTTGATACGGTTATTGACAACGTCGCTCCGCATCTCAGTGAGGGCGACGTACTCGTAGACGGCGGCAACAGTATGTGGCGTGATGATCTCACTCGGCATGCGGCGCTTGGGGAGCGCGGTGTCCGCTACGTGGATGCTGGCGTGAGCGGTGGCGTGTGGGGGCAGGATCGCGGGTATTGCCTGATGGTCGGCGGGGACGAACTTGCCGTGGCGCATCTTCAGCCTGCGCTGGAGACGCTTGCGCCAGGCGTGGAGGCGGCGTCGCGGACTCCAGGGCTGGATGGGACACCACCACCGGCCGAACAGGGATGGCTGCACTGCGGCCCAAGCGGCGCGGGCCACTTTGTCAAGATGGTTCACAATGGAATTGAATACGGATTGATGGCGGCCTATGCCGAAGGTCTTGGCGTATTGGCGCACGCGTCTGCGGGAACCGGATCACAACAGCACGACGCGGAAACGACCCCGCTGAGAGCACCAGAGGCCTTTCAATATGAGCTGGATCTTCCGGCGATTACTGAATTGTGGAGGAGGGGAAGCGTGATTGGATCCTGGCTTCTGGATCTCACCGCAGCAGCGCTGCATGAAGATCCAGCGCTCGATTCTTTTGCAGGTCGGGTTTCAGATTCAGGCGAAGGGCGATGGACTCTTGAGGCTGCGATCGAGACAGGATCACCAGCGCCGGTGCTTGCTGCAGCTCTGTTCCAGAGGTTTGCCTCGCGGGGTGAAGACGAGTTTGGTCGGCGGGTGCTGTCTGCCATGCGACACCAGTTTGGTGGTCATGTCGAGAAAGAGGCATGAGCCGGCAACGCGCTGATGCCCTGGTGATCTTCGGTGTGACAGGCGATCTTGCACATCGGAAAATCTTCCCGTCACTGTACGCCCTTGAGGAGCGCGGGGCACTTGAAGTGCCGGTTGTTGGTATTGCCAGGCAGGAGATGACGCTTGAGGATCTCCGTGTGAGAGCACGGGACGGTATCGAGCGGTTTGGCGGCGGCGAGATAGATGATGCAGTGTTTGAGAGATTCGCAGGGCGCCTTCAGTATGTACTCGGAGACTACTCCGATCCGGCGAGTTTCAAGCGACTTCGAGAGGCACTTGGCGACGCCAAACATCCGCTGCACTACCTCGCTGTTCCGCCGAGCATCTTTGGGATGGTGACCGCGAATATTGCGGCCGGTGGCTGCGCCGCAGGCGCATCGGTTGTCGTTGAGAAGCCCTTTGGACGGGATCTTGAGTCGGCAATCCGACTGAACGAGGAACTCCATGCGGTGTTCCCCGAGGAACGGGTCTATCGAATCGACCACTATCTCGGCAAGGAGCCGCTCCTGAACCTGACCTATTTCAGGTTCGGCAATCGCTTCCTGGAGCCGATCTGGAATCGCGAACACGTTCGCAGTGTGCAGATCACAATGGCCGAGGACTTCGGCGTCGAGGGGCGGGGGGCCTTCTATGACGAGGCTGGCGCCATTCGCGACGTCATTCAAAATCACATGATGCAAATGGTCGCGCTTCTGGCGATGGACCCGCCCGCGGCATCTGACGACGAGTCACTGCGTGATGCCAAAGTTCGGGTGCTGAGATCTATGAGGCCATTGACCCCGAACGAGGTGGTCCGTGGACGCTATCGAGGCTTCTTGAAAGAAGCAGGGGTGCATCCTGACTCAAGGACCGAAACCTACGCGGCAGTGCGGTTTCACATCGATTCATGGCGATGGGCCGGTGTGCCGTTTCTCGTGCGAGTTGGCAAGAAGATGCCCGTAACTGCAACGGAAGTTCTGGTGGACTTGCGTCGGCCGCCTCAAGCCCTGTTCGAAGACACAACGGACTGTGAGAGAAACTACTTTCGGTTTCAGTTCAAGCCGTTTACGACGATTTCGATCGGGGCGCGGGCGAAGAAGTCGGGTGAGGCAATGACCGGTGAGCAGATCGAGATGATCGCAGTTCACCAGGAGCCGGATGAAATGTCCGCGTACGAGCGGTTGATCGAAGATGCCATGGAGGGGCAGGCCGGGCTGTTCGCGAGGGTCGATGAGGTGGAGACTGCTTGGGGCATTGTTGATCCGGTACTCGCAGCGAATACACATCTCTACGACTATCAGCCGGGGACCTGGGGGCCGCTGGAAGCTCGGAAACTCGTTGTTGGCCACAATGCATGGCACGATCCGTTGAGCCCCGTTCGGGCTCGCGCTCCAGAGAGTTGATGCCTGAAGCGGATACATCGAGGGACGGATCGGGCGATCTTGAAGTTCTTGTCTTCCAGGACGCAGGTTCGCTCGCGGCGCATGGTGCCGAGTGGATCGCAGGTGTACTGGTGGAGCTCACCTTCGACGGAACGGCGGTACTGGCGGTAAGTGGTGGCCGGTCGCCATGGGCCATGTTCAGCATGCTTGCCGCCCGGCGTGATGTCCAGTGGAGTCGCGTACACATCGTGCAAGTCGATGAGCGGATTGCGCCCGCAGGAAGCGATGAGCGGAATTGGACGGCTGCGGCTCGGGTGTTCGGCCCCGTCATTCCGAGCGAGAATCTTCATCCGATGCCGGTCGAGTCAGATGACTTGAGCGCAGCGGCGGCTTCGTACGACGGACTCCTGCGTGAGCTGACGAGCGGTCGGGGCCCAGACATCGTTCATCTCGGACTCGGCGCGGACGGGCATACGGCCTCCCTCTTTCCGGAAGATGAAGCGGCTGGCGCGTGTACACAAGGAGTTGTCGTGACGGCGCGGCCACACGCGGGCCGGAGGCGAATGACGATGACGTTCCCGTCGATTGCATCGGCCCGTCAGATTGTGTGGCACGTGCAGGGTGAGGACAAGGCCGGCATGTTTGCGCGTCTGGTTCAGGGCGATGAGTCGATTCCTGCCGGAAGAGTCCCTCGGCGAAACGCAAGGGCCTTTGCAGACGCTGCAGCGGCGAGCCTGCTCCCATGACGCTTCGATTGAAACTCCTCGTGCTGCTTGTGCTTCCGCTGACGGCTGTGTTCGTTGTCATCGGATGGACGCAATTTGATGCGATGCGTGATCTCGCCTTAGCTGCGGCCAAGGAGCGAGCGCTTCTGCTGACGCAGGCGACGGCAAGGGAGATTGATGGCGATCTGGCACGGGCCATGCACGTAGCCCACGCAGGATCGGCCGCGCTCACCCACGCGCCGGAGCTCAAGGGTGAACGCGTCTGGTCGCTGCTCGAAGAGCTGGTGAGGCGTGTTCCGCTCGTGGAAGGCGCGTCGATAGCGTGGAATCCGGATGAGGTGGACGGTGATGAGCCCGCCGCGCCGTATGTGTGGCAGCGGGATGGCGTCATGCATCGACGTGATCTCAAGGAGGAATACGAGCGCGAAGGGCAACCGAACTACACACAGAGCAGCTGGTATCGCGTTGCCGATGATGGCAAGGGCGGGTGGACGGCGCCCTATGACGGACCTGTCTTTGGCGGTCTGCTTGTGTCGTATTCTGTACCCGTGCTTCGAGCCGGGGCCGTCGTGGCCGTGGTGTCGCTGGACGTACCGCTCCTTCCGCTTCAGGAGCGGCTCTCGATCGGAGAGTTCACACACACGCTCGGATACCTTGTCGGCCCGGATGATCGCTTCATCTCGAATCCGAATCCGGACAACATCACGAAGCCCGTTGCTAAGGGTGGTGCGCCTACTGCGTTGGCGAAGACCCAGCCCGCGACGCTCATCCGCGAGCCAGCATGGCCGGATGGCAAGCCGCACATCATCGCAGTAGAGCCCATCCCCACCACCGATTGGGTCTTTGCTGCGGCCATGTCGGAACACGAGGTGCTTGGGCCGGTCCGGTGGCAACTGGCGCGCAATGTCGCGGTGCTGGTGATCGGTGGGTTGATCATGGCGGCGATTGTTCTGACAACCGGGCTTCGCCTGACCGGAGATGTGCGTCGTCTCGGCGCGGCGGTCGGTCGCGTCTCAAGTGGCGAACTCGGGGCCACCGTCGAGCGCATCCGTCGAAGAGATGAGCTTGGCACCCTGGCCGTTGACTTCAACACCATGACCCGCAGGCTTGAGGCGACGGTGCATGAGGTCGCTGCGGCAGAAGCCGCAAAGCAGCGCGTCGATCAGGAACTCGAGGTAGCGCGTGAGATCCAGGAGCAGATGCTTCCCCACGATGATCCAGTGCTCCCGGACTATCCCGAAGTTGACCTCTTTGCAGTAAACGTCGCAGCGCGTCATGTTGCAGGTGACTTCTACGACTACTGGGTCCGGGATGGTGTGTTGACAGTCGTGCTTGCGGACGTGGCTGGATCGGGAATGCCCGCGGCGCTTGTGATGGTCCGAGCCATGACGCTTCTTCGGCAGTTTGACGACCCTGATGTCCCGCTTGTTGATGTCGTGTCGCGCACGAATGTCGAGTTGTGTGATGACAACGAGCGTCAGGTGTTCGTGACCGGTGTCATCGCTCGATATCACCTGGCCGAGGGGACCTTTGAGATTGTCTCTGCCGGGCACTTGCCGGCGCTTGTGTGCGCAGCCGGATCGGTGAGGGAGGAAGGCGACTCGACGGGACCATTGCTCGGAGTCGTGGCTGATGGCGTGTGGACGTCGCGGCGAGGTGCGTTGGCACCTGGAGATTGGCTGGCGTTCTACACCGACGGAATCACCGAAGCTCGCAATGCCAGCGGCGACATGCTCGGAACGGAAGGGCTGGCTGCCGGGCTTTGCGAGCGCCCGCAGGAAGTCGCGCAAACTGTTGCTGCACAGGGGATTGAGATCGCTGAGCGGTGGCATGGTGGACATGTCGACGATGATCTGAGCATGCTCGTGCTTCGCCGCACCTGAAAAGGGGCGAACGGTTTTCCCAACGAGCGAGTGGTATCCTGACTCTCTGCGCCAATGCGTGGGTCAGATTCCACGTTGGGTTGAGGGAACAGGAGAACTTCACATGTTGAATCGCGTTGTACGTGTCGGGGCCGCAATTGCGGCGGGCGTGTTGTCTGTTCCTGCAGTATCTGCAGATGCCACGGCGACTGATGCGATCGTCCTGTACTCGGCTGGCATCGACGGCATTCTGGATGACCCCAAGGATGCGAACTTGCACGCCGCGCTGGTCATGATGGAGCAGAACGGCCTGAGCCTGCCGCCCGACGCTGGAGAGCGAGGCGCCGCGATCGCCAACCTGCTTGCATCGGTTGCGATGAGTGAACTTGACATGCGAATGACGATGGCGAGTGGACCGGTAGACCCGCAGATGCCGTTCGGACTCTCTGTGTCTTCACGCGGGAATGCTGGTGTATCTGCAGAGGAACTCATCAATCGCCTGCGGCATGTGATGAGTTTGACAGGCGCTCCACCCGTCGGGCCATCGGAGGCTCATCCCGGACTCATGACAACCCTGGTGGCACCCAATCAAGGACCGCCGGTCGTGTTTGGCTCGGAGGATGGTCAGGCTGTTTTTGTGGTCAATGCAGACCCGCAGTTCGGGGCGATTGACTGGTCTGGCTGCGGTTTGCCCGCAGGGGTCGATCCACTCATGGGCGCGATCGTGGACTTCAGCGCCATGCAACCAATTCTTGGTGTGGCTGCGATGTTCGAGCCTCAGGCGGCTGCCTTCATGTCCAGTTTCGGCATCATGGGCCCGGACGCCATGCGGATCGAGTTCGCGATGGGTCGCGGTGACAATCTGATGCACATCGGCGGCCGCATCGCCAACTACGGCAAACACTTTGGCAGCGATCTCGTTGCCGAGGGCATCCAGCGGGCGAATCTGCAGGTCATTCCTGCAGACGCCGTTGATGTGCAAGTGAGTCGATTCAATCTCAAGACCTTCCTCGGTGGTTTGCTGGCGATGGCCGACAGTTTTGCGCCTCCCATGGGCGAGGGGCCGGGTGGCGAGCCAATCAAGGCATCGGATATGGCTCGACAGCAGGCCAAGATGATGCTTGGCGTCGATCCGAAAACTGAATTGATCGACTATCTCGGAGACTCGTTCGCCATGTACCGATCGGTTTCGACCGGTGGCGGCGGGCTGATGAGTGGCGTGATGGCGATCGGTCTATCCAACGCCGATGGCATGGCGACGACGCTCGGAACTCTATCGGCTCGAGTCAATGCCATGGCAGCGCCGATGACGCAGGGCTACGTGCAGCTGTCTTCGTGGTCTCATCCTGACTGTGGCGAAGTCATTTCGCTGACTTTCCCGGGCGTGCCGGTTCCATTTGAGCTCTCGCTCGTCGTACGGGGCGACTGGCTCCTTGCGACGCTGACACCACAGGCGATGGTTGCGGCCTGTCGCCAGCTTGGAAGCAAGACCTCGATCATGGACAACCCGCGATTCGCTTCGGCGGTCGGGCGCGATGCGATCGGAGCGGTTCAGGTGCATTTCACCGATATTCCGTCTCAACTTGCCGACGGATACGGAATCGCCACCGGAATCATGAATGCGATCTCGAACTACACGCGGCCTCGCACCGATGCCAGCACAGGCATTCCTCTTGTCATGCCACCGTATGCCGAACTCATTGAGGGGGCGAGCCCGTGTGTGCTGACAGTTCGTACTCAAGGCGATGATCTGGTGTACGCAGGAACCTGTGACTCAAGCGTCAATGTACTGGTGACCGGCCTTGCTGCGAATATTGCATCAATGCTTCCACTCGTTGCGCCGGTGGCACTTGGCGTCGCGTTGCCAGCGATTGAATCTGCTCGCGATGCTGCCAGGAACACCGAAGCGAAAGTCCATGCCAGGGTGCTTGCAATGGCTTGCATTGCGTATCAGGCCGACACGGGGGATTGGCCTGAGTCTCTGGATGTTCTGGTTGATGAGCACTACCTCGATCAGCCAACGCTTGAAAACCCGCTCCATCCGGGTATGGGCTGGGAGTATCACCGTCCTGATCCAGACCACAAGCCATCCGATGTTCTCATTCACGGGGGCGTTGGACCGTGGTCATCTGACGATGTGCCAGCGGCGCTGGTCGACGGATCAGTGATTATGATGTCGCCGTATCTGCTGGAGTCTGATCAGTGAGGTCGGGGCGGCGCATTGGAGTTGACGGGAAAGGTGAATTGACATGTTGACGACGTCTATGTTGGCCCTCGCCGGGGTTGCGATCGTGTTTATCGTTCTTGGCGGACTTCTGCTCCTTCTGATTGTCATGATCATTGCGATTTACAACGCACTGGTGTCGCTTCGCAATCGGGTCAAGAATGCATGGGCCCAGATTGATGTGCAACTCAAACGGCGGTATGACCTGATTCCGAATCTGGTTGAAACTGCCAAGGGATACATGAAGCACGAGGCTGGAACGCTCGAAGCTGTCACCGAGGCGAGGAATCAGGCTTTGGCCGCTGCGAAGGCGGTTGGACTCGACCCGACCGATGGCGCTGCGATGAAGAGCCTCTCCGGCGCAGAAGGTGCCCTCGCGAGCGCTCTGGGAAGTCTGAACGTCGCGGTGGAGGCCTATCCGGACCTCAAAGCCAGCGCCAATATGATGCAGGTGCAGGAAGAACTCACCAGCACTGAGAACAAGGTGGCATTCTCTCGGCAGGCGTACAACGACTCGGTCATGGTGTACAACACCAAACGAGAGACGTTCCCCTCGAACATCATCGCGGGCATGTTCAACTTCTCTGAGGCATCTTCATTCGAGATCGAAGATGCAGCTCAGAAGGAAGCTCCAAAAGTGCAATTCACCTGATTCCTGAGAAGAGGGTGGCATTATGAATTTCTTTGAGGCGCAGGACCGTGCGCACAAGAAGACCGGCATGTTGGTCTGGTCGCTGCTTCTTGGCTTGGTTGGCATGACGGCGGGGCTCTACTTCATCACCATGCTTGCCGTCCAGGCTGCCGGTATCTACGAGCAAGTGCAGGATCGGGAGGCGGCGAGTCAGGGACGGGAGATCCATCACAACAGCGCTGAGCGGTGGGCCGAGCTCGAAGTCGGATCATGGTGGGATCCGGAGCTCGCGCTCATCGCCCTCGGCATCATGATCGTGTTGGTCGGCGGGGGATTCCTCTATCGCTACATGCAGCTGCGAGCCGGGGGACCGGCCGTTGCGGAAATGCTCGGTGGTGTTCGCATCGAGCCCGATACCACTGATCCGGCAGAACGCAGAGCGCTCAATACCGTCGAGGAAATGGCGATTGCCTCGGGAATCCCGGTGCCTCCGGTCTTCGCCATCCCATCCGATTCAATCAACGCGTTTGCCGCGGGGCATACGGTGGATCAGGCTGCGATCGGTTTGACACGGGGGTGCATCGCGCTTCCCCGGGACGAACTGCAGGGAATCGTGGCGCATGAGTTCAGCCACATCTTCAATGGCGACATGCGGCTCAATCTGAGGCTCGTGGCAGTCATCAACGGCGTGATGGTTCTTGGCATTACGGGGTTGCTGCTGATTCGCGTCGTGGGATATTCACTGTTGTTTGGCGGTGGCCGGCGAAGCAGCAACGACAAAGGAGGAGGCGCGGCACTGGCGATAGGCATCATTGTGTTTGGCGCGCTGGTTGCGGCCGTGGGGTTCCTCGGCACGCTGATGGCGAGGATCATTCAGGCGGCCGTATCGCGGCAGCGTGAGTTCCTTGCCGATGCATCCGCTGTGCAGTACACGCGCAATCCAGATGGCATTGCCGGGGCGCTGAGCCGAATCAGTCAATCAACCAGGAAACCCCGATTCGCCGCCGAGGCCAGCCAGTTCAATCACATGTTCTTCTCGCAGGCGATGCCAGCGGTGTTCGCAACCCATCCGCCGCTTGCCATGCGGATCGATCGGATCACTGGCGGGCGCACCGTGGAGGTGTCCGAACTTCCAACAGACCCGGCAGGCGAGCCGGCAGCCCAAACGAGTGGGGTCGGGAAGGGGGTTGCCGCTGCGGTTGCAATCGGCCGGATGCAGCAGGTGCTGGCCTCGGCAGGGGAGGTGCAGGCGGCCCCAATGGCGTGGACGAGGCAGGTCATCTCCTCGATCCCACTCGTGTTGCGGGATGCGGCCCATACGCCGCAGGCGGCCCGCGCTCTGATTGCCGCGATGCTGATTGAGGATGGCGGGGACGATGCCGAGGCGAAGAGACGGCAACAGGAGGCGATCAACCGGTTGCTTCCTGAGTACGAGGGTGCCCGTGTTGCAGCGCTTGCCCCGGCTGTCGCAAACCTGGATGCGGCTGCGCGCATACCGCTGCTCGACATGACAAGCGCCGCTGTGCAAGCCCTGTCCCCGACGCAGGCTGGTGAGCTTCAGTCACTCGTCGAAGCGCTCGTCGCGGCCGATCGAAAGGTCAGCCGGTTCGAGTGGGTCGTGGCGCTGCTTGTCGATGCGATGCTTGATCGGGGCGGCAAGGCGAGCCACTCGTCCCGCCGTTCAATCGCGTCGATGGAGTCGAGCGTGCTAGGCATCCTATCGGTGGTTGCCGCAGCTGGCGGCATGGATCGTTCTGAAACAGAGGCGGCGGTGGGTACGGCCTGTCATCAACTCAAACTCACGATGCCATCCTCGGGACTTCAGGGTGTGTCGCTCAAGGGGATCAACGCAGCCGTGCATGACCTGCGCACATTGAAGTTCAGCGAGCGAGGTCGTCTGCTGGAAGCAGTCGTGTCAGTCGTTGATCATGATGGCAAAACAACGATTGGTGAAGCAGAGGTCGTTCGGGCTGTTGCTGAGGTACTGGCAATACCGATGCCGCCGGTCATGCCTGACGCGGCGTAGGGCGCAGAGGTCACACCAATGTGTCCAATCAGGCCCAGGTCAGTCCGAGGTGCAGGCCGCTGCCAAGGTCCTCGCATCCGGTGTCGGTGACGACAACCATGTCTTCGAGCCGCAGGCCACCGATGGCTGGGCCGTACAGTCCCGGCTCGATCGTGATGACGTCGCCCGCGACGAGCGGTGGGCCGCCTCGGTCGAGGAGAGGAGGTTCATGGACGGCGAGTCCGACCCCGTGCCCGGTTCCGTGGACCATTGCGATGCGTCCCGGATCGTCCTCTGGCTTGGGGAGCCCAAGCTCATAGCCATGCTCCGTGATGACAGCGGTTGTCGCTTCGTTGACTGCTTCACCGGTAATGCCAGCCATCGCGGCGTTCTCACCGGCGATCTTCGCTGCAAGCACGGCTGCGTGCATTCGTTCGACTGCCGGTGGGACCTCACCGTGAACGACCATTCGCGTGCAGTCACCGTTGTAGCGGGTGGACTTTGATCGTGGGAAGACGTCAATGATGATGGGCTCGCCGGTTCGCAGGGCACCCTGGCCGTGGCTGTGGCAGTCGGCACCTTGTGGCCCGCCAGCGACAATGCTGGTTGGATTCTCATACCCGCGCTCGAGCAGAAAGACATCGATGAGCGTCCGCACACGCTCGGAAGTCAGCGTGGCACCTTCGTGACTCAAAAGCCCCTGCGCATCGGGCGAGGACCCGGCAATCGTCTCACAAGCCATGGCAATTGCTGCCTGTGTATCGGTCTGAGCGACTCGCAAGGCCTCGAGTTCTTCGGCATCCTTGCTCCGTCTCGACGCTACGCCGAGGTCCGGGTCGTACGTTGTCTCGATGCCCACATCACGAAGCGCCGATACAAAAGAGAGTGGGAGCGTTCGATCTGACGTGACTTCGGTGACATCTGCCCGGAGGAGTGCTTCGGCGGCGGCCTGCGCTGTCGCGGTTTCCCGGTCTCCCGAAAGGCCGCCGCTCGGCGTGAAGTCCGCCGGGCAGGCAACACGATCGACTCGCGCCGACTTACCAGCGCGGTCCATTTCGATATCGCGGATGATGAGAAGCCGCTCGCTTCCGAAATCGATCAGTGCCGCTGGGTCGCCAGCGCCGAACCGAATAGCGTGAAAGAGGGTGTCGTTGGCATTGGGTATGCCTGCGATCAGGGTGGTGTTCATGCGGGCAAGATATCAGTCGTGTTCGACCCCTGAAAAACAACAGCGGGCTCACCTTCTGGTGAGCCCGCTGCTTCATCCACCGTCAGGAGACGGGTATCAGTTCGATGGAACCTCATCTGCGGGTTGTCCCAGGAATGGGAACATCATTCCGCCACCACCGGCACTGATATCGTCGGTGTTGTAGAGGTACTGCGCATTCAAGGCGCGATCAATGAGCGAGCTCGCCTCGGCGAGGTGGGCTCGGGAATACGGATCGAGATCCGATCCCTTCCGCCGCATCGCGCTGTCGATCGTTCCCTTGAGCTCACGAAGCTGCATGCGGCTGAGGTTTGAGACCGGTGCCGTATACCAGCCGCTTCCCGCAGGCATGCTCAGATCGATGAGTCGACCGAGGTGCTCGCGCTGGGCGTTCCTGCGAAGGCTGGTGATGTAGGGCGACCGTGCGGAGTAGGAACCCTGAGGACCGCCGTCGAGTTCGCCCCAGACGGCATCGCGCACTGTGGCGAGCACTTCCGGAACCGTCAGGACATCCTCGTCCTCTTCGGCGCGGAACTCATTGTCATAGACACGATTGAGCGTCTGCGGATTCAGGATGCTGTTCATGGCCATGGACTGAATCCCCGCAATCTTGTCGTGGACCGGGTAGGTCTCATCCTCAAAGATGTAGCGTTGTCCGCCGTCGTCCCACCACTTGTCTACCGTCATTCGGCGGAGAAGTTGGGGAGAGAGGCCAAAGGCTTCGTCTCGCATCGTGTTCTCAAGCACGATGTTCATCGCGCGCCTTTGCATATCTGCTTCGATCGGCGTGATCGGCTCGCGGTCGCCCGCATCACCCTTCTTGTCACGGTTGAGATAACTCCCGCCGATCCAATTCGATGCGATGTTGATGGCACCGAGGTGCTTGTACAGCAGCATGTCATAGGCTTTGCGGGCCTCGGCCCAACTCTCGCCGTCCTCCACCATGTCTTCGAGAATCTGCGCTCGGAGATGGTTGGCCAGCCCGATCTGCGACTCAGCATAGTTGAGCGGGTTCTCGCCATTATCGAAGCGGCGCGCGCGAGGATCCGGCCCCCACGTGTCTTCGTCGGTCGCGTAGATGAGATCTGCGTCGGACACGCGGTCCAAGACCTTCTCGGGCTTTCGGTCGATGTAGCCATACTCAATGGCCCACATGTCATAGGGACCGATCGACATCTGCGTCCAGGCACCCTGCTCTTCGCCGAGTTCGTAATTGATGTTGATGGGCAGGTAATCCATCACCGAGCCTGACAGTGCTGCGCCGTCAAAGTCTTCTGAGTTGATATCAGAAAGCGTGTTGATCGTGCTGCCCTTGAAGTTATGACGCAGGCCGAGCGTATGACCGACCTCGTGCATGACAACTTCTTTCAACAGCGGCCCGATGAATTCCTCGGGAACGCCATCGAGATACTGCTGGTCCTCCTTGCCGTCCTTTGGAGACGGCTTGTCAGACTCTTCAGCAACCTCGTCGGTGCTTTCTTCTTCAGTTGTGTCAGCGTCTTCGGAGTCCGTGTCGTCGCTGACAACATCTTCGGCATCGACACCCTCTTCATCTTCGTCAGTAGCATCAGCATCGTCCGACCGAGTTGCAGTCAAGGTCATCGACATGGGGCCATTGGTGACGCCGCCGGTCATCTGGCCGTCTTCAATGGTCACGATGAGCGGCGGGGCGCCCATTTCTTCATCGGCAGCGTTGAGAGTCAGGCGGTTGTCCGCCGGGACCCATTCGCCCACGAGTTCGACCGATCCCATCATGCCCATTTCAGCAGTGCCGTCGACACTGTTGTCCTTGTTCAGGGCCAGTTCAAGGGTCAGGTCCATGGCTTGACTCTCGCCACTTGGGGCCGTCGCCTCCATGGTTCCAAACCACGTTCCAGACACTGGGTCATTGGGGTCAGCAAGAGCCTTGCTGGGCTTGTTCAGATTCATGATGAGTTCGGGGTTGAGTCGAACCATCGCGACTTCCATCGCCTTGCATGCCGCGTGGCGGCAGTTGCCGTTGACCTGACTGACGCGGCCAATGAGGCCGTCGAGTTGCTCATCGCCAATGAGATCCGTTTCAATGGTCGGCGAAGCGAATCCTGGCAATGCGCCCGAGGCGCGGAGCATCGACTCGCGTTCAAGTTGTTGACGAATCTCACTTCGCTCGGAGCGGTTCGCGAGCAAGGTGCGTGGATGCCACTCGGGGCGTTCCGCGAGCCAGGCGAGGGAATCTGGCCCCCAGCCTTCGAGCGCCGTTTCAGGTACCAGATCCTTCCAGGTCTTGGACCACCCGTTGATGAACCCTTCGTCCATCACGATGTCGGCGTCAAGAATCTCACCGGTCTTGGGATGCACACGGCTGGGGCCGATAGCGAAGCCCATGTCGGCGTTGGTCCACAGGAAGAAGTTGTACCGGGCATCTTCGGGGTCCTTTTCCATATGGGCGCCGGTGTCGGCGTCCTGCTGATAGACCTCGATTGCATTGACGATACCGACATTCTCGAAGGCTTTGTTCCACTCGAGGATGCCATCACGGACCCATCGGCGGTATCGCACGGGTGTCGTGTGCTCGACGTAGAAGACGATGGGCTTCTTGGGCGGGCTCATCTTGAGTTTCGGATCGGCCTTCTGGACGTTCCACCTGTTGATGTAACGAATCCAGGGATCTTCCTTCGATGCGTCGCCGATGTCGCGGTGCGCGGTTGTGAAGTATCCGACGCGCTCATCGGCAGCTCGAGCTTTGTAGCCGGTGTTCTCAGGAATCTCAGCGATCGAGTAGGCGAGCGTTCCGAGCCTGCCTCCACGGAGCGGCATCTGGAAGGCAAGTTCAATGTTGTTCGGGAAGGCTTTGGCCTTCTCGACGGTTGCAAGTCTCGTGTTGGCGCCGCTGGTCATGCCTCCGAAGAACTTGCTCGACTGCTTGACGAGCAGGTCTGAGAGATCAATGACAGGGCCGCCGCCGGGCCCCATGGTCTTGATTGGGACATCGAGAATCACGCGGTCTGTAAAGACTCGCTTGGTGCCTGCTCTGGATTGCTTGTCACCGCTTGATCGAACCGAATAGTTCGGTTGAATCAGCGCAAGCCGTTTGCCGAACTTCTTCCACTTCGCATACATGTCGCCGGCTTGCACGCCCGCCTGGGGAATGCCACCCGCGATGGTGTAGGCGAAGAAGATGTTCTGTTTGCCAAAGTTGCGAGGCAGTTCGGCCAGCACATCACCAGTCTTGTGATCGACATAGAGCGTATACATGCCCGGCTTGCCGTCGGCGGTTGAGACGACTTTCTTGTAGGAGTCCTTGACGACGGTGTCGAACTTCGGGAAGTCCGACTTTTTGCTGCCACTGGTCGCGGCAACGCGGGTATCGATCTGGGCATTGGCCGGATCGACGGCATCAGCGGCCAGGGTGGCTGCGGCAATGCCGAGGCCGCCGATGACGACCATGGTGATTGGAATTCGCATGTTGTGTCTCCTGAACACGGGTGGATGAGTTCCCCCAAAGAAACTGACAGCGGCAATCCTACCCCGATACGCAAGCGCAGGCCGCCCCAAGGAGGCTACGTTGGTTACTGGCAGGGGGTTCAAGTCCCGTCAGGCCGAAATCACGACCTCGTGGTCCGGGTCCCACCTGAGGACCCGATCGTCCTTCCAGGCGGCCACGCCCATGGCGATTGCGACCATTGTGGCGCATCCAAGATCGACGTTGCAGGCGAGCGGATCGCCCTTCTTGATGGCATCAAGGAAGTTGCCCATATGGTCGCGGCGTTCCTGCCCGGGCAGCGATACGGTCGCATGTCCCGGGCTGAGGAGCGGTTCTTGCCCACCTGTGCCGTCATCGACCATATGTGGCGTCAATCCGTTGGCGACTCGAAACTCCTTCCACCACGGCGACTGTTCATTGATGGTGATGCCTTCGCCAAACTCCATGGTGCCGTATTGGCCGCGGATGACCGTTGGCCAGGTGTCATCATTGGTCATGACGCTTGAAAGGCACACGGTGTGCTCGCTCGGATAATCCACCATCATGAAGAAGGTGTCAGGGATGTCTCGCTCGTCCTTTTCGAGATACCGACCACCACTGGCAACGACACGCTTTGGATAGGCACCACCATGCCCTTCTATCGCCAGCAGCAGGGGCGCGAGCCGGTGATACAGCAGGTCGGTGGCGAGCCCACCGTTGTAGGCGAGGTACTTGCGGAATCGAAAGAAGTGATCGGCATTCCAGTCAATCTTCGGGGCGAGCCCGTACGTGTGCCCGAGCCACTGATCCCACCAGACATAGCCCGGCTGGTCGGGGGCCTGGTGTGGCCCTGCGTCTTCATCGATGTGCCAGTTGAATTGCCCACCACGGGAGTTGCGGCAATACGCGCCCTGGCTCCACGTGGGTTTACCGATGCGGCCCTCAGCGATGGCCGTTCGAGCAGACCAGATAGTGCCATCGCTGGTTCCCTGCGGTCCAACCTGGAGCGTCCGCCCTGTCCGATGAACGGCGTCGCGGCATGCAAGCGCCTGCGGAATAGTGTGCGAGAGTGGTTTCTCGCAGTAGACATCTTTGCCTGACTCCATGGCCTCGATGGCAATCCTGGTATGCCAATGGTCAGGAGTGGCGATGACGACCGCATCGACATCGGGGTCATCGAGTACGCGGCGGTACTCCATGGTTGCGTTGCCAGGAGACAGTGAGGCGATCTTTGCTGCGTTGTCCAGTCTTCGGCGGTACACATCGCAGACGCGGGATACGACGATATTCTCTTCGCCCGCGCGATTGACCAATCCGGACAGATGTCCGGTCCCCATACCGCCGGTACCAATGACAGCCATGTTGAGTCGATCGTTGGCCCCAAGAACACGCCCCCACGAAACGGCTGGCATGACCAGCGGCGCCAGGGCTGCTGTGCGTACGACGCTTCGGCGAGTGAGTGGCATGGGGGGTTTCTCCTGTGGAGCTCCAGCCTACTGCGAACTCCACGATGGGACGAGAATCCACTCTCGCGGTTTCGTGCTATTCAAGCGACGCCCCCTGGGACTCGTAGAACGATCGATCCCCAGTCCGGCGTGGAGAGGCAAAGAACTGTTCCATTTGCCCAATCCACCTGCGGCCTGAGGCTCCCCGCTTCTCGTAGTAGACCGCCATGTCATCGTCATAAGCGCGCATCATCGCGAGCATTGCTGCATCGTCGGGATACTGATCATCGAAGAGGACGGCTTCAATGGGAAGGCGTGGCCGCTGCCACGGCGACTCGTCGGCGCGTCCGATGCAGAGTCCGAAGAATGGGTAGACCCCCTTGGGAAGGTCGAGCAATTCACCAACGGCATGAAGATCGTTCCGAAGCCCGCCAATGAAACATGTGCCCCATCCGAGCGACTCCACTGCCAGCGCGAGATTCTGCGCGAACAAGGAGGCATCGACCGCGCACAGCAGAAACGACTCCAGGTTCTCACGGCACGCTGCGGATGCCGCTTCTGCGAGCAGCGCATGCCTCCGCATGTCGCCGCAGATGACGAGAAATGTCCCAGCCTGAGCGACCTTCTCCTGCCCCCCGGTCAGCTCAACCAGTTTCTGACGCGTTTCTGTCTTCGTGACGCGGATGACGCTGTAGACCTGAATGTTGGCACTGGTCGCTGCTTGCTGCGCTGCTTCGACAGCGGTTTGAAGGTCAGCGTCGGGAACAGGCTCCGCCGTGTATTTCCGGATCGAGCGATGCGCATGCATTTGGTCGAGTGTTGGGTTCATGCGGGAATAGTACGATCATGATCCGACGAAGCGGTCATACAGCGTGCGTGCGAGAATCGGATCTTCGACTCCGACAAGTGCGCGGCTGTCTTCGAATACCGTGAGTCGCACGCCTTCCTGGCTCAGATCGACGCGGACCGCGCCGTCGGCGTGAACGACATTCCCGTGGGGCTCAAGCCGGCCCGCGAGCGCGGCAAGGTCAATGGCATCTGGCTGTAGGGGAAGAATCTGCACCGTGCTGCGTCCGCAGAGCGTCTCTTCTGTCGCTTCCTTGGCCCCGCTGAGCCAGTCGAAGCGGCGGTTCTGGCAGCAGGGGCAGTCCTCCCGCGGCGGGCCGGTCGCCGTTCGACGATCTTCTCCGATCCACGGGTCGATGGAGTGCATGGAGCGATCGAAGCCTTGCACTCGCCCGACGATCAGTGACAGCGCGATGGCAGCCTGCTGGGCTGTGACCGCCGCAATTGTCGGCCCGAGCACACCGGCGGTGTCGCAGGTTGGTGTTGATCCGGCTGGCGGCGGTTCCGGGAACACGCATCGCAGACATGGCGTTGCCAGCGACTCGTTCCACGTGATGGGCTGCTGTCCTCCTCCGCGAGGAAGGATTGGCATGACAAGGCCGCCGGTTCCCACCGCGCCGGCGTAGATGTATGGGATCTGCAACTTGACTGCCAGATCGTTGAGCAGATACCGAGTGGCGAAGTTGTCGAGTCCATCGATCAAGAGATGCATGTCAGAGGCGAGCCGCTCGGCGTTGCCCGCCCGAAAGTCATCTGCGACGGACTCAACCGTGACGTCGGGGTTGATTGCTCGCAATCGCGCAGCCGCAGCCGCGGCCTTGGGGCGTCCAGCATCAGCATCGGCCTGGTCGAACAACACTTGCCTCTGCAGATTCGTTTCCTCAACAACGTCCCGATCTACGATGCGGAGCGTTCCGACGCCTGCTCGGGCAAGTAAATCCGCCACGCCACATCCCAGCGCGCCGCATCCAACGATGAGAACGCGCGATTCGCCGAGCGCGTCCTGACCGACCTCGCCGATATCAGGCAGCAGTTTCTGGCGGTGGTATCGGTCGCCACTCATGTTGGAGATGCTACAGCGAGCCGCGGAAGAGTCCGCGGCTCGCTGGGGGTGAGCGAAACAGTCCTGATTTGCCTACCAGGCGAAGTGCGAGAACGCCTTGTTCGCCTCCGCCATTCGGTGGGTCTGCTCCCGGGTATTGCAGGCCTTGCCCTCGCCGTTTGCGGCGTCATAGAGCTCCTTGGCCAGTCGGTCGGCCATCGGTTTGCCCTTTTCAGCTCGCACAGCGGTGATGATCCAGCGGAATGCCAGACTCTGGCGCCGCCGCTGCGTGACTGGCATCGGGACCTGATAGTTGGCACCGCCGACTCGCTTGGATCGGACTTCGACATTCGGCTTGACGTTCTCAATGGCCTGCCGGAAGGCTTCGATCTCGGTTTCCGGCATGCCTTCGCGCTTGTCCTTGTCCATCCGCTTCTTCATCTTGTCGAGTGCCTCATAGACGACTCGCTGCGCAACGGCCTTCTTGCCGTCGAGCATGACGCAGTTGATGAACTTCGCGAGAACCTTGTCGCCAAACCTCGGGTCCGGTTGCAGTTGCTTCTCTGATGCTGTGATCCGACCGGCCATGACTGACCTCCTTCTGGCTCATCCGCCCGCTTGATCGGGCCCCGTGTTCACCGGCGTGGGGTCGAGCCTCGCCGATTACTTGCCTGCACTCACGCATGAATGCTTCGATTGTCGACCCTACTTCTTGGGTCGTTTGGTTCCGTATTTGGAGCGTCCCTTTGCCCGGCCATCGACGCCCAGTGTGTCGTGGCTGCCCCGAACAACGTGATACCTGACACCTGGAAGGTCACGAACTCGGCCGCCACGGACCAGCACGATCGAGTGCTCCTGAAGGTTGTGCCCTTCGCCGCCGATATAGGCCGTGACTTCCTTGCCGTTGGACAGGCGAACACGAGCGACCTTCCGAAGTGCCGAGTTCGGCTTCTTCGGGGTTACCGTGCGGACTTGCAGGCACACGCCGCGCTTTTGCGGGCAGGCAGCAAGGTCACGGACATAGGACTTCGCCTTCGGGCTTCGTCGGGGTTTGCGAACGAGTTGGTTGATCGTGGGCATAGGAACTCCGTTGGCGCCATGTGAGGCGAGCCGAGCAGTGTATCAGGACCAGGGAATCTGGCAAGGGTTTGGGGGGTCGACAGGGACGGTCCGGCTTGCACGGTGGCATCGACGCAGGCTGGGCCAGAGGTGGCCCCTGATGGCCGAAGACCTCATCGGAGTGCCAGGAGGTAAGTGTGTTTGATATCGGACTTTGCGAGGCCGGCTCGCGTGGCCCGGCCCCGTTCGGCTTGTGGATAACTGGTGGATTGGGCCATCTGAGACTGGGTGTTTTGGTGCTTATGTTGCTCTGAAGACCGGTTTTGTGGACGGCTCCGCCACGTGGGGATTCTGAATAGACTGCCACCCACTTTGGAGGCCCCTCGTTGACCCAAACACATGTTCATGTCGAGCTCCATGCCGACGGGGCTTGCCTTGGAAACCCTGGTCCGGGCGGTTGGGCATGCATTGTGAGGCCCCTCGAAGGGGGGGAGGAAACGGTCCTCGTGGGCGGCGAATCCACTACGACAAACAACCGGATGGAGCTCCGCGCTGTACTTGAGGGCCTCCAGACGCTGCCTGATGGCAGCCAGGTCGATCTCACTGCGGACAGTCAATATGTTCTCAAAGGCCTCGGTGAGTGGTTGGACAATTGGAAGCGGCGGGGGTGGCGGACATCCGCCCGCAAGCCTGTGAAGAACGAAGACCTGTGGCGGCTTCTTGATGCCGAGCGAACGCGGTTGAAGTTGTCGTACACCTGGGTGGAAGGTCATACAGGGCATCCGGACAACGAGCGATGCGACATGTTGGCAAAGCAGCAGGCAGAGATGATGCAGCAGGAGGACTGATGTGAGCGTGCATCGAGTGGAAGTGCGACCGCGAATCGAAGCAGGCGATCCGACTGGCCGCGCTGCGGTAGCCAGTATCAAGTCGATCAACCGAACAGCAATCCCCACGGAGGTTGAAACGGCCAACGTCTATCTCATCGAAGGCGACATCGATTCGTCGGACGTCCAGCGCATCGCAACAGAGCTTCTCGCTCACCCGGTTACAGACCAGGTCATCATTGGCGCAGGGGCTCCTCGCGCCACGGCGCTCATCGAAGTGCACCCACTTCCTGGTGTGATGGACCCTGAGGCGGAAGCCGTCGAGGCTGCAATTCAATCGCTTCTCGATACGGACGTTCGCGTTCGCACGGCCGTCAGATACGACATGCACGGGGTTGATGACGAAGGGGGCCGCGAAATCGCTGCAACGTGTCTGGCGAATCCGCTCATCCATGATGTCCACATCGGTGCCTCACATCCAGATGCGCTGCCTCGTGGCCATGCGCACGACATGACTGTGCGCGAAGTGCCCCTTCGGGATCTGGATGATTCGGCGATGGAGAAACTCAGCCGAGACGCCCACCTGTTTCTCTCGCTCGAGGAGATGCAGGCCGTGCGAGATCACTTCATCGGTCTTGGGCGCGAGCCGCGAGAGATCGAGCTGGAGACGATCGCCCAGACATGGTCCGAGCATTGTGTGCACAAGACGCTCAAGGCCACAATCGACTATGAGGGCGACCTTCCAGGGGCCGATGAGATTCCAGGGGCCGAGCGTCTTCCTGACGGACGAATTCGGATCCACAACCTGTTGAAGTCGACGGTCGCGGCAGCGACTCACCGCCTGATGGACGAGGGCTTGTCTGATTGGTGCCTCTCGGTCTTTGTCGACAACGCTGGCATCGTGGGCTTTGATGAAGACAACGCCGTGTGCTTCAAGGTCGAAACGCACAATCATCCGTCGGCGCTCGAGCCGTACGGTGGTGCCGCGACCGGAATCGGCGGCTGCATTCGTGATGTCATCGGAACGGGTCTGGCGGCGCGGCCGATTGCAGCAACGGACGTGTTCTGTGTGGCGCCCCTCGACACGGCGAATGTGCCGGCGGGATGCCTGCATCCGCGGCGAATACTTTCTCGTGTGGTCGAGGGCGTTCGTGACTACGGCAACAGAATGGGTATCCCCACGCTCGATGGCACTGTGTGGTTTGACGAGGGGCATGTCGGCAACCCGTTGGTGTACTGCGGCTGCGTTGGCGTCATGCCGCGAGATCGTGTGGCTGGTGATCCTCAGCCCGGCGATAAGATCATTGCAATGGGGGGCAAGACCGGTCGGGACGGTATTCACGGCGCTACATTTTCATCTGCAGAACTGACTGACACGCATGCGGACGAGTTTTCGCACGCGGTGCAAATCGGCAATCCGATCACCGAAAAGAAGGTGCTCGATGCCATTCTGGCTGCCCGCGATCATGCAGAGGGATGCCTCTACAACGCCATCACCGATTGCGGGGCAGGCGGATTCAGCAGCGCAGTCGGTGAGATGGGTGAGCAGCTCGGCGGTGAAGTGCACCTGGATCGTGCACCATTGAAGTACGCCGGATTGACCCCGACCGAAATCTGGATCAGCGAAGCGCAGGAGCGAATGGTTCTTGCTGTACCGCCGGATCGTCTCGAGATGCTTGCTTCGATTTGTGACGCTCATGAAGTGGAGTGGTGCGATCTCGGAACGTTCGGTACGGAAGATCGTTCGTTGGTTCTCAACTATGCCGGTGAAGAAATCGGACGGCTCTCTATGGAGTTCATGCACGAGGGACTTCCTGGCCGGATCCGCGAAGCGGCATGGTCACCGAGCGTGACTTCCGAGAGGTCGCCTGTCTCAGTTGGCGAAATCGATATCGCTGAGAGTCTCAAGTCGCTTCTGTCACATCCAAACATCGCATCCAAACAGGACATTGTGCGGCAATACGACCATGAAGTGCAGGGGCGTACGGTCATCAAACCGTTCGTTGGCCCTGGTGGCGACGGCCCCGGTGATGCTGCTGTGATTACGCCGGTTCGTGGATCAACACGCGGCCTTGCTATCGGAACCGGGTTGGCGACCGGGTGGTGCGATGATCCATACCTCATGGTTCTGGCGGCCGTGGATGAGTGTGTCCGCAATCTTGTGTGTGTCGGTGCTGACCCGGAACGTATCGCGATTCTCGACAACTACTGCTGGCCGGGATGTGAGGACCCGCAGCGAATGGCCGAGTTGGTTCGTGCCTCGGTTGGTTGTCTTCATGCGGGATTGGCGTACCGAACGCCCTTTATCAGCGGCAAGGACTCTCTCAACAACCAGTTCACGACCGATTCTGGCGAGACGATCTACATTCCTCCAACGATGCTCATCAGTGGATTCGGCATCGTCCCCGATATCAACCGCTGTGTGACAATGGACGCCAAGCAATCCGGGAATGTACTACTGCTTGTGGGCGAGACTACCGATGCGGTCGGCGGAAGCCACCTTCTCAGAGTGGCTGCTGATGCTCCGGGGGAACGAACACTTCCTGTGGCAAACCTTGCTGCAGGAGCGGCAAGAGCTCGCGGCGTCGCATCGCTGATTACTGATGGTCTGGTGTGCGCGGCCCATGACTGCAGCGAAGGAGGCGCTCTTGTCGCTGCAGCCGAAATGGCGGGTGCGGGAGGCCTCGGCCTCGCGCTCGACGCTGCAGCACTTCGCGGAGATCACGATCTTGTCGTTGCGTGCTTTGCTGAGACGCCGTCACGGTATCTACTGGAAATGACCCCATCGAATGCGAAGATCGCTGCGAAGCGGCTTGCTGGACATGCGTGCCGTGTCATTGGAGTGGTGACCGAGTCGCCGGACCTGACGCTGGGCGATATCAGTGTGCCAGTATCCGAGTTGTATACGGCCTGGAGGAATGGGCTGAGGCTTTAGAGTTCGTCCGGCGCTGGACCCGAAGCCTTCGCCGCTACCATGCCTCTCATGCGACCGCGAGCACTCATACTGACCGCCCCCGGAATCAACTGCGACCTTGAGCTTGCAGAGGCGTTTGACCTCGCCGGTGCAGAGGCCGTGCGTATGCATCTCAATGAGATCGCCGCAGATCCATCTCGGATCGACGAGTTCGATCTCATCGGACTGCCGGGGGGTTTCTCGTACGGAGACGCGATTGCAGCCGGACGAATACTTGCAGTCATGCTTCGCGCGACAGTTCTTGACCGCCTCCACGCCGCCATTGAACGCGGGGTTCCGATGATTGCGCCATGCAACGGGTTTCAGATTGCTGTTCAGGCTGGCTTGCTTCCTGGTCCCTGGCCTGACGCGGATGCATCCACGGAGGCGGCGCTTCTGGAGAACGACGGTGGGCGGTTTGTTGATCGCTGGGTTCGTGTTGAGTACCCGGCGTCTCGCTGCGTCTGGACGGCAGGCCTCGACTCAAGCGGCGATGCGGCGGTACTGCCGATAGCACATGGTGAAGGTCGGTTCTATGCGAGTGCCGCGACAATGCGGCGGCTCGACGCTGAAGGGCGAGTTGCTGTGCGATATGCAATGGATGACGACCCCAACGGTTCGCTTGACCGTGTGGCGGGAATCTGCGATCACACGGGACTGGTACTGGGGTTGATGCCACACCCCGAGCGATATCTTCACTGGTCACAGCATCCGACCTGGACACGCCTGGGGTTTGCCTCCGGTGACCCACCGGGACTTCGGATGTTCAAGCGTGCGGTCTCGCATGTGCTGACCAGCAGAGCATCTGCAACGGCGTGACCCTAAGCGGGAGGACACGTGTCTCCATTTGATCCATCCACCCCTGATGACTTTGACGCCGGATTCGAGCATCGGGCGTGCTCAAAGTGTGGCTATGACCTCCGTGGGATTTCACGTGTCAGGCCGTGCCCCGAGTGTGGCAATGAACCGCTTCCAGATGCCCCAGTCAGCGATTGGTCGAGTGCCGGAATAGCCTGTATTGCATGTGGCACGCCGACACCCGGTTTACCCCTCGGCGCGATGTGCCGAAACTGCGCGCAGAACCTGCCGCCTCCTCCAGCAACGCCCGCAGATCTTGGTGGACTCGTCGCAGGGCCAGCCGCAATACACGTCGCGTGTGAGTCGTGCGGCTATTCGATGCGGGGGTTGCCACCGAACCAGCCATGCCCTGAGTGTGGCAGTATTCCGCCCGGCCCGCGTCGGATAGAGCGGGTGACCAAAGCACGCCCGACGATACTTGCGGTTGGAGAGCGGTCATTCCGAATCTCGAATCGACTGCTGTGTTCACCTGCA
The DNA here is from genome assembly GCA_964598425.1 of uncultured Isosphaeraceae bacterium. GTDB lineage: Bacteria > Planctomycetota > Phycisphaerae > Phycisphaerales > SM1A02 > UBA12567. The sequence goes on along the minus strand of CAZRBV010000004.1, from coordinate 35,201 downwards.
TTTCGGGGATCCCTCCTCATCGTGTTACTGAGTGTTCTGGCGATTGGTGCCATTGGCATTGTTTCGATGGTCGGCCTTGCCCGTGGGCCGTACTACCACTCTCTGGCAATTGCCGCTGCGGCCGTCGCGGTTGTGTCATGGGTTCTCACGCCTGCTTCGCTCGACAGAGAAAGACCCGCCTGGCTGATTGTTCGCTGGGGCGCCCGGACCGGGTTGGCCTTGTGGGTTCCAGCACTCTGGTCGGCGGCAGACCCTGCTGCCAACCGATGGGAACTCCTTGTACTGGAGGCCATCGGCCTGGTCGGCGCGATGCTGTTCCTTGCGGTTCTGGCCTCGATTGCTCGCGAAGTCGAGTTGCTTCATACAGCACGACGGCTGACTACGTTGGCGGTCGTATCCATTCCAATTGGTGCATTCACCTGGATCATGCCGTTCCCGGAATCGCGGTTCGTTCTTCCAGATGGCGCGGCTGGAATGATCGGCACGGTGTTTGTGTTGTTCTCGGTTGCGCCGTGGTATTGGCTTCTCATTCAAACCGCTCGATCGGCAGGCGACCTGGCCACAGAGAGCCAGTGGTCCGCCCGGGCCCGCAGGGATCGCGTGAAGCGGGATGCAGCGTTTCGTACACGTGTCGATCGATCAGATTCGGTGGATTGAGCACGGTGGGACTGTTCTGTCCGTACCATGCTCTGTTCAATCGGGAGAGTTCAGATGACAGACAAGACACTTCGCTGCGCTGTGATCGGCGTTGGCCGTATGGGCCGCCACCATGCTCGGGTATATGCCCAGATGTCAGACGCAACGTTGGTTGGTGTTGTAGATCACGACGCAGCTCGTGCCGCTGAAATCGTTGAGGAGTGGGGCGGTGCGGCTTTTGAGTCGATCGAGGCATTGATTGATCACGGCGTCGATGCTGTGACGATCGCGACGCCAACGGTTCACCACCGTGCTGCGGCAGAAAAACTGCTTGCTGCGGGCATTGCGTGCATGATCGAGAAACCATTGGCACCTACCGCCGAAGACGCTGCAGCGATCGCAGCAGCTGCCGAGGCGGCGGGCGTTGCGCTCCAGGTCGGACACGTGGTTCGCTACGACCCGGTCATGCAGGCGATCAAGTCACTGGGCGACTTGCATCCCCGGCACCTTGAGCTGCACCGCATCAGTCCGATGACGTTTCGTAGCGTTGATGTCGGTGTTGTGCTCGACATGATGATTCACGATCTCGATCTGTTGACGATGCTCGTCGGTGAGGCACCAGAGGATGTGCAGGCCAGCGCTGTGGCTGTTCTCGGCGAAGCCGAAGATGTGTGCAACGTCAGGATGACGTATCCCGCGTCGGCTGACGGCCATCGGTGCGTTGCCAACATCACCGCATCACGCTTGGCGATGAAGACCGAGCGAACGCTTCGGATTATCTCGGAAGACATCTATATCTCGGCCGATTTCGTCGAGCGCACGGTGAAGGTCATTCGTAAGGCGGCCAATGCCGAGCAGATCGCGGCGCTGCGGACCCAACTTGCTGCTGGCGAGGATCTCAGCGATGTGAACTACCTCGATCTTGTGCAGTTCGAGGACCTCGAGATCGAAGACGCCGAGCCACTCAAACTGCAGGCCGAGGACTTCCTTCGAAGCGTGCGGACGGGCGAACGACCGCCGGTTGATGCCGAGGCAGGATCGCTGGCCGTGCGTGTGGCCGAACGCATCGTCGAGACGGCGCGTGGTGGCCAGCTGAGCCTGACCTGACGCAGATTCAATGGCCGAGCGAGAGATTCACGATCACTGGTCCCGTGAGGCGAAGCGGAAGGGCTATCGATCCCGCGCTGCATTCAAGTTGTTGCAGATTGACGATCGCCGAAGTGTTCTGAAGAAGGGCGATCAGGTGCTCGATCTCGGCTGCGCGCCAGGATCATGGCTTCAGGTCATTGCAAACCGCGTCGGTGCGAAGGGTCGCGGCTGGGGCATCGACCTCAAGCCGGTGCCGGGCGGCTTGCCTGAAAACGTCACGGCCTTGGAGGGCAACGCGGAAGACCCCGAAACCGCTGGCGTACCGGCGGACATGCTGTTCGACGTGCTGCTCTCGGACATGATGCCATCAACGACCGGAAGCCGCGACACTGATCACTTCCGCAGTCTGGCGGTGTGCGAACTGGCGTTGGATCTCTGTCCGCGTTGGCTCAAGCCAGGTGGCGTGCTTGTGATGAAGGTGCTCGAAGGCTCGGCGATGCCACAACTTCTTGCGACGACGCGTGAGCAGTTCGAGCGGGTCAAGCCCTTCAAGCCAGAGGCCTCGCGTAAGGAATCCACCGAGATCTTCGTCATTGCGCATGGCTACAAGCCACCTCCCGATGACCCACGCGATGACGCCCCTTCGACCGCTGGCGGTCCACCGCCGGTGCCCGAGGGGTGGTAGGCTGTCCTTGCCTCGGGGCGCCGCGCGGACGTGGCTGAGATGAACCCGTCAAACCTGATCCGGTTCGTACCGGCGGAGGGAAGGCCAGCATGCCGAACAACAGTCACACCACCCACTCGTCCGACATTGATCTGACAGCAGCAAGTCAGGCCGACTTCATGCGGTCGCTTCCGATGGATGGGGCATCAAGCCCTGCCAGTACATTCGCCGGAACGACGCCGGGATCATTCGCCCGGCGGGCAGACATCGGTGGACCGCTGATGTACGCAAGCCCCGATACGCCGGGCATGCCTCCGCCGAGCGAGAAGACGGCGTGGGACTTTCTTCCTCACGGCTGGACGATCCAGGAAACCGAGTGCGGTTGCGGCGGACACAATCAGGGCGAGTCACCAATCGTGGCTGTTCCTCCCACTGGCTTTGCGCCGGTGACGCAATTGGAATACGCTCGTCTCGGCACCGTGACGCCGGCCATGCGCCGAGTGGCAGCGCGTGAACCGCATTTGAGTGCTGAGCAGATCCGGGATGAGATCGCGGCGGGTCGTATGGTGATTCCGGCGAACATCCATCATCTGAATGGAAGGCTTGATCCGATGTGCATCGGACGAGCCAGCCTCACCAAAGTCAATGCCAATATGGGCGCTTCGCCGGTGTCGAGCGGAACGGACGAGGAGCTCGAGAAACTCGATTGGGCCCTGAAGTGGGGCGCCGATACGGTCATGGATCTCTCGACCGGCGGAGACGTCAATGCGTGCCGCGAGGCAATCATCGGCTCATCGGAGGCACCCATCGGAACCGTTCCGATCTATGCCATGATTCTTGACCGGCGACTTGAAGACCTCGACCGCGAGATCATCCTTGAACACATCGAACATCAGGCGAGGCAGGGCGTCGATTACATGACGGTCCATGCGGGCCTCCGCCGGGCGCATGTGCCGATGGTGCGCGATAGGCTCATCGGGATCGTCTCTCGCGGTGGCTCCCTCCTTGCGAAGTGGATGATCACGCACGAGGCCGAGAATCCGATGTATGACGCGTGGGATGAGATCTGTGACATTCTTCGTCGTCATGACGTGACCTTCAGCATTGGAGATGGCTTGCGCCCCGGCGGTCTGGCCGACGCAACCGACCAGGCCCAGCTCGGCGAGCTTGAAACGATTGGCGAATTGACGGAGCGAGCCTGGAGGCGCGGCGTGCAGGTGATGGTTGAAGGGCCGGGCCACGTACCGTTTGACCAGATCGAGTTCAACATGAAACTGCAGCGGCGGCGATGTCACGGTGCACCGTTCTACGTGCTCGGCCCACTGGTGACCGACATCTTTCCTGGGTATGACCACATCACATCGTGTATCGGCGCGACAGCTGCCGCATGGCACGGTGCCGCGATGCTGTGTTACGTGACACCGAAGGAGCATCTTGGTCTTCCAAAGAAGGATGATGTCAAGCAGGGTTGCACTGCATACAAGATCGCCGCCCATGCGGCAGATGTGGCACTGGGTATTCCAGGCACGCGTGATCGGGATGACGCACTTACCAGGGCACGAGCAGCACTCAACTGGCAGAAGCACTTCGAGCTCTCGTTTGATCCAGAGTTTGCGCGCGCGATGCATGATGAAGACCTTGATGTCGACACCGATTTCTGCGCGATGTGCGGTCACGATTGGTGTTCGGTGCGCATCAGCAAGGAGATTCAGGAGTTCGCATCGGGTAAAGAGGCCGGCTATGTCCGCGGCAAGCCTGAAATCAGTGCAGCATTGACGCCAGAGCAGGCGGCGATACTTGAGCAGCGTGGTGTGCTCGATCCAGAAGTGATTCATAAACTCGCCGCCAAGACGAGAAAACAGGTGAACGCCGAAGGTCGAATGGCGTCGTGCCACAGCGAGCAATCGGACGAAGATGCTGCGGTTGCCTCGCAGCAAGCCCAGGGTGTCGATGTTGTTCAATTGGGGACCCGCGAAGTAACAGGTGTGCCGGATCACGATCCGGTGATCTGACGAGTCAGGCATATGCACGCAATTGATTCACAGATGGAGCAGGGGTCGGCAGGCAAACCGACCGTGCTGTTCCCGAGTCTCTATTTGTGGCTGGTGTTCTTCGGATCTCTGGACGTCATGCTCACGCGGCTCATCCTGTTCTTCAGCGGCGTCGAACTCAATCCGATTGCCCAGATGATTCTTGAGTCGTGGGGTGTGCCTGGAATCAGCGTATTCAAGTTTGGCGTCATTGCATTTGTCATCACCGTCTGCGAATTCGTCGGTCGGGTGAGGCGCAAGACCGCCAAGGCACTGGCTCTGTTCGCGGTGATTGTTACAGCGTTTCCAGTGGTCTGGTCATCTGCGATCCTGATCTCTGTCATGGCGAGTGGGGAACTTCCACCAATTGAGAGTGAGCCGCAACCTGACCCCAATCGGGTTCTCGGATACGCTGCCTCGTTCAGAGCGTCTGCAATGACAGCTGACGACTCCGCTGTTGATCAGGAAGGTGGCCTATGGGTATTGAAGCTCAGAAGAAGAGAGTCGTCATTCTGGGTGGCGGATTCGGTGGCGCGTACCTCGCGCGGGAGTTGACGCGACGTGGACTTGGCCTTGACGTCGAGGTCGTTGTCATTGACCGAAACAACTTCTTCATCTTCTATCCGCTTCTCATTGAGGCGGGCTGCGGATCGATTGAGCCGCGTCACTGCACAGTTCCGATTCGAGACTTCTCGCCAAAGTCGGAACTGCTGATGGCGGAAGTTGTCGGGCTGGATACCGAAACGAGACGCGTACACTTCCAACTCGTCGGGGACGATGATTGCCGCTGGATCGAGTACGACCATCTGGTGGTTGCACTGGGAAGCGTGACGCGGGTTCTTCCAGAGAACATCGTGAGTGGCGTACGAGAGCATGCGTTCTTCATGAAGCACATGTCGGATGCCGTTGCGATTCGTGATCGCGCCGTGGAACTATTGGAACTTGCGAATGCTATTGATGACGCCGATGAGCGAAGGCGGCTATTGCACTTTGTGATCGTCGGCGGTAATGTCACGGGAATCGAAGTCGTGGGGGAGCTGGAAGTCTTTGTTCGTGAAGCGTCTGCGCAGTACCGCAACATCTCAGACGACGACATCACATTCTCGATTTATGAACTCAACAAGCGGCTCTTGGGGGTTCTTCCGGAACATCTCTCTGTGTGGGCAACCCGCCAACTCACAAAGCGTGGCATCAGGATCAACACCGGCGTCTCGGTGACGCAGGTGCATGCCGACCATATCGTCGACAGTAATGAGAAGACCCTTCCATGTTCGACCGTGATCTGGACGGCGGGGATTGCGCCAAGCCCAGTCTTGAAGGAACTGAACGGCCTTCCGCTCAACAAGTTTGGCGGATTGCAGTGCGAAGGCGATTACCGGGCTGTCGGGACCGACAATATCTGGGGCTTGGGCGACTGCGCGGCTGTGCCGGGTCCGGATGGGAAGCCCATGCCGCCGCTGGCGCAGATCGCAATTCGTCAGGCGCCGCAGCTTGCCCGAAACATCGCAGCGGTAGAGTCTGGTCGACCGACAACGCCAGGTGAAGTGCATTTGCAGGGCGTGTTGGTTCCACTTGGTCGACATCGTGGTGTGGCGGCGCTGAAGGGTCTCCGTGTCCACGGATTCTTCGCATGGGTGATGTGGCGGGCGATCTATCTGCTCAAGACGCCACGGCTCTCGCGACGAATTCGAGTCTTCGCAGACTGGGTACTCAATGCCTTCTTCCGCAAGGATTACTCACAACTCGGGATGCATGCCGCTTCGCATCGCGGGATGCTGCACCGGGATCCCGAGGCGGCCTGTGAACGCCATGAGACGCCGGGTCAATCGGGCTGATTCAGTGAGAGTCCGCGCGAGCCTGTGACGGGGCCATCGAATCGCCGCTCATCGCCAGCGTTCTCAAGACTATTGAGCCATCGCTTGGTTGCGCGGCTTGCATCTGTTCCACGGGCCTGCAAGTGATCTACGATTGCTGCGAGATCCGCCTCCGGGTCGAGCAGATGGTGGACGATTCCGTGGTCGTACAGCAGCTCGGCAGGGTGAATCTCACCGCCCATCAGCATGGACCGGGCGCGGCCACCGGCAGCTGGAAGCAGCACAGGAATTGTGACTGCGGGTGAGATGCCGAGTGCATGCACAGGGTATCCGAGCACCGATCCACGGCGGGCAACCAATATGTCAGCCGAGACTGCCAGCGCGCAGCCTCCTGCGATTGCCGCACCTTGTACGTCGGCGAGAACAGTGGCAGGGCAGCGACGCAGTGCGCGGCATGTCTGGCTCAGTGATTCGACAAGGGAATCCACCACTTGGGCGCCCTGCCTCATCATGGCCACGTTAAACCCGGCGCAGAAGGCAGGGCCAGAACCTGCCAATACGAGTACCGAAGCGTCCGAAGCGTGGGAGGCTGCATCTCGAATGCTCTCGAGCATCTGAAGATCAAGGGCGTTGCGGCGATCAGCAGCCTGCATGGTCACACTGACAACACCGCGTTCGAGATTGATGCACACGTCGCTCATTGAATGAGCAGCCAGAGGGTCATCCAGCCTCCCGCGACAATCATGACGATGGCGGTGTACCCGACGATGTCACGTGCGCGAACGCCGGTCACAGCGAGAAGCGGCAGAGCCCAGAACGGCTGAAGCATGTTGGTAAGTTCATCGCCATAGGCAACCGCCATGACCATCGATCCTGTCCCGACGCCAGCCTCTTGAGCAGCGTGCAAGGCGATCGGCCCTTGTACGGCCCACTGTCCACCGCCGCTTGGAACCAGAATATTGACGATTCCAGCGGAAACCATGGTCCAGAACTCAAGCGTCTGAGGAGTAGCGAGCGCAAGCAGCGTGTCCGTGAGTGTCTGCACGAGTCCTGATGCGACCATGATGCCCATGATTCCGGCGTAGAGGGGGAACTGCACGATGATGCCTGCGCATCCCGCGGCCGCCCGGGCTGCGGCCTCCATGAACGCTTCGGGTGAACGGTGCATCAAGAGCGCCGCTGCGAGCAGAATCATGATGACGGTGTTCAGTCCGATGCGACCGATGCCGCTTTCTATCGCCGACGAGACGCCTGCGATCAGAAGCGCAGCGCCGAGAAGCACGGTGATCCAACGTGTGTGATTGAGATAGTCCGGCAGTGTGTTGGTGGGTGCTGCGGCGGATGTGTCATGCGCAGTGGCAGGCGTGAATTGAGTGATGGGCTCAGACATGTCGGTGGACGGAGCCATGAATCTGAGGAGGAGCGGAACAATGATCAGGAGCCCGCCGGTAATGATGAGATTATCCAGTGAGAACACCGTCTGTCCGAGCGGCGTGATGATGGCATCTCCCACGAGTTCGGTCGGGAGCACCTTCTTGGCGCCAGCCACAGTCGTCATTGACAGCGGCGCCGATCCGGAGAATCCACCGTGCCAGACAAGGAGCCCCGTGTACCCGGCCGCTGCGAGGAGAGGATAGTGCGACGGAATACCACGACGCGCGAGCGAACGTCCCGCTTCACGGGCAAGAACAGCGCCCCCGATCAGCCCAAGGCCCCAGTTGAGGATTCCAAGCAACATGGCAACGAGCGCGACGATTGCTGCTGCGGAGGCACCGGACTTTGGGAGACCTCCGACCCTGGACAGCATGCGCCGCACCGGAGGTGCTTCGGCAAGGATGTGACCACCGAGCAGGATGAGGCACATCTGCATGGCAAAGGCGAGCAGCTTCCAGAGCCCGCTTCCTCCTCGCCAGGCGGAGATGAGCCAGTCGGATCGATCCCAGACACCGTTGGTGCCTTCTGGGAACTGACCGAACGCAATGGCCGCGACAAAGACGCCGAAGGTCAGTACGACCGCGATGACGAGCGGGTCGGGAACGATCCGTCGGAACACGGCGGTGACGAGAGATCCGAATTGCCGAACCATGTTGGTCAACATAGTGCATTGGGCCGGTCCGCCGCGCAGATCGACTCCTTGCACAACCCACTGCACTCATGATGCCACCACCCCCGAGACGGGCGGTCCGTCGCGGGGGTGGGGTCGGTGGACGCCGCACAAGCAGGTCCACGCAGCAGAGAGGATGAAAGGTGTCAGTCCGTGTGCCAACTTCCGGTCACACGGTCGAGAATCACAGTGCGAGAGGCCACCGCTCCCTCGCGATCAGCATTTGAGATTCCGATGTCGAGGAATCCGGGGAACACTTCGGTCTCAAGACCACGCAGAGCCAGGCCCGTCTTGTCCATGACCGCGGCCACGACGCCATGGCCGGGCATGGGCAGGCTCTCAGTGGGCCGGCGCAGTGCTTCGGCTGCGTGCGAGCGGAGCAGTGCTCCGGCGAGCGTCAGCACGACGTCGTCCCGATCGCTTGAGAATGAGATGCCGTGGACGTCCTCGGCAAGGAAGACGTCGCCACGGATCTCAAATACAAGCGGATCGTCGCCCCGAACGATCGCGCTTCGGATTGCGGCGCGATCGCGGTGCTCAACAGGCCCCTGAATGCGGCAGGACCACTGGGGGATACCGGTATCCGGGTGTGGTTCTCCATGGAGCCACGAAGCGGAAGGGGGGGCTTCGAGGCTTTGCAGGAGCGGCTGCATGTGGGTTCCTCTGATCATGCCGCTGATGAGTCGCCCTGAGCGATTCGTCGTGATCGAACGGGTTGTGAGCATCGCGGCCAGACCGAAGTCAGGGAGATGGGAGGGGCTCAACGGTTCGTTGCCGGCAGGCATGGCGTGTTCTCCAGGAGGCAATATGGGGTGGGAGGGGGTTTCAGATCACTGTTGCTACAAACGAAAGACGCCCCGCCAGGTGGCGGGGCGTCGCAGGTGGTTTCCTTGGAATCGAGTCCTCAGTCTCCTCGGGCGAGCCCCGCCGTCATCGTGTTCCAGACGCGGCAGCATGTACCGGTGCAGAAACCCATGACAATGGTGAGTCCGTGGTGAAGCGGCGAATACGCTGGCATCATCGGCGTGGCGAGTGCGCGCGGAGCATCGGACCGGTCGAAGCGGGAGATGCATCTAGAATGGATGCGGCGCCGTTCAGATTGGTTCGGATGCCCGAGCATGAGTACCCCAGTATGACACGATCCAAACACCCGGACCACGAAACTCGCCAAAAAGGAGCAAGATTGGGGAACGAAGATTCCTTTGGGGCTCTCGGCATCGGGTCGCTGTTGGTCGATCGCCTGCACCGGCAAGGTATGGAGAGGCCGCGCGCCGTGCAGGCTCAAACGATTCCGGCTGTTCTGGAGGGCCGTGATGTGCTCGCACTGGCGGAGACAGGGAGCGGCAAGACTGCAGCCTTTCTGGCACCGGTGCTGCAGAGAATCCTTGCCGATCGCCCAGCGAAGGGGCAGACCCTCTCCCCCTCAGCTCGGCTGCGGAGCCTTGTCGTCTGCCCGACCCGGGAATTGGCCGACCAGACAGGAGTCCTTGCTGAACAACTTGCCCGAGGAACCGTGCTTCGTACGGCGGTAGCCGTCGGGACGGTGGCAATCACGCCGCAGAAACGCGCTTTGGCCAGCGGTATCGACCTTCTTGTGGGAACCCCGGGACGTTTGAACGAGCTCATTGCTGAGGGTGTGCTTCACACCGATGCGGTTCAATCCATCGTGCTGGATGAGGCCGACCGGATGTTCGACATGGGGTTTGCGCCACAGGTGGAGCGCATTCTCAGGCAGCTCCCGGGGTCTCGGCAGATGCTGCTCTTCACTGCCACGATGCCTAAGGATGTGCTTCAGTTGGCGGATCAGCATCTTCGCGGAGCAGTTCGGATCGAAACACACCCCCACACGACCGCTGCTGCTCATGTGATCCAGCACGCGGTGCTCGTCGAGCAGAAGAGCCGTATCGACCTTCTGCTCCATCTCGTTCGGGAGCGAGGGGCGGGGCGTATGTTGATCTTCTGCAGAACAAGGCGACGCACGGGGTGGGTCGCAGCAGCCCTGTCTCGGCATGGCCTCAAGACTGGGCAGCTGCACGGCGACCGTTCACAGGCTCAGCGCCGCCGTGCGCTCGATCGATTTGCCAGCGGAGAGATCGATGTGCTGGTGGCCACCGATGTGGGGAGCCGAGGACTGCATATCAAGGGTGTTCCCATCGTGGTCAACTATGACCTGCCAGGGTCGGCTGAGGATCTTGTGCACCGAGCGGGCCGAGCCTCGCACGGCACCAGGCAGAAGGGGGATGCGTGGACACTTCTTGGACCGAAGGATCTCGACCGCTGGTATGAACTGGCGCCGCAAGCCGGAGTCGCGGCAGATCCAGAGCGGATTCCCGGGTTCTCGCCAGACGAGGACACGAAGCAGGCGCGCGGTGCGGTGCCTCGCAGGCATGAGACGCGTCATCGGCCCGGGCCGGGGAGGCGGAAGCGAGCGTCCAGGCCCATCCCCAAGGACCAGAAACCGGGACGTGGGGTGAGGCGACCGGATCAGCGTTGAATCTGGCCCAGCGTGCCGGTCGTGCACGCTCCCGGGCATCAGACTCTCATTCTGCACATCAGTACTATGACGGGCATGTCGATGCTTCAGCTTGTCCGGCACGCCAATCGCTACCGAGAAATACTCTCTGTCCTGGTCAAGTTTGGGTTCAAGGAGTTTTTCGAGGACGCCAAACTCGATCTACTGCTTGAGAAGGGCCAGCGAATCTTCTCGAAGGCGCCTGCTCCATCTGTTGCAACAGTGAGCCGACCAGCGCGGCTTCGCATGGCGCTTGAGGAACTCGGCCCGACATTCATCAAATTAGGCCAAATCATGAGTACCAGGCCTGATCTCCTGCCGCCGGAGTACATCGAAGAGCTTCAGAAACTGCAGGCCGATGTGCCTGCCGAGGAGTGGCCGAAGATCAAGGCCCAGCTTGAGGAGGATCTTGGCGATCTCAGCGAGGTGTTTGAGTCGATTGATGAAGTCCCAATGGCCTCGGCATCCATGGCTCAGGCGCACCGGGCAGTACTTCGAGACGGTAGTCGGCCGATCGTATTGAAGGTTCTCCGGCCCGGAATCGATCGAATTGTGAATGCTGATGTGGAGATTCTTGAGGCGGTCGCGGAGTGGGTCAGCCGACATGCGACGAACCTTCCAATGGATCCAATTGCCGTTGTTGAGGAGTTTTCGGAAGCGATCGGGCACGAATTGGATTTCCTGCACGAGGGCCGTAATACCGATCTCTTTCGCGCCAATCTCGAAGAAGGCGAGCAGGCATGGTTCCCACTGGTGTACTGGGACGTCACGCGGCGGAGGGTGCTCGGGCTTGAGGAGATCAAGGGTGTGCTTCTCTCGAAGTGGCGGGAAGCCGGGCTTACCGACGACCAACGGGAAACACTTGTTCGCAACGGTGCCTATACGGTGCTTCGCCAGGTCCTTGATGTCGGTTTCTTCCACGCCGACCCGCATCCTGGAAACCTGTTTCTGCTCGACGATGGACGGCTGTGTTTCATTGATTGCGGCATGGCCGGCCGTGTGGACAAGGAGACTGTCACCGATCTGGCGAATCTGATCCACGGTGTTGCGAGTAACGATCTCGACAAGTTGTATGACGCCTTCATTGCGCTCGGGCAAGTTGACGAAGACACGATCAATCGCAGGAGCGTCCGAAAGGATCTGCAGAACTTTCTTGATGAGTTCACGGGCGTCTCTATGGAGAAGCTCGACATGGGCGCGATGCTCCGTACGTTTACCGAAGGGCTGCGAAAACACCGCATTCAGTGCCCTGCAGACATCGTGCTCATGATCAAGGCACTGACGACCATTGAGGGTGTCGCCGAGGACATTGATCCAGAGTTCGACCTGGTGAGCTTTGCAAGACCCCATGTGGAGCGTCTGATCAAGCAGCAGTATTCGTGGAAGGCGATCCGCAACCGCCTCAAGAGGAATGCTGGCAAGTGGGTCACGCTTGCGGATCGACTACCCGGACGGCTCTCAACCCTGTTGGAGCGGCTCAGCAGCAACAAATTCCGTATTGGGATGGAGATGGAAGGGTTCCAGAGCATGGAGCGGACGATTTACCACTCCAGTCGGCAGATTTCCTACTCGGTACTCGTTGCCGCAATGATTCTGGCTTCATCGGTGCTGGTGCTCGCCTCATCGGGGGGCGGAAGCACGACGCTCGGTTGGATCGGAGCCATTGGCTTCATGGTGTCGTTCTTCATGGCCTTGTTGATCGTGCTGGAGAATATCTGGGCGAAGTGGCAGGCTCGGAAGCACAAGCGCCGCTGATCACGTGCTACCGACTGAGTCCTCGTCGCGCTGCGGTGGTGGGCGATGCTGCGATGCTGTCTTGCTATCCCATCGACGGTGATATGAGGCAATGGGCGTCTCCAGAAACGAGGACTGGCAGCGATAGCACTGCAGCGACTCTGGCGACAACACGAGAATCGCGACATCAAGCACCAGCACCACGAGCATCGCAATCAGAAAGGGGATTCCCGATGTGACTCCGAGGATGCCCGCCAGGCCGAGTGCCAACGCCAGCACGATGATGAACCCAGTGACTTGTGGAAAGCGTCTGTGGCGATAGAGGGTGTCTCCGCTGCACTGCGGACAGCGGCGGAGATGCCCCCCGTCGTCGAGCGCACCTTCCCACTGCAGGAAGACTTCTCGGTCGTAATCTGTGCGGATTTTGACCGGAGTCTCGCCATCGACAACGGTTGCCTGCCCGAGATTCTGGCGATCCGCATTGCGGAGGATCATCCTCATGGCCGCTGATAGTACGACTTCGGGCCGCCGTGAATTGACCTCCGGCCATCGAAAGCGGACACTTCACACATGCACGGATTGCTGAGGGAGAGATTCATCGCTTTCGAAGGCCCGGATGGGTCGGGAAAGTCATCGCAGCTGGGCAGGTTTGCCCGAGCAGCCAGAGGCGCTGGCTTGGAGGTCATCGAGGTTCGAGAGCCCGGCGGCACATCGGTTGGCGAACAGGTCCGCGACGTCCTGCTCGACCCGGCCAACACGGACATGACTGTTCGGTGTGAAATGCTCCTCTACATGGCCAGTCGCGCTCAACTCGTTGAGCAGACGATCACGCCAGCGTTGAATCGCGGCGCATTGGTTTTGGCCGATCGATTTGTGGCTTCGACATGTGCGTATCAGGGAACGGCAGGGGGGTTGCCGATGAGCGAGATAATGGATGTTGCCGAGGTGGCGACAGGGCATCGAATGCCTGACCTGACCGTTATCTTCGATGTTGATGAGGCCACTGCGGCAAAGCGGCTCAACCCATTGCTTGACCGTATGGAACAGAAAGGCGCCGCATTCCATCGTCGCGTTCGAGATGGTTACCACCAGTTGGCCAAGGAAGATCCCGAGCATGTTCTGCTGATAGATGCGACCGCTCCAGAAGATGTCGTGGAGCGGATCGCGGCTGCCGCGATTCTTGATCGCCTCGCCTCCATGTGACAGGGTTGCGGCAAATCTACGATTTGCAGGACACGCCAGCCTCACCCAGCCACGGCTCGCCCGTGACAGCAAGAAGTCCTTCGACGACCTTGCTCGGGTCTCCCTGCCTCAACAGTTGCCGTTGGCACTGAGCGCCGTTGCCTTCCTGGAGGATTTCATCGCAGTATCCGAGCTCTGTCGCGCAGCCAAGGTGATCTGCAACGGGCCTGCAGAGATCAAGGGTCCGCCGCGCCATCTGCCGCGCCGAGGCAGCGAGCATTGTGTCGGGATCGACGAGCGTAGCTTCTAGACCGTATCGCACGGCGTGCCACTTGTTCTGGCGAGCAATCATCGGATGGCAGTCGACGAGATACGCGCCACGATCGATTTCGGACGAGATACCGTAGACCACGCACTGCACCATGGCGACGAGGCCGAGGAGCTGCCGCATGCTCATCGGGGTATCCATGATGCGAACTTCAACGGTGCCGAATCGGGCGACTGGGCGAACATCCCACCAGATTTCCCGAGACGAGTGAATAAAGTCCGTTGACTGAAGGTGATCGACCAGCCAGTTGTACTCCGACCAGTTTCGCATCGTCTCCGGGAGGCCAGCCGTTGGGAGTGATTCCATGATCTTTGAGCGGTATGACGCAAGCCCCGTATCGTGTCCGTTCCAGCATGGAGAGTTCGCCGAGAGGGCGAGCATGACTGGCAGATGCCGCATCATTCGATCGCACATCTGGATGGCCTTGTCTCCGCTGTCGACACCGACGTGGACGTGCAGGCCGAAGCACACAAGCCGACGAGCGACGAATTGCATGGTGTCCATCAGCCATTGGTAGCGATCGTCCGGTGTCAGCAGCTGCTGATCCCAGCGAGAGAAGGGGTGCGTTCCACTCCACAGAAAGGTTGCGTCCATGTCGGCCGCGACCCTGTAGCCCCACTCGAGTTTCTCCTGAAGGTCGGCTCGGACATCGTCGACCGAATTGCATACGCCGGTATTGATTTCAAGATAGCCCTGCATGAACTCCGGCTTGACGGCTTCGCCCCAGTGCTCCGGGACCTGCTTCAGAATGTCAGCGGCAAGCGGTACGAGTTCATATGAGTCCCGGTTGATGATGCCGAGCTCGATTTCGACTCCAAGGGTCGGGTTGCTGCTGGCATTGAATTGAATCGGCATCTACTATTCCTGTCGTAACGGGGCCTCAAAGCACGTGTCGAATGGCTGCGCGGGCAAGCAAGCGGCTTCCCACGAGGAGAGCTGACTCTTCAATATCAAAGAGCCCTGAGTGGAGTCCGTGCCGCTCGTCCATCGGGCCGTGGCCTGTGCCAAGCCTCGCCATGGCACCGGGGACCTGCTGCTGGTAGAGGGCGAAGTCCTCGCCACCGAGGCTTGGAAGTTCCAGTCGAATAACGCCGTCGCTTCCAACTACATCACAAGCGGCTTCGGCGATGAACTCAGTTACGAGCGGATCGTTATTGGTTGCGGGCGCTTCGTGCGGGAACTCGACCTGCGGTGTGCACCCCGTGGCCATGCATACTGCCTCGACGCATTGCGAGACCATCTGTCGAAGTTGCACGGCTTCCTCCAGCCGAGCAGCTCGAATCGTCCCGCTGACCTCCGCCGAGTCCGGGATGGCATTGATGGCTTCTCCGGCTCGCAGCGATGTCACTGTGACGCAGTGGGCGCGGCGGCTGTCGACGCTGCGAGGTCCAAGTTGGTACAGCAGTGAGACCAGGTTGACCGCTGCCGGGACAGGGTCAACGGCTTCGTGAGGGCGAGCGCTGTGGCCTCCGCGTCCTGAGAGGAGCACTTTGAAAGACATCAGGTTGGCTGTAATTGGCCCGGCTCGCAGACCGACGCGACCCGTATCGAGAAACGGCTCGCAGTGCAGTGCAATGATGCTGTCCACGCCATCCAACGCACCGTGGTCGATCATATCAATGGCGCCGGTGGCAGATTCCTCGGCAGGCTGAAAGATGAATCTCAGGTTGTGGCGAGGAGAGGACTCTCGCATCGTTTGCGCCTCGCGCGCAATAGCCATTGCTGCATAGGTTGCCATCGTTGTGTGCGCATCGTGGCCGCACGCGTGGCAGCAGCCTTCGATTCCGGACCGCCAGGGAACATCTTTCTCGTCAGGTACTTCGACACAGTCCATGTCGGCGCGGATGGCGAGCCGCGACGCATCGTCACCCGCCATGTCGATGTCCACGATCAGCCCCGTCGAGTGCGGAAGGATGCGTGTCTTGAGACCGGACTGCTCAATGCAGTCCTTGACAATCTGTGTCGTGCGAACTTCTTCGCCCGACGGCTCAGGGTGGCTGTGAAGATCGCGGCGCATCGCAATCATTGCCGGCAGGGATTCGGTGAGCCAGCCGTCGCTGCGGTGCCAGATGCCCGCAATCGCCTCGCTTGCGAAGTTGTCTGCGCGATTCAGTTCCACTTGATCAACACCTTGCCAAATTGTTCGCCCGACTCGATCCGTTCGACGGCGGATACGCCATCCTCAAAGGGTACGACGCGATCGATCACCGGGGCGATGTGTCCTCGCTCAAGCAGCGAAATTGCTTGTCGAAACTCGTCCATATTGCCCATTGTGGACCCGAGAATCTCCAGCTGGCTCCAGAACAGCCGGGCAAGATCCGTGGGGGGGTTGGGGCCTGTCGTGCAGCCGCACGTCACGAATCGACCGGCCCGGGCCAGCGACTTGAGGCAGGCGGTGTGGACGGCTGCGCCGACTGAGTCGGCGCAGATATCGACGCCGCGTCCCCTAGTGAGCTGCCGTATCTGGCGGCTCCAATCGTTGCCGTCGTCCAGTATGCCGTGGTTGGCACCGAGCTCGATTGCGCGGTCGAGTTTCCACTGGTGACGGCTCGTGACGATTGTTCGGCAGCCGAGGTGCGAGGCAATGCCGAGACACGCGAGGGCGACGCCTCCGCCGATGCCCGTAATGAGCACCGATTCGCCCTCGGCGAGACGTGCCCGCGTGCGAAGCATTCGCCACGCGGTGAGGTGTGTCAGGGCATACGCAGCAGCGTCCAGTGGGTCGATGGATGCATCAATGGCCAGTACGTTTGACACCGGAGCAACGAACTGCTGGGCATGGGTGCCCGGCGAGTGCTCCCCAATCACATGAATGTCCCGGCCAGCTGGCGTTGCGCCTGGGCTGGGAGGCGCATGCTGCTCCCACGCAGCATTCAGTACGACCTGCGTTCCAATCCATGCAGAGTCGACGCCCTCACCGACCCCAATGACGCGGCCGCACCCATCAGAACCGCCTGTTCGAGGCCACGGTGTATCAACGCCCGGAAGCCCTCGACCGACCCAGAGATCCAGATGGTTCATGGCACTTGCGTGCGTTTCTACAAGCACCTGTCCGGCTGATGGTTCCAGGTCCTGTAGTTCGAGCAGTTTCACGTTGGGGGCAACCGGGTTTCCTTGTTGCGTGACACAGAGCGCCTTCATGGACTATTTCCTTCTGAACTCAATGCGCAGCCCTGGCGAATGAGAAGGTCCCGCGTCTTCATGATTCCATCCACCTCAGGAATGGAGTCGCCCTCATACTCGACGCCAACCCATCCTTGGTATCCATGCTTTCGGACCATTGCGAACATCCGATCGTAGTCCGTGTTGGTTTCATTGCCGTGCTCGTCAAAGTCATGGCTCTTGGCACTGAGTGCCTTGGCAAATGGGAGCAGCTCATCGATACCGAGGTATCGGTCATACATTTCGCGAGTGTCCCAGTTGAGAACAAAGTTACCAAAGTCGGGCAGCGTGCCGAGACGCGGGTGATCAACCTTGCGGATCAGTGACGCGAGCCAGGCGCCGTTGCTCGAGAGGCCGCCGTGGTTCTCAATCAGGACATTCAGTTTGGCTGCGTCAGCATGAACCATGAGATCTGTCAATCCCAGTGCGCAGCGATCCAGCTGCTCCTGGGGCGTGCCCTCAGAGGGCACGTTGACCCGAATGCCGTGGCATCCGAGAGCCTGAGCGGCGCCAAGCCATCGCTGGTGGTTGGCAACAGCATCCGCCCGACCTTTCTCGGAGGGGTCGCCCAGCGCACCTTCACCGTCGACCATGATGAGCAGGCTGGTGACACCGGACTCTTCGCACCGCTTGCGAAGGACCGCCAACCAGACGTCGTCGGTTGATCGCTCTTTGAAGAAACTGTTGACATACTCAACGCCAGTAATGTCGAATTGCTCGCGTGTAAACGCCGGAAACGCTTCAGCTGTGAGTTCGCCTGCGCGGAGCGTGCGATGCAGAGACCACTGCGCGAGAGATATGGGCCACGTGTGATCGCTCATGTGTTGCTGTTCCTCCTCGCTGGGAAGCGTATCGAATCCGAGCAGCGGAGCCGTGGCGGCGACGATCCCGGCTTGAATCACACTGCGCCGGTCGATCATCCCTCGGCAGCCTCCGCGGCCGCATCCTGTTCATCTTCGAGGCGGAGCACCGTATGAAACCCGAGAAAACCTTCTCGGCGTCCCTGGTCGTCGTCGCCTGCTTCGGCGGCTTCCGATTCCACGACCTGCAGAATGTCCCGAATAGCCTCGATCTGTTCGCTTGTCAGTGGTATTGAAACGACGCGATCGTGCCGTACGCCGGGAACGAGCGTGGTGAGTGCTGCAACAGCATCGGCCTCCCGCAGCGCGGAGAGCACATGTTCGCCAACTTGCCGCTCCACTGTCTGAATGACAGCCACATGGTGGCGAGGCGACTCTGGCTCAGCCGCTGTCGGCTCTTCTTCACCTGAAGTGGTGTCTGGTTGTTCTTCCTTGCTCACGTCAGTGCCTCCTCGGCAAATGCTCGGGCGGCACAGAGTGCCTCCGGAAGTTTCTCGGGTTCTTTCCCCCCAGCTTGAGCAGCATCCGGTCGTCCCCCTCCTCCTCCACCACACGCTTGCGCTGCGACGCGTACCCAATCACCCGCTTTCAGTCCTTGCGAGATGAGAGCTTCGGGCACTCGCGCCGCGATGATGACTTTGCCGGTGTCTTCGGGCCGGCACGCAAGCAGGCAGGCCGACTCTGGGGCGGCACCGCGAACGGTGTCCATTCCTGCAAGCAGCGAGTCACGATCCGTTGCTGCGACTTCGCCGATGACAAACTTCTCTCCCCCATTCGCCGCGATCGCCTTCGCATCTTCCACGGCCGCATTCTTGGCGGCACCTGCGGCTGCCTTCCGCGCCGCCTTGGATGCTTGGCGAAGCGTAGCCAGCTGCGCCTCGACTTCGCGCCGATGAACAAGCCCGAGCTCCAACTCGGGGAGTTCTCGAGCAAGAGCGTCAACTATGTCTGGAAGTTCGGCTGGCTCGCGTGTTGCCATGGAAGCGACCCGCTCAAGGATCTGCTCGCCGCGGGCGCGAATGTCAGAGGCTTCGGCCCCGGTGGCTGCCGTGATTCTGCGGATCCCGGCAGCAAGACCTTGTTCTTGAAGAATCAGGAACTCCTCGATGTGGGCGGTGCTGGCAAGGTGCGTGCCGCCGCAGAACTCGATTGAGAAGTTGGACCAGCTCGGATTGTCCGGTGTATCAACGAGTTCTTGAATGTCAGGACCGACACAGACGACTCGGACAGGATCCGGGTACTTCTCACCGAACATGGCTCGCACGCCGTTGACTTGCAGGGCTTCTTCGAGCGGTGTCTCCTGCGCGTGCACTGCAAGATCCCGCTTGACATCGTCACGAACAAGACTCTCAATCTGAGCAATGTCACTGATATCGGGCGCACTGCTCGATGCGTAGTCGAAGCGAAGCCGATCTGACGCGACAAGTGAGCCACGCTGGTCGGCGCCAGATCCGAAGACCACGCGCAGCGCCCGATTGAGCAGATGCGTTGCGGTATGGTTTGCTTCAATGGACAGGTGGCGGTTCCGATCGACGCGAGCATCAACAGCCGCGCCGAGGTGTAATCGTCCCTCGGTTATGTGACCAATGTGCAGGACCCATGGCCCCGTGCGTGTAGTGTCTTCGACGCGGAATGACGCGCCACCTCGATCATCACCCTCCGCTTCACTGATCAGGCGTCCGGTGTCGCCGATCTGGCCGCCTTGCTCAGCATAGAACGCGGTGCGGTCGAGCAGCACAGCGACGCGCTCACCTTCCCCGACGTGTTCCACCAGATCTTTGCCATTCCAGATCCCGCGAACGTGTCCGATGCACAGCGAGCGTTCATATTTTGGAGAGTCATCTGTGCCATGACCGCCAATCTGTTGGAGTCCAGCGAGAACTTCGGGAGGCAATGTGCTGACGGGGTCGGCGCCCTCCGCGCCGCCCTGGCGCGATTTCTCACGCGCTGCTTCCATGACAGATTCGTACGAAGCGCGGTCCATGGCCAGACCTTGCTCTTCCGCCATCTGCTCTGTGAGGTCAATCGGGAAGCCATATGTGTCATGCAGCAGAAAGGCTTGCTCCCCAGAGATTTCTCCGCCGCTCGCGCGGGCTGAATCCGCGGCGTCTGCAAAGAGCCTCAGTCCGCGGTCAAGCGTAGCAAGGAAAGCCTCTTCTTCCCCTTTGATGATCGATGCGATCTCGCTTTGCTGCGAGGCGAGCTCGGGGAATGCTTCGCCAAGCAGCCCGGCGACCACAGGCACAAGTTCGCAAAGCAGTGGGCCATCGGCTTTCATTGTTTGGCGCGCCATGCGTACGGCTCGGCGGAGGATCCGCCTCAGCACGTATCCGCGACCATCGGACCCCGGTCTTGCGCCATCTGCAAGCGCGATGGCGAGGCACCGAATATGGTCGGCAATGACTCGATAGGCCACATCGACGGGATCGTCGACTGAGCCGCCGTATGCGGCGGCAGATGTCCTTGATTGAATTGCCTCAAAGATCGGTGTCCACAAGTCTGTGTCGTAGTTGCTTGAGACACCCTGAAGGACGCGGGCAATGCGCTCGAATCCCATCCCGGTGTCAATGTGTTTGGAGGGAAGTTCTACGAGTGAGCCGTCGTCACGCCGGTTGTACTGAATGAAGACGAGATTCCAGATCTCAATGACATCGTTGTGGTCGAGATTGACCAGATCGCCGCCGGTCTTGTCCGGAGTCGAGTCGAAGTGAATCTCACTGCATGGACCACAGGGGCCACTAGCCCCCATTTCCCAGAAGTTGTCCTTGCGGCCCCAACGCGAGATATGCGTTGGATCAATGTCGGTCAACTCCTGCCAGAGCTGCTCGGCTTCCACGTCTGCGCCGAGCCCATCACGCTCGTCCCCACCGAAGACCGTCACATAGAGTCGATCCTTGGGGAGCCGCCACACTTCGGTGAGCAGTTGCCATGCCCACGAAATCGCTTCGGATTTGAAGTAGTCGCCAAAAGACCAGTTGCCGAGCATCTCAAAGAAGGTGTGGTGATACGTATCCCGGCCCACATCTTCGAGGTCGTTGTGCTTTCCACCCGCGCGAATGCACTTCTGAGAATTCGTCGCGCGACTCCAGGGCCGAGTTCCCGTTCCGAGAAACACATCTTTGAATTGATTCATGCCCGCGTTGGCGAAGAGCAGGGTCGGATCATCATGAGGAACAACCGGGCCGCTGGGGACGATCTCGTGGCCCGCTCGATCCCTGAAGAATTCAAGGAACGATCGGCGTATGTCTGCGGTCGTCGGTATGTCGGAATTGGCGGTATTCATGCGGGTTGCAGCCTTTGATAAGCAGCCGTGCAGTGTACGTATCCGGTCCACCCGGCACGCTGGCGGGGAGGCTATCCTCCGCACGTTTCATAGACATGGGAGCGAGCAGACGATGACGAGGCAGCCACTGGTGGGCGGCAACTGGAAGATGCACCTTGACGCCAGGCGATCAGTTGCCTTGATGAGTGAGTTGGCCGCTGGGATGGCGGAATGTGATGGGGGCGTTGATGCCATGGTGTTTCCCCCGTTTCCGTATCTCGCCCAGGTCGCCCGGGCCGCTGTGGGAAGCGGGATTCTCATTGGGGGGCAGGACGTTTCCGATGAGTTGGAAGGGGCGTGCACCGGCCAGGTTTCGGCCCCGATGCTGCTGGATACGGGATGCGGGGTCGCCCTTGTCGGGCACTCTGAACGCCGTCACGGGCTCGGGGAGACCGATCTGGTGGCCGCTGCCAAGGTCAGAACGGCGCTGGGGGCTGGTCTGCGAGTGGTGCTGTGCGTAGGCGAAACACGCGAGCAGCGGGAGGCTGGAACGACCACCGAGGTCGTGCTGGGCCAGCTCTCGGGCTCGCTTGAGGGGGTCTCTCGGGACAGTCTGGAACGCGTGGACCTGGCCTATGAGCCGGTATGGGCGATCGGGACCGGTTTGACTGCTGGCCCTGAAGAGGCACAGGAGGTTCATCAGACGCTCCGGTCCGAAGTCAATGCACGATATGATGCTCGGTCCGCATCGAGGATTCGAATCCTGTATGGCGGATCAGTCAAGCCGTCGAATGCGGCCGATCTGATGGCCTGCGAAGACATAGACGGAGCGCTGGTAGGCGGCGCCTCGTTGAAGGCTGAGTCCTTTCTAGACATTGTGCGGGCTGCAGCCCGCCGGGAGTAGCCATGAGCACCCTGTATCTCACCCTGACCATCATCTTCATCGTCGTTGCCGTGGCGATGATTCTGATCATCCTTGTGCAGCGCCCCGCTGGCGGCGGCCTTGCTGGTGCCTTTGGCGGTGCTGGCGGCGGCGGTACCGAAGGCGTCTTTGGTGGCCGCGTCGGTGATGCGCTCACCGTCATGACTGTTGTCGCTTTCGCGGTCTACCTCACACTGGCACTCGTACTCAACGCCAATATCTGGTCGCCCGATCGCGGTCCAGCCGCTGCGCCAACTGCGGCTGATGTCGTACTCCCCATGTCCGCTGGCGAGCCCGGTTTCGATGATCCGCCTGCAACAACCGAAGACGCGAATCCAACCGACGCCGGTGTTGAAGCCCCGGCACCCGCGCCGGCGCCGACGCCAGCACCCGCCCCGGCCGGAAGCGGAGCGGCTGCACCACCAAGCGGCGACGGATCCTGATATGCCTCGATCGATGACCGGATTCGGCGCGGCGCATTCCGTCGAAGATGGCTGTCGCTACACCGTCGAAATGCGGTCGGTCAATGGTCGGTTCCTCAAGTGTGTTGCCCGGATTCCCGACGAGCTGCACGGACTTGAGACGGATATCGAGCAGCAAGTCAGTCGCATGATTCGTCGCGGTACCGTGACTGTCACGGTGAGATTCTTTGATGAATCTGCCCAAGCGGCGACGTCGATCAACGTCGCTGCAATGGAGGCGTATCTGGAACAGCTCGCGCCGATCGCCGCCAAGCTCGGCGCTGTGATCGATCCAGTATCGCTCCTGTCACTGCCTGGTCTCATCTCGCCAACCGCAGCTGACGGACACGCTGATTCGGCCAGATCAGCCGTGTTGAAGCTGGTGCGGGAGGCCTGTGAGGCACTCACGGGGATGCGGCAGCATGAGGGAGCCGCGATGGTTGTTGAGCTCGACACCCACCTTTCGGCAATTGAATCTCGCTTGGAACTCATTCGTGAGCGTGCGCCGGCTGTCGTCGAGGACTACCAGCAGCGATTACGGCAGCGGATGGAGTCGCTCCTCTCTGAAGTGGGCGCTGAAGTTCGACAGGAGGACGTGCTTCGTGAAGTGGCAGTCTTTGCCGAACGATCAGACATCAGTGAGGAAGTTGCTCGGTTGTCGGCCCATCTTGTCCAGTTCCGGGAGTTGCTTGCAGGCGAGACTGATCTTGTCGGCCGGACTCTGGACTTTCTCGCCCAGGAGATGCTCCGTGAGGCCAACACGATTGGCAGTAAGTGTCTGGACACGATGGTTGGCCGGGCGATCGTAGAGGTCAAAGGTGCGGTTGATCGATTGAAGGAACAGGTCCAGAATCTTGAGTAGCGAGCCGGGAGTATCGGACAGCTTTGTGAGCACCGGGGATGCGCTCGCACCGCGAGAGATCTCCGCGGTCCTGTCCCAATACGACCTTGGCAACATTGAGTCTGTCAGACCCTTTCTTGCAGGATCCTCGCGAGCGCCGAAGGCCAAGATCAAGACGACATCGGGGGCCTATCTGCTCAAGCGGCTCGCGCCCTCTCGATCGAGTTCTGATGCCCTTGTTTTTCAGCATGACCTGCTCAAGCATCTGTCACGTAGCGGTTTTCCGGTGTCAGAAGTCATGTATTCGGTCGGACGCAAGACGACCGCAACACTTGGCGAACATCACTATGAGATGTCGCGGTGGGTTGACGGCAGCCGGTATGCGTACGAGCCCCACGAGGCTAAGTCGTGTGGTGCTGCAATGGCAGCGCTGCACGATCTTGCCATGCCGATGCTTGGAGATGCCCCGGATCGCCTCGGTTATCACGACCGCCCTGACATCGCTCGCGCTTTGAATGATCTCACTGCAGCAGCTCCGCAGGCGATGAAGGTGCATTACGAGTCAATTGGCGGAGCGCTGCGACGTGCGCGGCGGCATGTTCGTCCCCTCTGGGCCGACCTTCCGCTCGTCGTTGCTCACGGAGACTGGCATCCGGGCAATCTGTTGATGGGTGGCGATCGCGTGATGGCTGTTATCGACTTTGAGTCCACCCGCGGCGAGCCCAGGGTGGGCGATATTGCGAACGGACTTCTTCAGTTTTCTCTGGAACGCCGCGCGGGACTACCAGCAACCCAGTGGCCCGTAGCGTGTGACTTCGGCTTGTTCTCGGCGATGCAGGCTGGATATCAGTTGGTATCCAGATCACAGCTGACAGAGGCAGAGATTCTGAGCGTCCCATCTCTGATGGTGGAAGCGTTGGCGGCGGAAAGCATCATCGCCATACGCCGGCGCGGTCGAGTTCGAAAGATGACGCCAGAGGCAGTCGTGCCGTGGATCGCCGATCGCTTGAGGCTGATCGAATCCAACAGTGCGCAGTTGATGGAGATACTGCGATCGCGCCGGGCAGATGTGGTTTGAGTTTCACCCACCGAAGATGACGATGATTCCGAGGATCAGACCGAACATCACCAGAGCTACAGCAACGAACCACCCAACTCGCGCTGCGATTGGAGGGTGCGGAGTTGATGAGGTATGTGGTCCGGATTGACCCACATCGACCATGTCCCAGTCAATGTCGATCGAATCCCGGCGATTGGCAAGCAGCACGGCTTTGGCTGCATCGGCGTCGCGGCGTCGAACCTGAACAGGAACACCCCACCGGGGATTGGCGATCTGTCCGGTGACTCCGAGCGTCGTGCCGGTACTCCCGAATGACATTGCTTCGATGCCGGCGTCATCCAGAATCGCAATCAGAATGTGCGCGGTGAACTCGCTTGTCGCCGTGGTGATCGTGACGAGTTGGTCTGGGTCCTCGCTGGTCATGTCGGTTCACACTTGAGATGCGCAAGCAGAAGGTGAATCTGCTCCGGTCCCCAGACATCCCCGTCGAGAAGTACACGCCACGAACAGACTTCGTCAATGGTCACTGTTGAGGGCTCTTGCGGTACTCCCGCGACCAGATCGCCCTGATGGGCAGGCGTGGCCAGTACCGCGCCGTCTCGATGGCTGTGTACCGCCATCCACACGTGTTCTCGTCGGACCTCTTCGCCAGACGTGTCTTCCCATGGCACTTCAACGTAGCACTCAGCATCTCGGCTTGCCAGATCGTCGAACACAGACAGAAACCGATCCCATGTTTGGATGGCCAGCATTCGATGTCTGGCAGTCGACCGTTCGGTTCGGTACACCGCGGCAGTGTCTTCGGCGAGCCGGCGGAGAACGCTCTCGGGGGATTCCCCGTGTTCCGCGTCTTCCAGCATGGCGACTTCCTCAGGATCATCGGGTGTTCCAGAGACTCGAAGGTGAAGCCCCGGACCGATTTCGATGACAGAACCGGTTTCCGGGAGGGGGGTTTCCAGGCACAGCGCGGCTGTAGATGCCAGAAGATCTGCCGCGGTCTCAACCAGATCACCTTCTGAAGTTTCGACGCCAAGTTCGTGACGTCCGCATCTCATCAGACCATTGGTCTGCAGGACGTGGTTGTCATCCTCAGAGACGGATGTCACGATCCATAAGAGATCTTCGCGAGGCTCGATTTCCGACGTCATCATCTCCCGAACCAGCATGTCCCGCTCCAGCCATCTCCCCGTGTTGATGTCCAGAATGCCCACCGCCTTCGAGTCAATCAGAACCAGAATGCGCAGCAGGTTTGTCAGGCACGTGAGGGGGTCCGCCGGATGGAGCAGCGATTGAACGACGAGCCCGGGTTTCTCCGCGATCTCATCGGGCAGACCGAATCCTTCAGTGCAGTCTGCTTCGGGCCAGCACACGAGCGATGCGGGCAGTCCGTCGACGCCGATTGTTGCAAGCCACTCAATGTCAGGCGGGAGAGTGTCGGGTGTATGCAGATCGATGTCTGCGCCGATAGCGTCCGCCATCGTCTTTGCAAGTTCCTCCGGGCCAGTCATCATCGACGGCGATGCGCCGACGAGCACGAGGGTCACTGGATCCGGGGTGTTCAACATCCAGGGGCCGTCGTGATACTCATCCTGGTTGAATGGCGATTCTGGTGTACTCATGGTTCAGGGAATGATATTGATGATCTTGCCGGGGACCACGATGATCTTGCGGGGCTCCGTGTCTCCGATGATTTCAGCTATTCGGCTGTCCGCTCTGGCACACTCAATAACTTCAGACTCGGGCGCGTCGGTTGGTACGGTGATCTTCGCCTTGACCTTTCCCTTGATCTGCACGGGTAACTCAATCGATCGGTCAACGAGCATGGTGTCGTCGTAAGCCGGCCACGCTGCAAGCGAGCATAGGCTCTCGTGCCCGAGCATTGTGTAGAACTCTTCGGCAATGTGGGGGGCGAATGGGCACAGGACCCGAGCAAATCGATCGAGTTGATCAGCCGTAAGACCGTTGTTCTGGGTGGCGAGGTTGACAAACTCGATCATGGCGGCGATTGCTGTGTTGTGGGCGAGTTTCTCGATATCCGCGCCGACCTTTGCCACCATTCTGTGCAGAGATCTTTCGACATCCGCATTCGGGACCGTATTGACTGCCAATTCGCCCGTGTTTTCGTCGACGACAAGCCGCCACGCTCGTTGCAGGAAGCGGAACACGCCGACGATGTCGCGGGTATTCCACGGCTTGGATGCGTCCAGGGGCCCCATGTACATCTCATAGAGCCTGAAAGTGTCTGCGCCATACTCCGCGATAACGTCATCGGGGTTGATGACATTCCGAAGCGACTTGCTCATCTTGGCGATGACCCGCTCCACCTGTTCGCCGCTTGATGTTTCGACACATAGCTCTTCATCGACTTCGTCTACCGGGACAAGCGAACCATCTGATCGCTTGTACGCGAAGCTGGTCAACATGCCCTGATGAAACATGGTTCGGAAGGGCTCATCTGTACTCAGGTGGCCGAGGTCGTGCAGAAGCTTGGTCCAGAAGCGCGAGTACAAAAGATGCCCCATCGTGTGCTCGTCGCCGCCGATGTACAGATCGACACCACCTCTTGACTCTGCGGTAGGGCCGAGCCAGTACTGTTCGGCCGACTTGCCCACAAACGCCGCGCTGTTGGTCGGGTCGCAGTACCGCGCGAAGTACCAGCAGGATCCAGCTGACCCGGGCATGGTGCTCGCTTCCCGCCACACCGGCGTGTCGGGATCAAGCACTTCCGGATCGACGCCAGCCTCTCCAGCGGTTGTGTGGACCCAATCTCGCATCTTCGCCAGCAATGGCTGTGGGTCATCGCTGACTGGTGGCTTGTAATCATCGAGGTTCGGTAGTCGTACAGGCAGGTTCTCAAGCGACACCGGATAGTGCGTACCGTCTTCGGTGCGCACAATTGGAAACGGCTCTCCCCAATAACGCTGTCTGGAAAAGGTCCAGTCGTGCATCCCCCAGTTGGTCCGGCCATGTCCGTGCCCGCCAAGTTCAGCCCAATGGACAACCGCCGCTTTCGCTTCGGCTGTCGCAAGACCATTGATGTCGAATTCGCTGCAGCTGGAATTGATGCTGATTCCCTCGCCGCTCCAGCAAGCTCCATGATCGCCACTACCAAGTGGCTGGACGACTTGGACAATTGGAAGTTTGTATTTGGTTGCAAAGGCCTGATCGCGGTCATCGTGGGCTGGCACCGCCATGATGGCACCGTGCCCGTATCCCATCAGCACATAGTCCGACACCCAAACCGGAATCAGACTTCCGGTGGCGGGATGGACGGCGTGAATGCCAAGTGACTGTCCAGTCTTGTCCTTGCTGTCCGACATACGGTCGATGTCGGAACGGGCGCGTGCCGCCTCAACGTAGGCACGAAGCGCATTGGCGTCACAGGATTCGGGCGGAGACTCCAGAACCTGCCCAACGAGCGGGTGCTCCGGTGCCAGCACCATGAAGGTGACGCCCAGGAGCGTGTCAGGCCTTGTGGTGAAGACATCGATCTCGCTGTCACACGCAGGTATCGGGAACCGGATGTCTGCGCCTTCGCTGCGACCAATGCGTCCTCGCTGTTTGACCAGGGTTGAGTTCGGCCAATTCAATTCGTCAAGAGAGTCGAGAAGCCGTTCGGCAAATGCGGTGATGCGAAACATCCAACCTTGCAGGGGTCGCCTGACAATCGGGTGATTGCCACGCTCCGAGCGTCCATCGATGACCTCGTCGTTTGCGAGGACAGTCCCGAGATTCGGGCACCAGTTAACGATTTGCTCATCGAGGTATGCGAGCCTCTGCCCATCGACGACATTCCGCTTCTCGGTATCAGAAAGATCGTTCCACGTCCTGTCTGTGCCGCCAGCGTTGTTCCAACACAAGGAGCCGTCGCTATCGATGGACGCCTCGCCGTTCTCGATTGCGGAGACGAGTTCTGAAACCGGACGGGCCCGTTCGACGCGATGGTCGTACCAGGAAGACCACGCGAGCAGCCAGATCCACTGGGTCCACTTGTAGTAGTCCTCATCGATTGTCGCAAACTCACGATCCCAGTCGTACGAGAATCCAAACCGTTGCAGCTGGCGGCGAAAAGTGTTGATGGCAGCAGTCGTAGTTTCGCGAGGATGGACGCCGGTGGCGATCGCGTGCTGTTCGGCGGGCAGGCCAAAGGCGTCCCATCCCATCGGGTGGAGTACGTTGTCGCCGCACATCCTCCGATATCGGCTGATGATGTCACTGCCCGTATACCCAACAGGATGCCCGACGTGGAGCCCTGCCCCGGAGGGATACGGGAACATATCCAGGCAGTAGAAGCGACGGGCGTCGGGATTGAACCCCTCATCCCCCGGATTGGTCGCGCGAAACGCTTTCTGCGTATGCCACTCTTGCTGCCACCGCTGTTCAATCGAGCAAGCCAGACTGGCCGTATACCTGTGAGAGGGGCCACTGCCTGAGGTTTCAGGGGTTGCCATCGTGTGGGCTTGATTCTCGTCGCTCATGGGATCGCCATGATACGACGCATCAGTGCCGAGCCGATGGCTCGAGGTTTTCCCGTGCCTTCTTCAGCAGAGCCATCGTCTCGCCGACGAGGTAGAAACTGCCCGTGACACAGATCAGGTCATCACGGCCAGCTGCCTGCGATGCAATCTCGATGGCCTCCTTGACCGAGGGGGCAGTCTGGCACTGTCGGTTCCGCAAGGACTCGAATTGCTGGGCCAGTTCCTCGGGCTCCGCCGCACGGGGTTGATCCGATGCTTTGGTGAAGATGATCTTGTCGCCACCCAGCGCGAGCATCTCAAGGTTCGCGTCCACATCCTTGTCCGCGTTGCAGCCGAAGATGCAGATCATTGAGTCAAACTGGATGTGCGATCCGATACCTCGCATGAGCGCTTGCATCGAGGCGGGGTTGTGGGCGCCGTCGACAAGAATCCGAGGGCGGTTCCACACGAGGTCCATCCGTCCTGGGTTCTTGGTTGCGGCGAGGCCGCGAAAGACAGTCTTCTCCTCAAACTCGCGATCACCGCTCCCAAGCAGATCGAGCGCTGCCAAAGCCAGTGCGCAGTTGTCAGCCTGGTGTGACCCCGGGAGCGGGACCGGCAAGTGCATGTAGTCGATGCGGTTTCCAAGAACACAGACTCGCATGTGCGCCCCGTATTCATCTGTTACGCAGAAGCGGCTACTGAACTCGATGTCCTTTCCGATCATGCGGAACTCACATCCGACTTCTTCGGCGACCTCACGGAGGACAGCTTCGACTTCAGGTGTCTGCTTGACGGAGATGGCCGGAACACCGGGCTTGAAGATGCCAGCCTTCTCACGAGCAATGTCTGCCGGTGTATTACCCAAGAGATGCTGGTGATCGAGTTCGATCCGCGTAATCAATGTGACAGCCGGTTGCAGCACATTGGTTGCATCCAGCCGGCCTCCGAGCCCAGTCTCAACAATGGCGATGTCAGTTGCTTCGTCGGCGAAGTGCATGAAGGCCATTGCGGTGATGATTTCGAAGAAGGAAGCCTCGGGCGCGGCGGTCGCCGCTGCCTTGGTGACCTGTTTCGTGAGATCGGTGAAGGTGGATTGATCGACCATCGTGCCATTGACCATGATCCGCTCGCGGATATCGATCAGGTGGGGAGATGTATATGTCCCGGTCGTCCAACCGCATGCATTGAGCATGGACTGGAGCATGGCCACTGTTGAACCCTTGCCGACCGTGCCTGCGATATGGACTGCCTTGAGCGCTTCCTGTGGGTTGCCAAGGGCCTGAAGCAGCGATTGCATGCGATCGAGTTTGAACGTGTCGGCCTCAATCCGGGCAGGTCGTAGACGCTCGACATTCGGTCGCTCCAGCAGTGCCTTGACGGCGGATGGGTAGGTCTTGATGGTCGGAATCTTGGGGCTCGCCGTTTTGGCAGCTGCCTTGCGCCGCTTTGGCTTTGTTGTCGTGCCCGTAGACCTCTGCGCAGCCTTTTTTCGTGTCGTTGCCATAGCCCTCCCACAATACCAAAAACGGGCGATCGAATCAAATCGACACACATAAGCCGCTGTCGCACACCGGGTTACAGGTCCAGCCGGGGACATCTGCAAGTGCAGGTACCATCCCCGTTCCCATGAATTCCCGGATAGACAGGGTCCTGATAGATCGCGATTCGATCGCTGATCGGGTGGAGCAGTTGGCGACCAGACTGGTCGGTGATCTCGGTCCCGCAGCGGATGGTGGTTCGCTGGTTGTGATTCCAATCATGACCGGGAGCCTTTTCTTCACGGCGGACCTTGTGCGGCGACTCCCGCTCGCATTTCGGATTCAACCGGTCACGGTCTCGTCGTATCCGGGAACGTCTACGACCAGTCAGGGCATTGTTGATCAGTCACCGCTTCCCGGCGGGCTCGAGGGCCGGACGGTTCTCATCATCGACGACATCCTTGATTCTGGAAGAACGCTGGCGCATCTTCGCAAGGAGGTTTTCAGCGTCGGAGCTGTCGACGTTCGATGTTGCGTGCTGCTTCGAAAGGAAGTTGACCGTGCCGTTGCTGTCGAGTGCGAGTATGTGGGCTTTGATATTCCTGAGGCATTCGTTGTTGGGTACGGGCTGGATTACGACGGCCTGTATCGCAATCTTCCCGATATTGCCGTGCTTCAGGACATCTGACCTGTCTTGAATCGCTAGGCCGGGCTCGGAACCGTCTCAAGAATCTGTTGCATGAGCCTGCGGGCGGTGAGCGTGTCCCCTTCATGCATCGTTGAGCGGCTGATAATGCGATGAGCGCACACTGGCAGCGTATTGGAAACGATGTCCTCGGGAATGCAGTAACTCCTGCCGGCGAGTAAGGCGGTGGCTTTTGCCGCTTGGGCGAGAGCAAGTGATCCTCTCGGGCTTACACCAATCTGGATGTCGTCATGCATGCGTGTTGCTGTGACCAGGGCGAGGATGTATTCGACCAGAGATTCCTCAAGCCGAACGCCATCGGTGGCATGCTGCAGTTCTACGACGGTGTCTGTTGAGAGAATCGGTTGGAGTGCGAGCAGGTCATTGCGGGCGGGCTGCCGCTCGATGACACGCGCCTCGTCGGGTGGCGCGGGATAGCCGAGACTGACGCGAAGAAGGAATCGATCCAGTTGATTCTCAGGAAGGAAGTAGGTTCCTTCAAACTCATATGGGTTCTGGGTGGCGACGACCATGAACGGTTGCGGGAGCTCATGTGTCCGTCCGTCAACAGTGACGGTCTCCTCGGCCATCGCTTCCAGAAGGGCAGATTGTGTCCGCGGCGTGGCGCGGTTGATCTCATCCGCAATAACGATGTTGTGAAAGACCGGGCCCGGCTGGAAGCGAAACTCACCGCGGTCCCGCTCATAGATGGTGATGCCGGTGACATCGCTCGGAAGCAGATCGGGCGTGCACTGGATCCTCGCCATTGTTCCGTCGATGCTCTTGGCGAGTGCTCTGGCGAGAATGGTCTTGCCTACCCCCGGCACATCTTCAATGAGCAGATGGCCTCGGGCAAGGAGGCATGAGATGACGCGATCAACCGCGGCCGCGTTTCCAAGGAAGACGGAAGTGATACTCTCTCGCAACTGGTTGAGGGCTGCAGTATTCATGTGTGGCTCGCGAGTATAGCCCTCTGGGGTGTGCCCCCTCTCCAGAATGCAGAATGGTCGATTCCAAACACATCCCGAACGTGCTTGTTGGAGCCGATGGCCCCGAGCCGCTTGCCGGCCGGACCGTGATCGGAACACTGCCCTGTGTGCGCTGCGGGTACGAACTTCGCGGAGGCCGAGCTGATGGAATCTGCTCGGAGTGTGGTCTCCCGGTGCCGCTCTCACTCGCCGGATCGATCGATCCTGAAGCGCAGCGGCTCCCACCGATGACCAGCCCCGCCTCGGTCGGGCGAGGGCTCATTTTTGCGGCCACCGGGCTGGCATTCATGGTGACCCTGACGTTTGTGTGGGCAGCTGCCTTTCTTCCACTCCTGTGGCACCCGGAGATGTTTGCAGGGAGGTTGTTCATTCGGGCGGGTCGTGGGGGAATGCCGCCGGCGGTGTCTGCGACGGCCTGGACCGCGTGTATCGCGTCCGGGGTGATTGGGGTCCTGGCCTGGTGGAGTATCCGCGCTCGATCTTCAACGCCTGCCAACAAGGCCCGGTCTCGATCACTTCGGAGGTTACTCGCAGGGTTCCTGGTGCTCGCGGCGGCGTTTGCAAGCTTGCCCTGGCTGATCGGCGCATCCAGAGTGAGAGTTGCCACGCTTCTCATTTCTCCGGCACTTCCAACCGTGGGTGTTGTCCTGGCCCTGTGGGGGCTGAAAGGGATTCTGGGCGAGGTGGGCGTTCGATCGCGCGTCTTCCGCTCTTCGGGCGTGAGGCGACAGCGCATACCGACACTGATTGCGTCGCTGAGCTTGATGTGCGGGTGTTGGATCGCAATGGCGCTTGCTGAACGGGGTGGGGCGGAGGAGCTCACGGTCGTGTTCTTGACCATCGGCCTGACGTCGCTGTTCATCGCGATGGTGGGGCACTGGTACCTGTGCATCAATACAGTCTGGATTCATCGTGCGCTCAAGGAGCCTCCGCCAAAGCTCAAGGCGCTTCTGAGTCCTCGTTCTGCCAACCTGGCAGGAGCGGATGTGGGGGTAGGCGACCCAGCAGGGGGATCGCGACCGTCAAGCGGCTGATTGTGTGGCCGTCGAGAGATTCGCGGGGATTGCCTTGTCCCTCTCGCGGGGTCCAGGGGCCATTATCTGCTGCTGAGCTGCGATTTACTGGTCCGTGGTCGGTCTTCACACCCATTTTGGCGCGCCAGTTGCGGGGAGTCAGGCTCGCCCCCCATTTCGGCCAATCTGGCCTGAGGGGGTGGAGAGAAGGACCTCAACACCTCAGGAGACATGCACATGGCCGCCAAGGAACTGGCCTTTGATACCGATGCTCGGAAGGCGTTGCTCACCGGCGTCGAGAAACTCGCCGCAGCCGTCAAGTCGACACTTGGCCCCCGTGGCCGCAATGCGGTCATTGACAAGTCATGGGGCGGTCCGACCGTGACCAAGGACGGTGTGAGCGTTGCCGAGGAAATCGAATTGCGAGACAAGGTTGAGAACATGGGGGCTCGTCTGGTACGCGAGGCGGCCAGCCGGACCAGCGATGTGGCGGGCGACGGCACAACGACCGCCACGGTCCTCAGCGAAGCGCTATTCAGGAGCGGCCTCCGGCACATCGCCGCCGGGGTCGATGCCAATGCCCTGATCAGAGGCATGAAGGCGGCAGTCGACACGGTGGTTGATGAGATCGCCGGAATGGCTCGCCCTGTCGAGAACAACATCAAAGCCGTTGCAACGATCTCTGCGAATAACGACGTGGAGATTGGTCGCATCATGGCGGATGCCTTCTCCAAGGTAGGCAAAGACGGCGTTATTACGGTCGAAGAAGGCAAGGGCCTCGAGACCGAGGTCGAAGTCGTCGAAGGTATGCAGTTTGACCGCGGCTATCTCAGCCCGAACTTCGTGACCGACGCTGAGAAGATGGTGGTCGAGATGAGCAAGCCGCTCATTCTCATTCACGAAGACAAGATTGATAGTGTGCAGATGATCGTACCGCTGCTTGAGAAAGCGGTTGAGGCCAAGAAGCCGCTGCTTATCATTGCCGAGGACGTCACTGGCGAAGCACTCTCAACGCTGGTAATCAACAAACTCCGTGGCGTCGCGCAGGTCTGCGCGGTCAAAGCTCCTGGGTATGGTGATCGCCGCAAGGCCATGCTCGGCGACCTTGCTGTGCTCACGGGCGGCGAGGCTGTCATGAAGGATCTTGCGATTGACATCGACAAGATTTCGCTCACGCAGTTGGGGCGGGCCAAGAAAGTCGTGATAGACGGAAGTAACACGACGATCATCGAAGGCGCTGGTTCAACGGCCGACATTCAGGGCCGCGTTGGCCAGATTCGCCGTGAAATCGATGCCAGTGACAGCGATTACGATCGTGAGAAGCTGCAAGAGCGGCTTGCAAAGCTGGGTGGCGGCGTAGCCCAGATCAACGTTGGTGCCGGTAGTGAGGCAGAGCTCAAAGAGCGGAAGGCTCGCGTCGAAGATGCCCTGCATTCCACGCGTGCTGCTGTCGAAGAAGGCATCGTCCCTGGCGGCGGCGTGAGCTTTATCCGCGCTGCCAGCACGCTGGATGGAACTCGCAAGCGACTTCGCGGAGACGAAAAGTACGGGGCTGACATGGTGAAGGATGCGCTCAGTGTGCCGCTTCGCACCATTGCCGACAACGCGGGTGAAAAGGGGACGGTCGTCGTCTCAAGGGTTGCAGAGCACGACGGAACCTATGGATACAACGCGCTCGCCGGAACGTACGGTTGCCTGCTCGATGACGGCGTCATCACACCTGCCAAGGTTGATCGGACTGCACTGCAGAATGCAGCATCCGTCGCCAGCATGCTGCTGGCGTGCGACTGCATCATCACCGACGCGCCTGCCACCGAAGAGGCCGCTGCCGGACCCGACATGGGCGGCATGGATCCGATGGGCGGCATGGGTGGCATGGGTGGCATGGGTGGCATGGGCGGCATGGGCGGCATGG
>CAZRBV010000003.1:0-106696 GCA_964598425.1 uncultured Isosphaeraceae bacterium | reverse complement strand
CGGGCGATCATGCAACTGCTGGTCGAGCGTGCGCGGGCGCGCGGCGCGCAGAAGCGAGGTGGCGGCGCTCGATCGGTGCCGCTTGAGATGGTCCCTGGAGAACTGGCTGATTTGCCGGACACCGAGGCGCTGGTGCTGGAAGAACTTGCAAAGCATGTGGCGACGCTCGATCGTGAACACCCCCGCGCGGCGGACGTTGTGCGTATGCGGTATGTCTCCGGACTCTCCACCCACGAAACGGCGCAGGCGCTGGGGATCAGCGATCCGACGGCCCGCAGCGACTGGACATTCGCCCGGGCGTGGCTGCGGATGAAGTTGGAGGGTTCTTCTCCGTAGACACAGGCTGACGCTCTACGATGGGCTGCGTGCTGAAGATCGGCCCCGTCCAACTCGAGTCCAAGGCGCTGCTGGCGCCCATGGCGGGTCACTGCGACTTGCCGTTCCGGCTGCTCTGCCGCGAGCTCGGCGGCGTGGGGCTGGCGAGTACGGATCTCCTCAATGTGCACAGTCTGCTGCGGGGGGCGCCCAAGGCGATGAAACTGGCGGCGACGTGCGAAGGCGATTCGCCGCTGTGCATGCAGGTCTACGGCAACAGCAGCGATCCACTTCCCGAGGCGGGGCTGTGGGCGGCCGATCATGGCGCAGCGATCGTGGACATCAACATGGGCTGCCCGGTGGACAAGGTGGCCAAGAAGCACGGCGGCTCACTGCTGCTCTGTGATGTTGATGACACCGTGCGGTTGGCCGAGCGTATGGTCGAGGCAATCACACCTCGGACAGGCGTACCGGTGACGGCGAAGATTCGGCTCGGCTGGGATGATGAGCGGATCGTCGGGCCGGCGCTGGCGCGCCAGCTCGAGCAGGTGGGCATCGCGGCCATCACCGTGCACGGCCGCACGACCGAGCAGATGTTTCGCGGCAGCGCCAGGCTGGAGGGGATCGCCGAAGTGGTGCAAGCGGTGGAATCCATCCCCGTGATTGGCAACGGCGACATTCGGTGCGCGGGCGACGCGGCGCGCATGATGGAGGTCACCGGCTGCGATGGCGTCATGATTGCCCGCGGGGCACTCGGGCGGCCGTGGATCTTTCGTGAAGTGCATGCGCGACTCGCGGAGATTGCAGAACCCCCGCCGCCAACACGGGCCGAATGGCTGGCCATCATTGAGCGGCATCTGGACCTGATTCTGCAGCACCAGGACGAGCGGGCGGCGCTGCACCGGCTCCGCAGTGGCATCAGCCGCTACGCCAAGGGCATGCATGGCGTGAAGCGGCTCAAGGGCGCGGTGCGGGCGGCGAGGTCAGCAGCAGACATCCGGGAAACGCTGCGAGGGGCGGCGTTGCAGTTTCAGACTTCGGCGCGGTGCTCGACGAAACCCCTTAGCCCATGACGAAGCAGCCCATCACTTCAGCTCAGTGGATGTACCTCACCTGCAGTGCGGTCCTCGGCATCCTTCTGATGTGGGGCGTGGCATGGAGCATGACGGGCGGTCCGCTCCATGACTGGCGGTGGGGCTGGTGGTGGACATCCATCGTCGGCGCGACCTGCGGCCTCTCTGGAGCCGCCTGGACCCTCGCCACACGCCCGAACTGACCGCCGGTCACTTTATCTGTTTGCCAGACAACATGTTACGAAAGCCGCCATCCTGTAACCCCTTGTGATTGCAGGAGATAAAGTGACCGGCGGTCAGTTGCCTTGGGCGCGGTCATACGGGCGGTCGGGGCGTGACACATGGCGTGGGGAACACGTCAACGCCCTGTGTATCCACGACTTGCGCAATGGGTGGTCACGCCTGACAACCCCCGGACGCCTTATGTGCTGTATTCGCAAGGACTTAAGAAAATGCAATATCATAAGTGCCTATGGGACAGGCATATAAAGTGACCGGCGGTCAGTGTGCTACCCGGCGACGACGCTGGACATCTTGAAGATCGGTAGCAGGAGGGCCATGGCCACGGCTCCGACCAGGACGCCCATGAAGATGATGAGCATTGGCTCGATCATGGACGTGGCCTTCTTGATGCCGGTTTCGAGCTCTTCGTCGCATCGCGCGGCGATCTTTTCCATGACCTCAGGCAATCGACCGCTCCGCTCGCCCGACGCCATCATCGACGCGACGCCCGCGGGTATCCACCGAGACTCCGACACAGCGCCGGTCAGCTCCTTGCCCTCACGCACCCGATCTTCCATGTCCTGCCACATCCGATCAAAGATCAGGTTGTCCGTCACGCCGCGGCAGATTCGAATCACGTCGATCAAGCCAACGCCGCCAGCGAGCAGCGTTCCCATCGTCCGCCCCGCGCGGGCCAGATAGAGCGTCACAGTCAATCGGCCAATGACCGGCGTCGAGAGTTTGCACCAATCGATCGTGCGTCGACCCGACCGCGTCCGCCGCCATAGGAAAAACCCCGCCACTGCGACCGCAAGCGACGGCACCCAAATCGGCCAGCCGTATCGCAGACCATCGCCGATGGCCATCATCACCTGCGTCGCGGGAGGAAGACTTGAGCCCTTGCGCTCGTAGATCGCCGCAAACTTGGGAAGAATCACGACGAGCATGAACGCGGTGATCAATACCGCACTGCCAAGCATGAAGGCGGGATAGGTCGCCGCGCCTTTGACCTGGCGACGCGTCCGCTCTTCCTTGAGGAGGTATTCCCCCACCCGCCCGAGCATCAATGCCATCGTGCCCGATGCCTCTGAGGCGCGGACCAGGCTGACTACGATCGGCGGAAACACCTTGGGGAATCTCGCCATGGATCGCGAGAGCGGCGTACCACCACACACATCAACATGAATCTCGCCAACGAGCGATGCAAACTCCTTGCGGCGACTCTGCGAACGGCACGACTCCAGCGCCTCTGGAAGTGGCACGCCGGTATCAAGCATGACGCCGAGCTGCTGACAGAACGTCGCCACGTCCTCTCGTTTGATGCGCCTGAAAGCCTCGCCTCGGCGCACGGCTTCTGCGTCAAAGTCCGGCAGCGCCGAACCGGCTGATCGGATCGCCGTTGGCATAAGGCCGTCAGCACGGAGCAATGATGCGACAACATCGGGCGTCTCGCCGGAAAGCGTCCCGGTCACGATCTCGCCGTCCTGCGAACGGGCGCGATACGAGTAGGTCCGCTCGGCCTT
Source organism: uncultured Isosphaeraceae bacterium (assembly GCA_964598425.1). GTDB lineage: Bacteria > Planctomycetota > Phycisphaerae > Phycisphaerales > SM1A02 > UBA12567. The sequence goes on along the minus strand of CAZRBV010000003.1, from coordinate 103,563 downwards.
GTTTGGGCTCGCTGTCAACATCACTGACTCGTCGCCCCCAGTACTTCCTCAGGTGTCGTCATTCCGGCTGCGACCTTGGACCAACCGTCCTCTCGCAACGTATGAAATGCGCTGCCAGACAAGCGCGTGCGCAGCGACTGAATGCTCTCACCCGCTGCGACGGCTTCCAGGAATTCGACGTCAGGCGCGAGCAACTCGAAGATCCCGATGCGGCCGGCGTATCCCGCGCGGCATCGCCCGCACCCGGTGCCCTGCCATACGGCCTCGGGATCCCCGCCAGCCGACCTGATCGTTGCGGCCATGCGCTCGTCCGGCTCCGCCTTCGCCTTGCAGTGCGGGCAGATCTTCCGGACGAGCCGCTGCGCAAGCACCCCGCGCAACGTGGCCGCCACGAGATAGGGCTCCACACCGAGATTCACAAGACGCGTCACGGCACTTGGCGCGTCGTTGGTGTGGAGCGTCGAAAAGACCAAGTGTCCCGTCAAAGCTGCCTGCGTCACGATGGCGGCGGTTTCGCCATCACGAACTTCGCCGACCATCATGATGTCAGGGTCCTGACGCAACATTGAGCGCAGCGCGCCAGCAAAGGTAAAGCCAGCCTTCTTGTTGACCTGCGCCTGATTGACACCAGGAAGCCTTGCTTCGACCGGATCCTCAATCGTAGAGATATTCTTGTCCTCGGAATTGATTTCCGAGAGTACGGAGTACAGCGTCGTTGACTTGCCAGACCCTGTCGGCCCGGTCACCAGCACAACACCGTTCGGACACGCTGCGATTGCTCGCCACGTCTCCAGCATCTTCGGGCCAAATCCAAGCTGGTCGAGCGTCAGGTTGTTGTTGCGGCTGTCGATGATTCGAATGACCACCTTCTCGCCGTACTTGCCCGGCATGGTGGATACACGAAGATCGATCGGTCGCCCTTCCATCATCACATTGAAGTCGCCGTCCTGCGGCACACGCCGCTCCGAGATGTCAAGGTTTGACATGATCTTCACGCGGCTTGCGATAGCAGCATGCATGCGATGCGGAGGTGAAAGTTTCTCGTACAGACGGCCATCCACCCGGTACCGCACGCGGAGCCGATGATCCTCCGGCTCGATGTGAATGTCCGATGCGCCCTCCTGCACCGCCGTGAAGATCAGATAGTTGACGAGCTTGACGACCGGGCCATGGCCTGCGACCTCTTCAAGGTCGGCAAGTTCCGTCGCTTCGCGCTCGATGACCGAAAAGTCTTCCTCGGCGATGTCTTCATAAATGTCATCAATGACAAAGACGTTGGCCGCTGGGAGCCACGATCGAATCGCTGTTTCGATTTCCGTGCGCGTCGCAGCGACGACTTGTACTTCGTGCCCGGTGATTCGCGCAATCTCCTCCGCAAGAATGAGATTACTCGGCTCCACCACCGCCACTGTCAACACCCCGCGCACCAGGAACAATGGAAGCACTCGGTGTTCCTCAATGAACTCCCGGCTCAGAAGCTCAATGACCGACGGGTCCGCCGTCTTCGCCACTTGTGAGACAAACGGCACGCCATAACTCTCAGCCAGTGTCTGGACGACCTCTTCTTCGGTCGCCATCTCCAGACGCTGGATGACCTCACCAAGCAGGTGCTGATGACCCTGATCGCTCTGCCACGCCAGCGCGCGTTCGAGATCTTCCTCACTGAGGAGTCCTCGAGCAACCAAAAGTCGGCCGAGAGGCACATCGGTCATCAGCTCGTAGTCGGAGACATTGTGTACATGCTCAATCATGCTGCTTGCCCCCGAGCAAATGACCGCGCCGCAGTCTCAAGCGTGCCATACGTAGAGAGTTGCCGGTCGATGCGCGTCACGTGCAATGCCGCGGCCACCTGCCCTTCGCCCCGAACCAATCGCAGCTGGCCAGCCAGTCGATGCAGCGAATCCTGGAGCCACAGCAGCGATTCAAGACCCGCCGAGTCAATACGATCGAGCTCTCGCAAATCAATGATGAGACGAGTGCCAGTCTCAAGTCGCTCTTCGCAGCGCCTTCGCAGGACATCGATGTCATCCGCAACAAGCTCGCCCGCGATCGACAGTACTGTTCCACTTCGATGATGTTCCCATTGCATCTTCATGCCGCATCCTCCAGGCCCAGAGGCATCTCCGTACCACGGTGCGCTTCGATCAAAGATTCCCACTCACTGAAGTCCAGCTTCAGAAAGAGTGGTACGAGTTCTGGATCAAACTGAGAGCCCGCTCCCGCGCCCATTTCGGCGAGCACCTCATCGCGTGCCATCGCAGCTCGATAGGTTCGAGTCGAACACATGGCATCGAACGTGTCTGCCAAAGCAATAAGCCTCGCTGGCAGTGGAATGTCCGAGCCAACAATGCCCGACGGATAGCCGCCGCCATCCCACCGCTCGTGATGATGCCGCACGCCATCGAGAATGTCATCGAAGTTCGGAATGTCCTTGAGAATGTTCCAACCGATCTCAGGATGCCTTCGAACCTCCGCATACTCGTCGTTGCTCAGTCGCCCCTGCTTGCACAACACACTCTCGCGTACACCAATCTTGCCCACATCATGAACAAGACCTGCAATGTGCATTCGCTGAATCGTCGACGGGTCAAGCCCCATTGATTCAGCAAGTTGGCGGGTCAGCAGCGCCACCCTTCGCGAGTGTCCGCAGGTGTACCGATCCTTCGCATCGATCGAAGCCGTGATCGCCTCAAGCATCCCCAGGAACATGGTGTTCATGTCCTCGAACAACCCGGCGTTTTCCAGATGGATGCCAATGTGTGCCGACGCCGCCGCGAGCAACTTGATATCCACAGACGATGGCGTCTCGTCGGCGCCTTCCTTGTCGCCGGCAACCAGCAGGCCGACGGCCCGGTCGTCGCGTCCGATCGGATGGGCAATTCCTGCAACGCCAAGTGCGTCCAGCTCAGGGTCATCACCCGAAAGCGTGCCTGCCATCAATGGGCCATCGAGGTTGTCCCGCGTTGCGATGCCTGAAAGAATCTCGCGGAGGCTCGATCGATCCCGCGGCGCATCGCCCGAGACGATCAGACGCCCCTCACCACTTCCATCCCGATCGATGTATGCCGCAACCCAACGGTATGGCAACGTATGCAGAAGCTCGCTGCACGCCTGCGCAGCAAATCGATGCGGGCGGGCCTCCATCGTCATCTTGTCGGTGATCGAGTACAGGAGGTTGATCTCCTCCCACGTCTCGGCCAGTTCCCGGCCCACCTGTTCCAACGTCTGCTCACGGCCTTCACGTGCCTGGCGGTCTGACCAGAGCCGCTCGAACATGGCCGAGAGCCTCGCGACTTCGCTCTCGGCTGCCACGCCCATACGACGCATCCGTTCCCGGCACACCCTTGTGTCAAACTGGATCGCCTGACACATTGACTCCAGTTGTTCACTGTCGAGTAGGGCTCGCGTGGGAATGCCCAAGAGCACGTATCCGGTCCGGTCTCGACGGTGCCGTACAGGCACCGGCGCGCACCACAACCCAGGAACAAGCTCACACGGTTGCGGCCTGCACTCATCTCGCCATGACTCGGCCGCACGCTCCAGCGCCCTGCGGACGATTCGTGGAGACTTCACCAACTCACTGAGCCAGTCTCGCTGGCCGCCAGTTCGTGACTCGGTTGGGCAACCTTTCAAGTCACACGCGAACAGCACGAGACCGAGCTCTCGAAGCATGGTCGCCAGATCCTCGCAGTGCATGCGAACAGCTTGTGCGGAACCGGCACTCATGCGGCCCGCTCCGCGACGTCTGCCGCAATTCCAAGAACCCGATGGACTTGCTCGAGAATTGTTCGCGGGCTGAACGGCTTGTTGACGACCTGCCGGACGTTATTCAGTCCAGCAGCTTCGTCACCGAGCGCGTACCCGCGAGCCGTCAGGATAATGACGGGAATATCAGCAGTCGATGGATCCTCGGTCAGCCGTTGGCACAATTCGACGCCGTTGAGATAGGGCATCTGCAGATCGGTGATGATCAGATCCGGGGCCGACGCTGCAATCTGATGCAGCGCATCCTCACCATCCACAGCAGTGTCAACACAGAAGCCACTGTTGCGCAGCTTCAATGACAGCACATGCAGGATATGAGACTCATCATCAACCACCAGGATTCGGCGCGTCATCGTGTGAACTCCTCAGGCCGCCATTCGGGCAGGCTCAAGACCCATGGGAATCGAGAACCAGAACTTTGAACCCATGCCAAGGGTGGATTCCAAGCCGATCTGGCCTCGGTGTACTGTTTCGACAATGTGGCGGCAGAGATTGAGACCGAGTCCGGTTCCCTTCGCCACCCGCTTGTAATTCTCTACCCGAAAGAACTTCTCAAACACGTGCTCTGCGTCCCGCGGAGAAATGCCGAGGCCCGTATCCGACACGGCGACATGAACGCTCCGCGTCAACGTGTCCGCGTCAACCGCCACAGTCACGCGACCTCCCTCGGGTGTGTACTTGACTGCGTTCGACAGCAGATTGATGATGACCTGCTGCAACATGTCCGAATCGCCCTCGACAGCAGTTCCAACAGGAGCCACTTCCGTATGCAGCGTGATGTTCTTCTCGCGCGCTTGTGGTTCGAGCGTTTGGACTGCGCGGTCCACCAGATTGTGGACATCAACCGTAACGCGATCAACTTCGATAATGCCCGCCTCGATTCGGCTGATGTTGAGCATGTTGTCGACCAGCCTGGAGAGCCGGTGTGTCTCGGACTGGATGATGGCATAGAACTCCTGACGGGTCGCCTCGTCCTCGGCTTCTCCATCCACGAGCATCTCGACGTAGGCCCGCATGCTTGAAAGCGGCGTCCGAAGTTCGTGACTCGCCTTTGAGACGAATTCGCTCTTCATCTGGGAGATCTCACGCTCTCGCGTCAAGTCATGCAGCACGGTCACGACCGCGCTGGTTCGACCACGGCGGTCGACCGCGCAGGCCGAGACGACCTCACTGGCCGATCCTGACTTGAATCGCACTTCGCCACGGCGAGGCTCGGCGCCTGTTCCTGACTCGAGCGTTTCGCTGATGATCCGCCGCAGGCCCGTGTCCTGAATGACCTCAGCAACAGGGCGACCGATGGACTGGTCCAGTTCGAATCCCAGGAGCCTGCTGGCCGCCTGATTTGCCGACACGATTTCAAGCATCGTGTTACAGACAATGACTGCCTCGTCCATCACATCAAGGACCGCTTCGGATTGAAGCCGAGTCGATTCAGCTACGTGCGCGCGGATTTCAAGATCGCGCTCACGATTGCGCCACGCCGCCTCAGCCTGTTGGTGACGAATCCGATACTCAGCAAGGGTCCGAAGAATCGGCCGCATCCATCGAGGGCCGACGAGATGTCGACCGCCCTCCGCGCCTTCCAGATCGCGGCGGAGCGTTCGCATGGCTCGGGACATGGTCAATACGGTCAGTGCGCCAACCATCGCGATGGCGATGGTGCCCCCCGCGACGACCACCCATGGATCGGCGCTGAGCCCGAGCCAGGACGCTCCGAACATGGCCGCCAAACCAGCTCCCAACGTGAGAGAGCCGAGGGCGACGCCGCCCAGTATTGATCGAATCACGGTCTGCATACCGACCTCGCGTCGGTCAGGGGAGCGGTCCGTCAGGGACCTTGGGTGCCGTACACCCCTGACACGGCGGAAACATCGGCGTGATCCGGGGCCCACTTAACCGCGAGCTCCAGCGCTTCAGCACTTCCATCCGGATCATTCAGCGCAGACCGAACTCCAGCAAGCACCGCCCAGACTTCTGAACGGTCCGGGAATCGCTTTGCGAGTGACTCCAGTTCCCTGGCAGCTGCCTGATAATCACCCTGCGCCCGACTGGCAAGGGCCGAGAACATCCCCTGTTCGAAGGGATACTCACCCAATCCATCCAACCGCGCGGCAGCTTCAGCAACCGAGTTCCAGTCAGCAACATCCCAGCCGAGAAGCCCGAGCTCACGCCACAGGGCCGCCTCTGAGGGTGATCGGCGGCAGAGTTCCTTGATCGCATCCCGAGCCTCAACGCTTCGATCCATCGCCATGAGCGAGCGAGCAGCCAGACGCTGAAGAACCGGGGCGGTTTCGCCCGTCCGATGCTTCGCATCCTGAATGGCTGCAAGCGTTCCTGGCCAGTCGCCCGCTGCGAAACGCATGATGGCGAGGTCGTGCGCAATCCCATCGTCATTCGGCGATAAGAGCCTCGCCGCCTCGCAGTGCTTTGCGGCAGATTCAGCATCACCCGAGAGCATCTCGATTTGAGCAAGCAGATGCCGCAGACCGGCATGGTGCTCAAAGTGATCCATGCGCTCCTCGATCATTGCCTGGCCTTCATCCAGTTTGCCCGAAGCAATGAGCGCCTCTGCAGCAGCAAGTACGTATTGAGGCCGGTCGGCGTCCTTCTCAACAGCGGCGACAAAGTGCCCCGCCGCGTCTTCGTCTTGAGACCACCGCTCATGCAGCACACCGAGGTAGTAGTTGCACTCTGAATTGGAGTCGTCGATTGTGAGCGCGTGCTCGAACATGCGCTTCGCGCCGTCCAACCGATGCTGCTCGAGCAGGATTCGGCCCATCAGCACGTACCATCCGGCTTCGCCGGGATACCGCTCGATAGCTTCCTCCATGAGTGTTCGAGCTCGCTCAAGTTGGCCTGTCTCAAATGCTGTGACGGCCTGCTCATGCACCAGACGCGCATTCACGGCGTCCATCCGCGTGTACGCTTCCTTACGCATTTGCTTGCCGCGCGTGGTCGGACCATTGCACCCAACCACACCCAGTATGAGCATCGCACCGACGACTACCCGTACTGTTGTCATTCCTGCACCTCGCCGAACTCGCTCGACACGAGGCCGCTTGTAAGCGTGACCGGATCGCCCTCAACAGATGGGGCCTGCACGTGTTCACCCTCCGCCTCCGCCTCGCCCGCCGGTATGGCCGGCGCCGGAGCGGGCCGCTGCTCTTGATCAAACTGCTCGAGAGGCGTTTCGGGATCAAGGCGATCGGCAGGGATCAGATCCATCTCGCGCAGCAGTATCCTGCGGCCGAGGTCACGTTCCCAGTGACCAGATCGCTGCCCAGAGATCTGCTCCCGAAACTTGTGCATCTCCGGCTGCCCAATATCCTGCCGAAGTGATGCATTCGCATAGAACAGTGCGAGATCAAGTTCGCCATTTCGATACGCCTGCAGCGCGTCGTGGTTGTAGTTGGCGGTCATCTGGTCGCGGCTCCACGGAAGGAGTCCACTTCGCACGCCGACCCTGACGGTGTCGATGATTTCCAGGCTGTCCTGCCCCATTTCATAGAGCTGCTCATCGCGAAGAATCCGAGGGGTCAGCAGGAAGATGATCTCAACGCGATCGATGTCGTCATCCTGCCCGCGGAAGGCGCTTCCGAGCAGCGGGACATCTCCGAGCAGCGGAACCTGCTTGCGGGTGATGACGCTCTTTTCCTGATAGAAGCCGCCCAGCACGATGGTCTCGCCGTCACGAACGCGGACATTCGTAATGATGTTGTTGGTCGACTTGTCGTTGACGGTTACTTCGGCTCCGCCGAAGCCGTTGACTTTCCGCTGCGTCACATCCGAGAGACTCGGATTGAGTTCCATGCGGATCATGTTGTTCGGCGCGATGAACGGCCTGAAAACCAGTTCAATACCTGAAGGCAGGAACTCCTGCGTCTGCGTCGTCGATGTGTCCGTGACTGTTGAAGTGAGGTAACCCACATCTCGGCCGACATGAATCTTCGCTCGCTGCCGATTGAGGCACATGACCTTCGGGCGAGCCAGCACGGTCGTGTCGGTCACATCATCAAGCGCCCGGATGAAGATCGAGAAACCATCCTTGATGATCCCGAGTTTGAATGTCCCTTCGCCGGAACCGCCATTGTTGCCCTGCCCGGCCACCACGTTGTTGGTTGATGTCAGACCATCGATGAGGTTGCCGACGATATCGACGGGCTTCACCGGGTCACTGGATCCGGAACTCCCCCCACCTCCGATGAAGTCGGTGAAATTCATACTGGTGACGAATGAGAAATCCACACCAAAGCCGTTTCGTTCTTTGACAGCGGCCTGCAGAATGGCCGACTCGACCTGCACCTGCGTAGGGGCGACATCGAGTTCCTTCAACGTTGCTGCGATGGCATCAAGCTGGCTCTGGTAGTCGTTCACGACCAGTCGAGCAGCGAAAGCCCATGAATCACCACCACCCGAATCAACGGATGAGGAGAATCCTTCCTCGACAGCGCCAAGCGACACCACTGTGCCACCTTCGCTCAACAGAGGTGTCGCAATCTGCTCCGCAGACTCTGCTGACATATAGAACAGCTCAAAGACCTTGGTCTCGCGTGTCCGCCTGGCGTCAAGGACTTGCTTGACGTAGTCCTTGGGGTGCACGTAGATGAAATTGCCTTCTTCAATCGCATCGCACTCTGCCACCTCAAGTACGGCGGAAAGCGCTTCGTCGAAACTCACGTCATACAGATTGACGCTCACGGTCGCCGTGACATCTCGCCCTGCGAGGATGTTTCGATGGGATACTTCGGAGAGCATCTCGAGGATCTGCGTCAGATCGATGTCCCGGGCATTGAGATTGAATGTGCCGTAGTCGGTGGCGGCCACATCGGCTGCGCCCTCTACGAACTCAGTCTCATTGACTGCTGATTCCGCACCAGCCGCCTCACCAGCTTGAATATCGGACACATCACTGCCAGGCTCGTTTCCAAGCGCGGCAGTACAGCAGATCAACACAAACAGCATCTGGTTGCGCATCGACGGTCGATATCGGTCCATTGTTCACTACGCCTTCGCCATTTGACCTTATCGGTCCTATTGGATCATTCCATGCGAAGTACGTATCGGGCACCCGAGCGATCAAGTACGACGCTTCTCGGATGAATCTCAAGAACCGTAAAGGCCAGGCCCTCTGATCCAACCACCGTGTCCCCGCGTCGTCTGGTCGATCCGTCGATGACGGCGAGCGTGGGTGGCATGGAGGCCTCAAGCCGCACACTCGCAAGTGCCACTTTCGGGTCAGGGCCAGATTCGGCAGGCGATCGGGCCAGACCTGTAGGCGTCTGGGCCTCCGAAATGGATGGATAGATGTTGGCGTCAATCGAGAAGGGATCCCGTTCGGGCCGCCCGGGGAGTACAAGTTCGACCGGCTGCCCTGCTTTGCTGGAGCTGGCAAGGGCCTTGTCCAGATCAACACGTGCCTCTGGTTCAGCGAGCGCGGTTCTCGGAATGCGTTTGACCACGATGAGCCGTGTCCAGAACAGCAGTGCCACAGCAGAGAGCACGCACAACACGGCGAACCGGCGTCTGTCGGCTGTCAATCGAACGCCAAAACGGCGGAGGTTGAGCAGGAATTGATTCATGGGGATTGGTCTCCCTGATTCGGTGGCGCGTAGACGACGTCCAGGGCCAATGCAGCGCGTAGCATTCTTGGCTCTGTTGCGGCTTCTTCTCCCTTGGAGTCGAGCAGCGAGACTTCAAGACCCGCAATCCGAAGCAATCGTGGGAGACGTTCGGATCGCTCCAGGACCTGCCAGATGTGGGCGAAGTCTGCCTCCATCTCGATCTGAAGCGGCAAGACTTGAAACCGGTTCGCTTCTGCCTCGGGACGGTCCATCACTGTAAACGTCTGATCTCGAACCATGTGCCCATCGACCTCCAGCGACAGTCGCTGCATGAGATCCGCAACATCAGCCGTGGTTGGGACGCTCAGACACTGCGCCTCCTGCTTGTCCCGTGACGCTGCGAGCCTCTTGGTCTCTTTCGCAAGCTCGGATTCGGCGAGATTCAGATCACCAACCTTCTTCTCCAGCTCAGCGGCCACTGCGAGGTTCTCCTGGGCCTGCGACCAGTCAGGCCAGGTCGAGAACCATGTGAGAACCAAGGCTCCTGCGAGCGTTGCAGTAATCGCCAGTCGTTCATTCCGGGCCACTTTGGTCATCGATCGTCCCCTTCCGCGCGAACGAGAGCCTCGTCATCACGAACATCCTCCGGCCGCAGCACCGTGAAGGTCTTGCCCAGATCAACCATGAACAGAATGCTGAAACCCCTCGCGGCGCGTCCACGAATCGTTCGAGATCGACTTCCCTCGAGTCGCACATCCTCGAATGGCGGCAGCCCGGTCATCCGCCTTGCGAGAAGCGCGACGTCGTCATCCGTTGCCGCGAACCCCTCAATGGACCCCAGAAGCCGCCGGCCCCCTTCTTCATCAGCGCCAAGGCGCCGGCCCCCGTCGTACGTAAGCGTGAGTGACTCCAGTGTGCCGCCACCGGGAAGAGCCTCTGCGATTCCAGCAACAAGTGACGACACCGGCATTGGCAATGCCACGGCGCGGTAGTCCCGCATTGCCGCCTCAATTGCATCTGCTGCCGAACTGCAGGCCTGCGCCTGCGACTCGAGTTCCAGAGATCGGCTCGCCAGCGTTTCCAACCGGACCAGGCTTGAGCTCGCGCGGTCCGAGCGAATGGATGCCCACGTCGCGGCACCACCAGCCATCGCCGCGATGATCAGGCACAGGACAATCGTGCGCCGAACGCGCTGGCCTGCCTCGGCGCGGGCGCGAATCTCGGCTGGCATCAAGTCAATGAGGTGCATGCTCATGCTGCGCGCCTCCCCGATGATCGTCGCGGCTCAATACCCCGCATGCTGAGGCCTGCGGCTGTAGCCCAGCCGCCAACAGCACCCGCAGCTCCTGGCAGCACGCGGGAGAGTCCCTGGCTCAGATCAGACATGCAGCCGGCTTCGTCATCGAGCTGCACCGGAAGCCGGCAAGCCGATTCAATCAGACCTTCCAGGCCGGGCTCGGAAGCGTTCTCGCCGCTGAGAACGATGTGTGCTGGGCGGTCACCCCGCACAGCCACGTTGTAATGGCGAAGGCACAACATGACCTCGCGGGCCAACTCAGCCATCACTGGCCTTGCTGCATCTGCGACGGCGCCATTGGTTGCCGGATCGAGACTTGATTCATCGACCAACCGAACCTGTCGAAGCTCCGCTGCTGCGACTTGTTCGAGGTCGAGCCGCTCGGCAATTCTTGCATCGATGTGCCGGCCGCCAATTGATACTGGCTTGCAGAAGGCTATGTCACGGCCACGAATCACCATGAGCATCGAGCCGCTGGACCCGACATCGAGCACCGCCCGCGACTTCCCGGCATCGGCATCTCGGCGGAACCGTCGGCTGAACAACCGTGCGATGCCGGCGAACCCTGTATCAACTGCGACCGGGCGGAGCCCAGCAGCCAATACCGCATCCAATCGCCGCGTCATAGACGTTGTGTCGGCAGCAATGATCAAGACCTCTTGGCGGTCCTCGGTCGCTCCTGTTCGAATCCAATCACACTGCAGTGTTTCGCGACTGACACCGAATCGCTCCGCCGCTTCCCACGCAACCGCCTCGTCCAGTTCGGTGTCCGGCATCTCTGGAAGACGCGCGACCTGCATCCACACTTCGCTACGGGGAACACTCACAACACACTTGCGACCGATGAATCCGCCTGTAATGAAAGCGGCTCGAAGCGCCTCCCCAAGCCCGTTCATATGCCCAACATTTGCATGTGAAATGTTGGCAGCACCAGTCACATCAATGTGACCGCGATGCTCGCGCACCTGCACCATACGTACGTCGTTCTCGCCAAATGCGATTCCGACATGCCCCGTTGTGGCGCGCAAGCGATGTGCGAGGAAATTCACAGCGATACTCCTGTCACGGGACCCGGGCCACGACGACGCGGCCTGTCACGGGTGCAATGTCCAGTTTCCAGTTGTTGGTTCCATCCGAGAGCGTCACCGAGGCAGCACCAGCCCCGAGACCTGGCGCAGACACCGTTCCACCAAGGCGATCGAAGGTGATTTCCCGGCCACCTTCAGCGACTGTGACATCGCTCACCGCGACCGATAGGAACCGTTCGTCGGCGTCGAAGTCAATTTTGAAGTCGCCGCCACCACGGCGTGTCCGCCATGGATCCTCTGCATAGTCGGCTGTAGCGGGATCGAAAACATCATTGAAGGTCGCATCGGTGACATTGACGAGACACCACCCGCGACCGTCATCATAGAAGTGCAGCCGGCGATACCCCTGGCTGGCGACCGCATCGCACTGCGCCCAGGAGATATCCGCCACGAGTTGCCGGGCGGCCGCCTGAATCTCAGTGTCACCACGATTGGCAAGATGCGGAATGAGCAGTGCAGCAGCAATGCCAAGAATGACCATCAGAATGATGGCTTCGAGCAAGGTGTAGCCTCTGCGAACCGAGATGGACAGCCGGTGATTCACTTGGATGGCAGCCCCTTGACAGAAACCGAAACGCCGCCGCCTTGAAGATCGGCGTGCAGGCCTGCAACTTCGTTGTTGAGCTGCTTGAGGAGCTTGATCATCTCCTTACGCTGCTCATAGGCGAGCGTCGAAGCCGAACCCGCCCCGCGAGTCGGTGCCTTGCCCGCCTGCGCCATGGCAGCGGTGTCCATGAGCGGCGGATTGGCCGCTGCTCGGGTCCACAGGTCCACGGTGAGCAGGCATGCTGTCACTGTGAGCATGAGCGAGATGTACGTTTCACGATTCATAAGTCTCATAACCGGGCGCCTCCATGCTGTCCCCAAGAGGCCATCGGTCCGCCCAGGGGGGGGTCTGAAGCGGAACCCCGAACCATTGACCCGACGGGTGATTTATCTCCTGTCTCGCCGGGCACGTAAAAGTCCGTGATTCTGTACGTGCCTGCTCTCTCGCGAGATACCGCACCCGTGGGGTCAGAAAACGAGATCCGGGCATCGGCCCCCTCCGGCCGATGCCCGGTCCCTTGCAGTTGATCATGGCGTGGTGACCGGCAGGGCCACCACTCGTGGGTTCACCAACCTTCCACGACAGTCGTGTCCGCTGCGTCAACATCACCGTCACCGTCGATGTCATACGAGTGGCCAGCCGCGAGCGTCAGGGTCAGGTCACCTGTACCTGCTGCGTAGACCTCGTTGAAGTTGTTCGGCCAGGTCGGGGCCGAGCGGATGTAATTGGCGGCCGTGAGAACGGTCCAATCCACGCCGCCGCCAGCGGCCGCAGGGTAGTTGCCGACTTGCGAACGATACAGTTCTATCTGGCTCCGCATGGTCTGGAGCTGCGTACGAGCACTGCTCACACTGGCGTCGTCCGCAGCGTTGGTGAACTGCGGAATGATGACCGCGGCAAGAATGCCGAGAATCACAACGACAATGAGGATTTCGATAAGGGTGAAGCCACGGGATGCGGCACGTCGGATGCGATGGGTCATGTCCTGAATACTCCCTGCCGGAGTTGTCCAACAGACCCACGCGGTCGTCGGGAAGCACCGGGCTGATTTCATTCTGGTCCGCGATCACAATCGTCCTGGAGACCCCCTCACTTCAGCCCACTGATCGACTTGTTGAGATTCAATCAGCGAGAGACCTTCCCACCAACCCACCAACCCGCACAACCCAATCCACCTGTCCCCAGCGCTGTCCTGATAGAATCCAGGACCTACGGATCAGGAGATTCCAAGATGGTTCACATCAAGGCTTTCGAGGCACTTCGACCTCCGGCCCCGTTCGCGCCTCGCGTTGCATCTCCCCCCTACGACGTCGTCTCCACCGAGGAAGCTGCGGCGTTGGCGGCCGATAACCCTTTGTCCTTTCTCAGGGTCATCAGACCCGAAATCGACTTGCCAGCGGGAACCGATCCGCACGCCGATGCTGTGTATGAAGCAGCACGAGCCAGCCTCGACCGACTCATTGCAGCAGGCACCCTGCAGCGCGATGTCGCCCCCGCGATCTATCTCTACCGCCAGGCATGGAATGGCCACGTGCAAACAGGCATCGTCTGCTGCTGCCACGTGTCGGATTACAACAACAACGTCATCCGCAAGCACGAAAAGACCCGCCAGGACAAGGAAGACGATCGCACGCGGCACGTTCTCACGCTCGATGCGAATGCCGGCCCTGTGTTTCTCACATTTCGGGACGACGACTCGATCGCGGCCCGCGTGCTTGAGGACTCGTCGCACCGCCCCATTTACCACTTCGTCAGCCCCGACAATGTCACGCACACAGTCTGGAAGGTTGCCGACTCGGGCGCGTATGCCCAGGCGTTCGAACGCATCCCTGCCGTCTACGTGGCAGACGGGCACCACCGCACCGCCAGTGCCGCCCGCGCTGCTGAGTCGCTCGCCGCAGCCAACCCCGCGCACACCGGCGATGAGGAATACAACTGGTTCCTCTCGGTGCTCTTTCCAGCCAACGAACTGACCATCCTCCCCTACAACCGAGTCGTATCCGACCTCAATGGCCTCTCCGAATCAGACTTCCTCGATGCGCTGCGATCGCAAGGCGAACTCGTCCAGACGGACCAGCCGCAGCCCGATCGGCCCTGCACCTTCGGCATCTATGTGGGAGGCACGTGGTGGTCCCTCGCGATCGACGAGCGCACCATTGATTGGTCGGACCACATCGCGTCACTGGACGTGTCGCTGCTGCAGGACCGAATCCTCGCACCCATTCTTGGCGTCGGCGATCCGCGTACGGATCCACGGATCGGATTCGTCGGTGGCATTCGCGGAACCGAAGAGCTTGAGGGGCGCGTCGACGCTGGTGCTGCCGCAGTAGCCGTTGCATTGCACCCCACAACCATCGACCAGCTGCTTGCTGTGTCAGATGCCGGCGCATGCATGCCGCCGAAGTCCACATGGTTTGAACCAAAGCTTCGCAGTGGGCTCTTTATCCATACGCTCGACTCGGCACACACGCCATCCCCGGAAACCTGCAATGCTCAGGAGTCATCATGACCGCTCAGACCCTTGCCAACCCATCCACACGTACCAACGCCGACTCTGGAGACACCCGCGTTCTGATTGCGGACGCATTCGATGAGTCCGGCATCGATATGCTCAAAGATGCCGGGTGTGATGTCCACGTCGATCCGTCGCTGTCCGGCGATGCGCTCGCCGAGACTGTTCGATCTCTGCAGCCACAGGCTCTTGTGGTCCGAAGTACCAAGGTTCCTGAGCCGGTCATTGCAGCTGGCGATCAACTCGGACTCATTGTTCGCGCCGGAGCCGGATACGACACAATCGACGTCGCCGCCGCTTCTGCGCGAGGCATCGCCGTCGCAAACTGCCCTGGTATGAATTCCATTGCTGTTGCCGAGCTCGCGTGGGGGCTCATTCTTTCTTGTGATCGCCGCATTCCAGATCAGTCTGCCGAACTCCGCGAGGGAACCTGGAACAAGAAGGAATACGCCAGGGCGTCGGGCCTTCATGGCCGAACACTCGGTGTCATCGGCCTTGGGAAGATCGGCCGCGAAGTCGCTTCTCGTGGCGAGGCTTTCGGCATGAAGGTCGTTGCATGGAGCCGCAGCCTCACCGAATCACACGCAAATGCAATTGGAGTCGGGTACTGCGAAGACTTGCTCAATCTCGTTCGCATGTCAGATGTCATCACGATTCATGTGGCCGCGACCACGGACACGAAACACATGGTGAACGCCGACTTCTGCGAAGCAATGAAGCCTGGTGCTATTCTGGTCAACACAACGCGCGGCAGCATTGTTGATGAATCCGCGCTCAGCGATGCCATTGAGAGCAAAGGCATCCGAGCTGGCCTCGATGTCTATGCCAATGAGCCAGGATCGGGCGAGAAGGTCTTCAGCGATCCCATCGTCAATCTGCCTGGCGTGTATGGAACCCACCATGTTGGCGCGTCGACAACGCAGGCCCAGGAAGCGATCGCAGGCGAGGCCGTCCGGGTGCTTCGACACTGGATGGATGCAGGCGAAGTCCTGAATTGCGTGAACATGGCAACCGCCACGGCCGCATCGACCATTCTGACCGTGCGGCACCTGAATCGTCCGGGCGTTCTTGCGCATGTCTTTGAGGTTCTTGGCCGAAGCGCACAGAATGTCGAGGAAATGGAGAACGTCATCTATGAAGGCGGCGAGGCTGCCGTTGCGATGATTCAGGTCGATGGCGCCATTTCGCCTGAGGACCTCACCCTGATCACCCAGCACGAGCATGTGCTGGGAACTTCCACCGCGTCTATTCGATCTCGCTGACATCTTCCCCACACGGGAGCGTTTCCATGACCGCACCAACCGTCTCGTCGACTCGCCACACACTGAACTTCTCCGCCGGGCCCGCTGTGCTTCCAGAGTGTGTATTGGAACAGGCCGCCCGCGATTTGATTGACCTTGACGGCACCGGCATCGGGGTTCTCGAACACAGCCATCGTGGCCCGAGTATTGACCGCATATTCGATGAAGCCGTCGCGGATTGCCGAGAAGTCGGGGGAATCCCGGATGACTTTGAAATCCTGTTTCTTCAGGGAGGCGCATCAGGTCAGTTCGGCATGATCCCCATGAACTTCCTTGGCGAGGGCCGGATCGCAGACTACGTCGATACCGGTTCATGGACCGCCAAGGCGATCAAGGACGCCAGGACCATCGGCGCAGCACACGTGGTCTGGTCTGGCGCAGACTCCGAGTATCGCTCCATTCCACGTGAGTCCGACCTCTCATGGAGTGATGATGCCGCGTACGGCTACTTCTGCACGAATAACACGATCTACGGGACACAGTGGAGCGACATTCCCGAGTGCCCAGCACCACTCATCGCAGACATGAGTAGCGACATCTTCAGCCGCCCCATCGATTGGTCCCGACTTGCCATGGCCTATGCCGGCGCTCAGAAGAACATCGGACCGGCTGGCGTCACGCTTGTCATCATTCGCAAGGACCTGCTCGCAACAGCCAATACGAATCTCCCGGCAATGTTCCGCTACGACATTCACGCCAAGAAGGGCTCTCGGTACAACACGCCCCCGGTGTTCTCGGTGTACTGCGCCGGGCTTGTGTTCAAGTGGATTCTGGAACTCGGCGGACTCGAAGCTATGGAGTCAATGAATCGGCACAAAGCCAGCCTGATCTATGACTCAATCGATAGTTCGGGCGGCTTTTACACCGCGCATGCCGACGCCAGATCCCGCAGCCTGATGAATATCCCCTTCACAACTCCCAGCCCGGAGCTCGATGCAGCATTTCTTGCTGAGGCCACGGAACGTGGCATGTCGACGCTGAAGGGACATCGCAGCGTTGGTGGCATTCGAGCGTCGATCTACAACGCATTTCCCGTCGAGGGCTGCAGCCGCCTGGCCGAGTTCATGGGTGCATTCGCCGAGGCCAACCGGTTGGCGTAGGTCATATCAGCGTTGACACAACCGTCATCAATCGAGGCACGTATGACGCCCCGAACATGTGGACGTGATTGAGCAGGTGCATGGCCTGCCCCACGGCAATCCGCTCTGCTTCCTGATCCAGATCGCCAAGGCAGTCCCTCCATGCCTCGACAAACGCCGCAGGGATGCCACCAAAGAGAAGGGTCATGGCAGGATCCATCCACGCGTCACCGACGAAGCAGGCGGGATCCAATACGGCCACCTGACCACCACGTGTGACGTGAATGTTCCCCGACCAGAGATCCCCATGGAGCAAGGATGGCTGAGGATGGCGCGGGATCCTTGACCCAACACCGTCGATCGCTGCCTCCAGCTTCCTCGCCGCTGAGTGCTCGATCATTCCCGCATCGCGGGTGGCTTTGAGAAGAGGCCTCAGCCTGTGTTCAACGATCCACTCGGCCCAATCATCTGACCATCCGCCAGGGAAACAGGTCGTTCCCAGCCATACCTCGTGCTCACTTCCGTAACGGTCACCGACCCGCCGTTGGTGCAGGGTCGCAAGCGCTCGGCCGGCATCATGCCACCTGGGTTTAGTCCCGGGTGCGAGGTAATCAAGGATCAGAACAGCGGACGCGTCCTGATGCCAAACACCTCTCACACCCGGCGTCATCACCGCTGATTGATCGGCAAGCAGCCTGAGTCCACGCTGCTCAGCATCCAGCATCCGCCGCCCCGAATCACCGTGCGCTATCTTGCACACAACCCGACCGCCACCCTTCAGCTCAACGAGTTGCACATCGTGAATGCTGCCGCCCGCAAGTGGTGTCGACGACACTACATCGGGAAGCCGCAATGAATGCGCCGCTTCCTGAAGAGCGTTCATCGATCCAGTTTGTGTTTGGAACACAATGACTCCAGCAGACCTCGACAGGCCGTGTTGAGCAAGCCGAATACGACGTTGAATCCGTCGGCCCCGCCGTAGTACGGGTCCGGGACGTCATCGTGATCGTCCGAGTGGTGGTATGCAAGCATTGGTTCCACCTTCGCGCTGCCCGTCCCGAGGGCGCGCACGCCGCTCAGATTGTCAGAATCCATGCAGAGGATGTAATCAAACTCGTCAAGATCAGACCGGTGTATCTGCCGGGCTCGGCCAATCATGGCAACCCCTTTGGCCTCGGCTGTCTCGCACATACGACTGTCTGGTGGCTCGCCCGCATGCCACCCACCTGTTCCAGCCGAGTCAACCTCAAACCGCTCAAGCACCCCGGCGTCGATTGCGTGGTGTCTGAAGATCGCCTCGGCCATAGGACTCCTGCAGATGTTTCCCATGCACACAAAGAGAACTCTGATCCGCTTCTCGCTGGTCATATCCGCGTACTCATATGCCACACTATTCCTTCTCTCTTCGCAGCCCGCGCTGACCCATGACAACTCCAGCCACGGCAAACCCACCGAAGAGCGCGATGAAGATGAGGTAGGTCACCATCACCCGAGCCTCGCCAGCAATCGACACTGCGACAATTGACACTCCGATCACCGCAAACACGGTCTCGATCGCCCACATGCCAAGAACCGCCTGCTTCACTGTTCCCAGGCCTCGCATCAGAATGTGATGGAGGTGATTGGCATCGGCCTCCGATGCGCTCTTCCCCTGCATCTTCCTCCTGAAGATCGCGAGAATCGTGTCCGCAATCGGAAGGCCGAACACGATCAAACCGGCAAGCACGAAGTGTGTATGACCGAGTTCACCGAGCGTCAGGATAATGACGATGCAGAAGTAACCGATCAAGAGGCTTCCGGCGTCTCCAAGGAAGATGATCGCGGGGTTGAAGTTGTACGCGAGGAAGCCAAGCATGGCTCCGATGAGCGCCATGCAGAGCGTAATTCGAGCACCCGCGAGCGAAACGCCCTGCTCCACCGGGATGCCCGCTGCCTCTGAGAGTGTCTCCAGATTCGAATCAGTCAGATGCAGCGCCATCAGCAGCGAGATGATGAGCAATCCGCCTCCCATAATGGCCGCCGTTCCACTCAGAAGTCCATCGAGACCATCTATGAGATTGGCCGAATTGCAGCCACCGAGTACCAGCACGGCCACGATGACCACGCCGGACCAATACGTCACGTCAACCGACATGGTGCGGACAGGAGCCTCAAGAACCCCCATCACGATGTCAAATCCCACAAGAACAAGCACCGCGGCTATACACGCACCCACTGCAAGCCCGCGCGACTGGCGAGCGAATCTGAGCAACTCACCTGCGCCGAACCACCAGACTAGGAGACACAGTGCCAAAGCCGCGAGAATGAGTCCCAACCTCACGTTCATCACGAGATCGCACGATCCAAAGTAATACTCCATGAACGCGCCAGCGGTCTGGGTTCCAATCGCGGACATCGACAACGCCGCTGCCGCCACCAGCTGGCCCATGACCTTGAATCGCGGGTCCCATGCCCACACATCATCACCAGCCCCGGTCACCATGATCACAACCATACCGATGACAATGGCACCAGGCACTTCCATCAACGCCAGGGGAACGTCAAGGACATAACTCACACCGATGCCCGCCAGTAATCCAATACAGACTGCGACTCCACCGAGATATGCGATTGGGCGGGTGTGGAGCTTTCTCGTTTCATCTGGATGGTCGATGATGTCCCCCTGAATCGCCAGGAGCCGAACGAGGGGTGTACACACCAGCGTCACCAACCAGCTCACGATCAGCACTGGCAAGAACAGCGCCAAGAGTGACCACAGGCTGTAGTCACCGATCGCAACAGAAGCAATCATTCGGATGACCTCGATCGAATCTCGTCGGCAGTGTCCACAATCGTCTGGTCAAGCTCGATCGACGGCACAAAGCCGGTCCACCCGCGAAGACGTGTAAGGTCTGGCATTCGCCGCCGGAGATCTTCGATCTCCCGACCGTAGTCATCCGCGATGTCCACCATCTCTATCGTCGATTTGCTGCCCAGTACAGCCACGACTCGCTCGGCAAGCCCCTTGATGGAGATCGTCTCGTCGTGCCCGACATTCACAACCTGCCCTGAAGCTTCTTCCGCATCGAGCAACTGAGGAAGCAACGGTGCCACATCTCGAACGTCTACAAAGCACCGCTCTTGGAAGCCATCGCCATGAACTCGAAGCGGCTCACCGCGAAGGGCGGCGGTGATGAATCGCGGCAGCACCATTCCCCAGCGGCCCCGCTGGCGGGGTCCCACGGTGTTGAAGAATCTCGCCACAACGACCCTAAGTCCCTCATCACGATGCCATGCCAACCCAAGATGCTCATCAATGGCCTTTGAGTACGCATACGACCAGCGTGGTTCGGCCGTCGAGCCGTATGCCACATCATCACCTTCGGCGAAAGGTACGCGATCAGACTTGCCATAGACCTCGGATGTCGATGCCAACAGAATCCTGCACCGATGGGCATGGGCGGTACGCAGCACAACCGATGTCTCGTGCACATTGGTCTCAATGCACTTGATCGGTGACTCAACCACAAGTTTGACGCCTACCGCAGCAGCCAGATGGAAGATGCAATCCAGCTCCAGTTCACGCAGACAGCCTGCGAGATGCTCGGCCACCGTGCCCTCGCGAAACTCAACTCGACTCTCCGGAAGCCCCGCCAGGTTCTCGATTCGACCGGTTGACAGGTCATCGACAACGACGACATTGTCGCCACGGTCAAGTAGCACCCGCACAAGGTGGCTGCCAATGAATCCAGCTCCCCCGGTGACCAAGACACACCTCGGTGCGGCCATCGAACCACGCTCCATTCACCCCGTCGAACTCAGGTGTCGTCCTGATCGTCCTCGGCCTGACCGTACGTCGCCATCATCTCATAATTCCGCTGGAAGTAACCACCAACCGATTGTCTCGGACGATTGAGAACCGCACCCAGGAAGTTCGCAGACGCTTCTGACAATTCTCGCACTATTCGAGCAACGAGCCCCCGCTGCTCAATCCCCGCCCGAATGACGATCGCTGATGCATCGCACCGGTCAGCAACATGGATCGCATCCGTCGCGGCAACCGCCGGAGGAACGTCAACAAACAGGTAATCAAAGCGATTCCGAAGTGCAGCCATCACAGCACCGAATCGCTCGTCGCCCAACCGCTCCACCAACCGGCTCGCCTCACTGCCTGCCGGTATCACATGGACACCCGAGGCGGATTTGTGCACACACGAGTCAAGTGATCCAAGGTCCGCCAAGGCATCGCCAAGGCCACGCAGATCGTTGTCCAATCCAAAGGTCTTCGCGAGACGCGGCCGCCTGAAATTGCCGTCGATGACACACACTGAGTGGCCAGCGGCCATGAATGCGCACGCAAGATTGCCCACCACGGTCGTCGTCCCAGCACCCGGCATGCCTCCGGCAACCATCAGGCTTGAATGGCCATGCCGCGCCATTGTCCGCTGCACGGTTGCAGCAACCTGGCGGCAGGACTCGGCGGTCACGCTATCGGGTTCTTCTCGAAGAATCAGTTCCGCATCCTCAGGTTCGGTCGGGTCATCGTCGATATCCGCGATGGCGCCAAGCACATCAACTCCTGGAATCACGGCCAGATCCGCCAGCGAACGCACACGCTGCTCCATAATCTCGCGTAGGAAGATCCAACTAAGGAAGAGGCCGAAGCAGACGATGACCCCGCCCGGTAGCACGTACTCGATACGAGGAAAGCTCGGTTCGCGGGGCAGGTCAGCCGGGCCAACCTGGCGGACGCGGCTTGCATCGGATCGAAGCTTCATCAATCGAATTGCATTGAGCAACTGCTGCGCATCATCACGCTGCTTCTCATAGTTCTCCTGTTGCGTTTTC
The DNA here is from genome assembly GCA_964598425.1 of uncultured Isosphaeraceae bacterium. Lineage (GTDB taxonomy): Bacteria > Planctomycetota > Phycisphaerae > Phycisphaerales > SM1A02 > UBA12567. The sequence goes on along the minus strand of CAZRBV010000003.1, from coordinate 81,586 downwards.
ATCGCCTGATAACGAGATGTATCAGCAGCCAAGTCGCGCAGTAACGAGTCTTTCGCCTCCAGCTCCTTGTCAATGCGGTCCATGACTTGCGTGAGACGTTCACGCTCGCTGGCAAGCGTCTTGAGTCGCGCGTTGAGGTTGCGATGGAGTATCTCATCCTTCTTCACACGGATCTGCTCTGACGTACTGCGAACCTGGCGCTCGATATGTCGGACCTGTGATGTTTCCTCGTTGTACTGCTCTCGAAGCGACCGCTCCTCTGATCGGAGTATTTCCAGCCGGTTGAGCTGCTGCACGATTGTGGGGTCCTGCTCCGCTTCTACGATGTCTTCATGTGAAGGCTCGACGGTCCCCTCAAGCTTGAGCGCAGTCTGTTGATACTGCGTGTCAGAGGAAATCATCTGCTCCTGCAGCATGGCGAGGTTTTTGGAGAGCGTTTCAACTTCGATCGCAGCCTGTGAATACCTCGGGTCATCCAGTGTGGTGATGCCCTTCGCAACGATGAATGAGTGGATGTCATCGCTGATGTCCTGAAGGCTCATCTGCACAAATCGCAGCTGATCGTCAAACAGCTTCTCGTTTGAACTGAACTGTTGATCGTCAAGCTGCTTGATCTTCCTGGTGTATGAGGCTGCAATCGCATTGAGCACCTTCGGCACGTCTGTTGCGACATGCCACGACCAACGAATGGCAAACAGATTCGTGCCTCGAAGTACCGGCGTCTTCAGATAGTCCTCAAGATCATCGACGGCCTGCGCGACGAGGGGCTGCTGTGTCTGCTCGTCAAAGAACCAGGTCTTCATCCAGTTGGTGTCACGAACCTGCGGGTTCTCAACCGCCCGAACAAGCACGTCCCGCTGCATCAAAAGTTGAACCTGCGTTCGGCCGATTCGTTCAACTTCGTCATCGTCAAGCGCCTCGGCAGTACCAATCTCTGTCGACTCAGCGAGGCCCGGCCGAACTTCGAAGAGGATCTCCGACGTGTACAACGGGTACAGCCGACCAAACAGCAAGAAAGCGGCAGCCCCAAGAATGGCCCCGATGATGATCGACGCCAACAGACCGACGATGTGCTGCCGAAGCACACGTACCGGATCAATTGTCGGGCGACGAAGGGTGGGCGCAGATTGCCTGCCGCGGCTTGGACTGTGTGGCGTGCTCATGGAATGACTCTCATCGGCGCAGACTGTCCCATGGCTCAACCCTCCCCGTCAAGACCGGCCCTGACAACGCGGATCCTTTCCTTGACAGAATCATCATTTGCCAAATGCTCAGCCTGCTGGAGATGATCCCGGGCACCGCTCCGATCGCCATCGCCGCGAAGTATTTGTGCCATATGAAGGTGGGCCATGGCTGTCGGCTGCCGCCTGAGCGACTGGCCCACCAAATCACGTCCTTTCGCCTGTTCACCAGCCTGCCATGCAACCCACCCGGCTGAGTCAAGTGATTGAGCGCCTCGGGGGTCCAATGACAGTGCATGATTCGCATACGGCAGCGCATCCGGAGCTCGCCCCAGATCCTCAGCAAGAATGGACGCTATTCGCAGCAGGAGTTCAGGATCATTGGGCTCCACTGCAAGTCTGGCGAGGCAACTCGAGAGCGCCGCCTCGTGCTTTCCCAGCGCCCGTTGAATCGTCGTCACCGTGTCGAGAATCACCCCCTGCCGAGGAGCCAGCGCTACAGCGCGAAGCGCATATGGCTCCGCCGCGGCGGGGTCATTGCCGACTGTCGCGAGCAGGTACGCAAAATTGTTCAGAGCGATCGGGTCATCTGGCTGCAACTCGACGAGCGTACGAAACGTCTCTTCCGCATCCGTATTCAAGCCGGCATTCAACTGCATGCCGCCCAGCGCTCGCAGGTCTGCATGTACATTCTCACCATCCTCCTCCGCTACAACGGCCCGCTGCAGCTCGATGGCGGCGGGAAGATGCTCGCCCCCGCGTAAGGCGTAGAACTGGGCCAGGCCACGCCGATCCCACAGCGTCGGCTCGCCACCTGTCACCCGATCCACCATGGCAATGGCAGGCTCGAGATCGCCGTCTGGGTACAGCACATAGAGGTCCTGATACCAACTTTGCATGAACTCCTGAGGCAGCTTGCCAGCCGCGATCGCGAGGGCGTACTGCTGATATGCCTCACGCAAAGTCTCCTGCGATCGTGACTCCAGGCCAAGTCCATGCTCGGCCCGAGCCAACAGGCCTGTTGCTCGAGGGTCTGTAGAGAGCTGATCTGGATGGCTGCGGGCCGCATCCAGATACGCCTCGTAGTCCCACGGATCGGGGGTCACAGTCGCATCGGCCAACGCCGTCAGGCGCCGCCGCGTTGGCTCCAGTCTCCATGCCTCAATATAGCCGCGTGTCGCTGCTGCCAGATCGGAGCCAGATCGCCGGTGGTGATCGCCAAGCAATCCATGCCAATACGGATCCCGAGGCTCCATGGCAATGGCCTGCTGCAGTGTGTCGATTGCCCGGCTGGGAGTCCCGGCCGTCACGTACGCACTCGCAAGTCTGCTCCGGACGCTTCGGGCGTCAGGTGAGCGGCGGAGGAACTGCTCCAGATCCAAAACGGCTCGCCGCGGATCGCCCAAGGCTTCGTTGACGTCTGCTCGGCGAAGTGCCAACTGTTCAGACGCCTCCCCAATATCTGCAGCTGCATCCAGATATCGCATTGCCTCCTCAAGCTTCGTGCGGTCCAGCGTGCGGCGGTACTCAAGAACCAGGCTCTCAACAAGCTCTACATAGGGCGCCGGGCGCGATGGGTCCAGAGCCGATGCTCGCTCCAGCGCAGCACGGAAAGCATCCCGAGCAGCAAGCGCCTTCGAGGTATCACCTGCCGCTTCAGCAATGGATCCACGGTTGCTGTGCAAGCCAGCCTCCAACAACGCCAGCTGGTACTCGTCCGGATGCTCCTTGAGCAGAGACTGAATCGCCGCCTCAGCCTCATCCAATCGGTGAAGCTGAAGCAGGCAATCCACCTCGCGCATCCGATGTGCAATGTTGCCGGTGACTTTCGACACGTTGGTCAGATATGGCAAAGCCTTTTCGCAGAGACCACCTCGGTGGAGAAGGTCGGCAAGAACGCCGTCAATCTCCAGCCTCTTCGGATTCTGAATATCCCGATATCCCTCCAGCAGCGTTTGAGCTTCCCAGAACCGATCGGAGTTCAAAAGGAATCGCCCCGCTTGGACAACTTGCGAGAGGATGTCATCAGAATCGCGTTGCGTTGCCAGGTAGGCCGTCAACACCTTCATCATCTCGTCGCGCTTTCCGACTTCGCGAAGAATCGTGGCGTGTTGTATGGCCTCCCGCAAGTTCGAGTCAGGGTCGGCTGCGAGCTGCTCTGCGATGTTACTGATTTGAACCAGCCACGAGTCTTTCAGGCGGCGAAGAACTTCGGCTTGTTCCTGCCCGGACATACCCAGCCACTGACGACCCGAGATTCGAGGATTGCCAGCGTTGTCAAGATCGTATGAATACTCCACCGGCAAAGCCGCCAGCATGCCCGCGTACCAGATTGCAGCATTTCGATCGTCTGGATTGCGCTTCCAATCCAGAAGCCGCTCTCGAAGCGCCAGACCAGGCGATCCATGGGCTGCTTCCAACTGCAGCCACGACTCACGCAGGTTTCTGTTACCCGGTGATCTTCGCGCAGCATCGGCGAGAATAGCGACTGCCCGCGAAGGGTCGCCACCCTCTTGGAGATTCAATTGCGCGAGCCTGCTGATGGCCGTCACGTCGCCGGGATTTCGCTGAACCAGCTCTTCATACGCAAGTCGCGCCTCCTCCAATTCTCCCGCCTCGGCCATCGCCTGAGCCAGTGTTTCCCACGTCATATTGCGCCACGGAGCCACCTCCGTTGCGCGCCGCGCTGCTGCCGCTGCCCGAGTCAACAGTTGGGTCCGGCTTGAGCTTCCGGGTTCAGCCGAGATTCCCTTCTCCAGCAGCAGGCGAGCCTCGGCAAGATTCCCTCCCGCTGAGTCAAAGTCTTCTTCGCGTGCTGCGGGAAGCAGCGCCTCTGCCTGAGCGAAGTCCTTGGCCGCAAGCAGCTTCTCAAACTGATACGCAAAAGCATCGCTATTGGATTGAACCGAACTCAACGTGAGCTGCTCGAACGGGGCGGCGGCCTCCCTCGCGCGCTTGGCAACATCCAAGAGTTCCTTTGAGCGTTCCGGATCCGACTCAGCAAGCGATTCGCTTTGATTCTGATTACGGCGTGCGATGACTTGCAGGTTGACGAACAATGCGATGTCGCGGTTGTCGCCCTCCGGGTACTGCTCGGCGATGGCCGCCTTGGCCATCTCCACAGGATCGGTGTTGGCCAGTGCCAACGCCATTTGCCGCAACCGCTCGTTACTCGGCTGCAATTCCACTGCTCGCTCGATATACGAACTGGCGGAATCCACATTGCCCAGGCGGGACTCGACCTGGGCCATCGCAACCAGAAGCCGAACATCCTCGGGATTGGTTTCAAGCTGTCCTTTCAAAAGGTCCAAGGCTTGGGAGAGCTGCCCTGCAGCATCGAGTCGATCCGCTTCGGCAATTGCCTGAAGTACCTCGTCATCCAACGATCCGACGTTGGCCGCACGATCGGCTGGGGCAAGCGATGACAGTCGAAGCGTCTCCTCGAGCCTCGCAATCTCAGGATTCTGATCGCGCACATTGTTCGGTATCGTGGCAAGGACTTCGAGTGCTGCTTCCGGCTCTCGCATTCTCGCGTGGAGCTGAGCGAGCAGCATCCGATTCCGAATACTCCGGGGCTCGCTCTTCACCGCCTGTTCAAGCCGTTGCGCCGCGAGCCCGGCCTGTCCGATCTGCTCAAGCGAATCGGCGCTTTGTCGAAGTGCCTCGGCATTGAGAACGGCGCCGAAATCTATAGCACGTTCAAATGCCTTGACGGCTGATGCATACTTCCGTTCAGCGTGCGCAATCCTCCCGTCCAATACGTACACAAGCGGGTGGTCGGATGCGCCGCCAGTCAGGTCCTGAACCAGATTTCGAAGCTCATGTGCTCGCGCGGCGATTTCTGCGGTGTTTTCATCTGCCCGCTGCCGCTCATTGATCTCAAACCGGGTCATCGCTGCTGCAAGCCGGTCATTCTGCTGCCGCTGGGACGCCACGGAAACCGGTAGTGATGGTTGGCCCAGAACCTCGACCAACATGGCATCCGCCCCTTCAAAATCCTCCAACTCCATCAGCTCATTTGCCAGCAGGACTTTGGCGTTGAGGTCGTCCGGGTTCTGCTTCAGCCAGGACCGAAAAACATCGGCAGCCCGTTGGTGGCCTTTCGCCAAGTCAATCAGCGACAGATAGCGAGCCAACTCCAGAACTTGATGCCGCTCCGCGTCCACGCCTGTTGCAATGCGGTTCTCAGCTTTCTCAAGCTGTTCGTTCAACTCATCGAGTTTGGAACCGAGACTCTCGGCATCCATTGAGCCACGCAATTCCGAAACAAGCTCGTGGACGTAGAGGTGGCGAACAACAGCAAGCAGCGTCTCGATGCCCGTCGGGTTCTTTGCGACAGCTTCGTCATAAGTAGCCTGAGCCATCGCGAGATTCTGCGCTTCCTGCTGCACCCGACCTTCCAACCCCAGCCGCCTCGCAACTGCCATCCGACCAAATGCCAATCTCGCCAGACCGCTGTCACTCTCCGGCTCCAGCTCCACGTACTCAGTCAATTCAGCTTCCCCGGGAAAGCGAACGTGCCCGGTGGCGTCCACATCGCCGAGGAAATTCGCTTGCCCAAGCCGCATACGGGCAAGGCCTAACAACATGGTGGCCCGGCTGTACACCGGTGTACCTGGTTCAAAGCGTTTTCGCTGCTCCTCCGACTGCGACTCCAGTATCGACCAGTAAGCCTCACTGTCAGTGCCCATCGCTGCGAGCCAACACTCCTCCAGAGACCGAAGAGCGAGTTCCTCACTGCCCTGAGTGAATTGCGAGTGCTGCGCAAGCGCCACGACGTAGTCTCGATACAGCGTGCGGGCTCGTTCCGGTGTCTCCGGGACCATGTCCTCGTAAATCTCTATCCGCAGGTTGTGCGCATCCTGATTGCCCGTCTCACGGTAGAGAGCCTTGCCGACCGCTCGAAGTGCCTTCTCATGCTTCCCCTCCTCAAGAAGAGCCCGCCCGACAGCCAGGTTTCGGCCGACGCTTCCCTTGATTTTGAGATACACCAGGCCCGCGCCAACCCCGCCCACCATCATGATGACAAGCCCGACAATGGCAAGCAACCGCGTGTTGAGCTTCTTCTTGCCCTTTCGGTTGCTGTGCTTCTTCTTTGACTTGGTAGCCATATCAATCGGTCTCCGAGCTGCCGGTCACTTCGCTCCAATCGGGAAGCGACCGCATGACTTCAGGAAGTGTCTGTGAGAGAAAGGGGCCGATCTCCGAGAAGAACGCATCTCGGTCAAACCCCGCGTCGCCATTTGCGACAACCTGCACCTTGCAGTAGTACGCGTGTTGGTCCCCTCCGGTGAATGCCGCCATCTTCACGCCCGATGGCGTCGCTTTCCATCGGCCGTTTGCGACAAAGAAATACCCGGCATGGACCCTTCGTTCAGGATGCCTTGGATCCTGGAATTCCATATGACGAACCAGCCGATCTCCAACTGGCATTCGAACCACAACTTCCTCACCGGTCGCCACATCAACGCGTTTCGCCAGCGGGTAGGGCTGTCCATCGAGTTCATGCGACCCATCGCCTTCCCATGACTCGCCGAACCCAGGAAGCGGAACGTTTTCGGGATCTGCAGATCGTTGCACCATGCCACTCGCAGTCATGCACCGGTCCGGAACGTGGGGAACCGCGTCGATCTGATCTGTGTAATAGGCAACATGGAACTGCAGCGGCCGCTGAGTGCTGCCAAGTTGATCGACATAGACCCTGGAGATATAGCTGTTTGTGCCCAGTTGTTCCAGGGTCGCGGCGTCATACTGCGAATCAAGCACCGATTGATATGACCCAAGCGACGACGGTATCAAAGAAAGTGATCTGCGAAGTGGTACCGGCTGCGACTGAAGGTGGACCTGCAGCGCCTCGGCTCCGTAGCTGAAGCCTACCTTTGCAACGGCGAGGAGCGCAACGCACGCCACAAACACACCAACGATTCGTCTATCAAAGCGAAGTGTCCGCGGCGCCGAGGGAGACGATTCCGCATCCGGCTCATCACCATCCAACACAAGAAGCTTCAGCACCCACATGATTCCGAGGTAGATGAAGAACGCCGGCACCAACCACAACAGGCCAACCATCGAGTGGAAGTCGCCCGAAGCAAAATTGCTGTCCATCGTCGAAAGAATTCCAAGCGTCATCACGCGCAGAATGTTGACAAAGATCGCCGTCGGAACCGCCATGAGAACCAGTACCACGCGTTGCCAGAACGTATCGAGACCTCGATATGCCATCGCAACACCAAGGGCAAGAAATGCCACCAACATCCGCATGCCGGAACACGCTTCGGCAATGTTGAGAGGAACAAGGCGTCCTTCGTGATAGATATCGATGACATGGCCTTCTCGAGATACGTCGTAGCCCAATAGTGACAAGCCGATCTCAGCACCGACCGTCGCAATTCCCTGCAGTTGAAACGTCACGATCTCAAGAAACCGATCTGAAACGGTCTGGCTGAACACGATCAGATAGAGCACCGGAAACCACATCCACTTCATTGCTCGCCAGCCACACAGGGCCAGGACGAGCCCGAAGATTGTGAGTCCAACGCCCATACCCATCAGGTTGTGATGGCGAAACAGGACGGGGCCAATCGATGCCACACTGAACCAACACACACCCACCAGAACAAAGATGAGACCCGTCAAACTCGGCCTGAGAGGTGATGCCAGAATGCGATCGCGGTTGAGCCAGACGAACCACCCCGCAATGAATGGGATCACCAGTGTGTGTCCCCAGTCGGCCTGAAACTCGATCGCAAATCGAACCTGCCTCAACAGGAACGACCAGAACATCCACGTAAAGATGATCAGGACAGTCGCTGTCGCTAGCGCAATCGCGGCCGATGACGGACTGTAGATCCGCCCCGGGTCATTCGGAATGGCAGTGGGATTGGTCATGTGGTCATTGCAGATGGGAACAGGTCGTGCACCGAATTCGCCGTGACCTCAACGGAAATTCGTGGGCGGTGGCCCAAACACATCGTTGCCGAAGTTTCGATCAAGCAGGAATCCGAATCCATAGTTCATCCGAAGTCCGTTTCTGATGACTGCCAGGGGGTAGGCGAACCAGTTGGTACCGACCAGCACATGATCATTGGGCTTGATGACGATGTCCGGTTCGGTTCGTCGACGAATTGCCCCCAAATCGAGCCGGATGGTCGCCTCACGACCCTCATCAACCTGACGAACCAAATCGACGCGATCTGGAATCGCCAACGCGCCCAAGCCGCCAGCCATCGCAATGAGCCGGCTGAGTGTCAGCGGATCTGCCGAAGGCAGTGGATAGGCGTTGGGAGCCTGGACCTCACCGCTGACATAGACATACCCGACCGGCGGGCCGTCCACATACAGTTGATCGCCAGGTCGGATGATGAGATTGAGGCTCGTGTCTCCGTGGGATAGCCGCTGGTATGGAACTTCAATGACGCGTTCAACAACCAGATCCGCACTCGCGGGATCATGTTCGGCATTGCTTGTGGAACTACTGTCCGCTGCGTGCCGAGCCCGGACCCACTGTTTCTTCTCCGGGAGGTACAGGAACGGTTCATGGCCTTCGGCCGCTGACGTCTCCTCGCCTGCTTCGACGTGAGGCAGCGTGACATGAGAGGGAGACACATCCTCAACATCGATCGGGGGGTCCCCCGTTGAAGCCCAGGCGCCAGGGCTGGGCGGCGGAGAACCGCCAGTCCCTTCATCCTTCAGTTGATCAATCAGCGACTCGATATCGACCGGAGGCGCTTTGGTCGAATGCGTTTGCGCAGGCTTGGAAGACGCCGAGCTTGTGGTCCACGTCGCCTGGAGATGGGGGGCAACAGCCACCTGCCGGACAACATAAATACGCCGGGTCGAGAGCGGCACCCCTCCGGCCATTGTCAGCGCGTCAAGCAGTCTCAGCGTCGGATCCTGAAGCGTGAACCGGCCGGGCTGATTGACATGTCCGTGAATGATGTACGTCAGCGCACCACCATCCACCAGATTGACGGTGACGGTAGGATTCTTCATGACCTGCTTTGAGAGCGCGTGCACCAGCTCTTGCTGCAGTTCTGGCAACGTCAGCCCCGCCGCGGAAAGAGCGCCCACGTCGGGCACATGGATGGCACCGGCCTGATCAACCCGCAGCGTGACCGGAAAGAATTGCCCGGGCGTATACAGTTCATAAATCTGCAATTCAAGAATGTCGCCGGGATGAAGCCGGTAGGCCAGATCGCTCGGCATGAGATCCTCTGCCGTCACGTGTGTTGTCTGGCCCCACAGGTCAGCGCTCGGCTCAATGGCGGCGATTCGATCGAGCACCGGCATCGTGACCGGCGACGATCCAAAGTAGCCCGTCTTGGACGGATCGAAGAAACTGTTGACCTCGCACCCGCCGGCACACAGCACACCAGCAGCGAGCAGCGCAAACATCCACCTGGCAGGCACTTCCCTGCAGGCTGTCAAACCGTCCAAGCTTTTGCTCACGCCATGGCTCTCCACACGGTCCCCACAGGGGTCTCTGGACGGGCAACTGTACCCGACAAACACGTTGCCGGGCCTCCAATCATCGACTCTGAACCTCGCAGTTGTTCAACATCAATCGCGGATTGAAGCGTGATTTCGCGGATTCTGGATGGATCTGGATCGCAGGGAGGGCCCACAATTCGCCCCCGTTTCTGTCGTTCGGCTCATCCCCTGAACCCTCAAGTGCCACCGACAGCCGGGAACTCCACCACCGCTGAGATACCATGGGCGGGAATGGCAGAATCCAGCGTTTCCCCAGATCGTCACCCCCGCCCGCTTGGAGGCGATACCGCCCGCATCAAGGCGAGTGAGGCCGTTGTCAGCCTCAGCGGCATGGTGCTCTCAAACGACCAGAAGTCAACGCTGGCGCTGCCACGAAAGCCATCATGGATCCGGGCCCGAGCCCCGGGCGGAGCGTCGTATGTGGCTCTCAAGAAACGGCTTCATGGCCTTGGCCTTCACACGGTCTGCCAGGAGGCCTCGTGTCCAAACATCGGTGAGTGCTGGGATCGGGGGGTCGCCACAATCATGATTCTTGGCGACACCTGCACCCGAGCTTGTGGTTTTTGCAATGTCAAGACCGGACGTCCGCCGGTCACGGATCTGGACGAGCCCCGCCGGGTTGCCTCAATGCTCGAGGGGGCAGGGCTGAGGCACGTTGTCGTGACCTCCGTTGACCGGGATGATCTCACAGACGGAGGGGCCGCCACCTGGGCCGAAACCGTGACCCGAACGCGGGCTGCGTGCCCAGAAATGTCAATCGAAACGCTCGTTGGAGATTTCCAGGGCGATGAAAAGGACATACAGATCGTCATTGACTCGGCCCCGGATATTCTGGCCCACAACGTGGAAACGGTTCAGCGGATGCACCCGGCGGTCCGCCCCCAAGCCGACTATCACCGCTCCATCAGGGTTCTCTCGCAAATCAAGCAAGCTGGCCTGACGTCCAAGACAAGCCTGATGGTTGGCATTGGTGAACGCGACGATGAGGTTCTGGCAACAATGGAAGACATCAGACGGATCGCTGAAACTGACATCCTCACCATTGGCCAGTACTTGCAGCCAACGCGAAACCATCTCCCCGTCGATCGGTGGATCACCCCGGAGACGTTCGAGGCATGGAAAGTGGCCGGGCTCCAAATGGGCTTCCGGTGGGTCGAGTCCGGACCGCTGGTCAGAAGCTCATATCACGCTGACTCGCAAGCAATCAAGGCAGCCGCTGACGGCTGAGTCAGGCGTGCGCAAACAACTGGACGGCCCCACACGTGGGGCCGTCCAGTCGGAGAGAGAGGAGAGGCAAGTTGAGGTGGATTGCGTTGTTCCGCATCCAACCGGGACAACGCCCGCGGGGGACATTCCTTTCATCAGCCCTCAAAAACATCATGATTCCATCGTCTGGACCGAGCACGGCCCCCACTCCCACACCGAATCCCGGCTGCCGCACAAACAACTGGACGGCCCCATTTCGGGGCCGTCCAGTCGGAGAGAGAGGAGAGAGTGAGTTCGGGGACGCGTTCGTCGCATCCAGCACGGACAACGCCTTTCCCCACGCACCCTTTCAACTCCTGAGCAAAAAAGCGTCGATTGGGTAGAGTTCCTCCTCAGATCACATGCCACACACCCCTGACAACCACGCCTGTCCCACCGGGACCGCCCCCGCTGAGACTTGGAAAACGCGGTTCTTCTCCAAGAGAGCGTTCGTGACCCAGCTGGTGCTGGCCCTCGCTGCCGCATTGACCGGGGCCATAGCCCTGTACTTCAGGCAGGCGGACATATTCGGATCGGACATGTTCCTCCGGCTCAATCAGTTGGAGACCCTCTGGGGCATTTCGCTTCCGGGGGGCACCGGAATCTGGCTTGCAGCAGCTTGGATTGTCCTTGCGATGGTCCTCATTCTGTGGCTTCGGGACCGCTATTTCCCTGGCACGGAAGGAACGGGCATTCCGCAGGCAATCGCATGCCTCAAGGTGAAGGACAGCCCATTTCGGCGATACATGCTGTCTATCCGCATCGCCTTGGGGAAAATGCTACTTCTCACGATCGGGCTGTTCGGAGGCATGACGATCGGGCGCGAGGGCCCGTCAGTTCATGTCGGAGCCTGCCTGATGTATCTCGCAACCAAGGTCCGCCGGTTCCCAGAGCACCTTGTGCAGCGAGGGCTCATTCTTGCAGGTGGCGGGGCTGGCATTGCAGCGGCATTCAATGCACCGATCGCGGGAATGATCTTCGCCTTCGAGGAGATTGGCCGTTCATTTGAAAAGGACAACGCCAGCACCATCGTCCGCACGGTGTTGATCGCCTCAGCGGTTGTCATTGCCAGCCTCGGATGGGACTACCTGTTCTATGGACAGGTCTCGCATGCGTTCGGATTTGATGCCATGCATTGGCTGGCGATCATCGTCATCGCGGTCATTGGTGGTTTTCTCGGAGGCCTGTTCGCCCGAGCGGTGGTGTGGGGCACCCCCAAAGTGACGCGGGGCCTCGCTCGCCACAAGTGGCTGACCGCAGCCGGGCTGGGAATCGCACTGGCCATCACCGGGTTGCTGTCTGACGGGCAGAGTTATGGCAGCGGTTACCCGCAAGCTCGGGCGATTCTCATGTACCGCGATACCGACTACTACGCGACGCTCGGCATCACCCAGCAGGCGTCTCTCGACGAAGTCCATCAGGCATACGCCAAACTGGCCCATGCCCAAACGCTGCTGGGACGGACAGGCGAACCGCTTGAGTCCGCGTTGGAGCTGGAACAGGCCTATCGAACGCTGGCGAATCCGAACGAACGGAAGTTCTACGACGACTGGGTTGTTCCTGGGCCCTCGCCCTGGTGGTACGCGCCAGCAAAGGCGACAGGCTCCTTCTTCAGTTTGATCAGTGGCATCCCCGGCGGCCTCTTTGATCCAAGCCTTTCGGTCGGAGCTGGACTCGGAGATCTCTTCGCCGATCTCTTCCATGACACCTTCCACGGCATCAGACCACAGTTTGTGATCATGCTCTTCATGGTTGCGTATTTCGCCGGAGTCGTGCAGAGTCCAATCACGGTCTTCGTCATCATGATTGAAATGACCGACGCTCGATTCGTAACGATACCGCTCATGTTGGCCGCAATCATTGCCTATGAGTGCTCATCGCTTGTGTGCACGACATCGATTTACGAAGCCCTCGCTGAGCTCTTTCTGGGCAATATCGAGAGGCGTTCGGGGCAGACCCCAAAACTCGCCGAGTGACAAGGCCCGCAGGGCCTGCATTCTTTCAACTGCCCTCCAAACATACGGGTTATACAGCCCCTCAGTTCGCTACCTGAAACGACTTTGTTTTTTGGCGAACCACAGGTGTGACATTGGGCGTAGGTGGATCGCTGGCTTTCACTGCCAGCCCCAAGACACCCATGAGCACACTCATCACATCCGATCTCGATACGTACTTCCGGGACATCGCCCGCGTGGACTTGCTGGATCCGCTCGAAGAACGACAGCTTGCGTGGCGAGTGATCAATGACTCCTGCGGTGACGCAAAGTCAAAGATGATCCAAGCCAACCTCCGACTCGTTGTCAGTATCGCAAAGCGGTATGCCTCCCGCGGCGTTCCGCTGGCCGACTTGATCAACGAAGGAAATGTCGGGCTCATTCGCGCCGTTGAGAGGTTCGATCCCGCACTGGGACACCGATTCTCAACCTACGCGACATGGTGGATCCGTAAGACGGTCAAGCAGTTGGTTGAGGATGCAGGGCATCCGATGCACGTTCCCACATACATGCGGCATCGGATGGCTCGGTGGGCGGAGACTCTGCTCACGCTCCAGGATGAACTCGGCAGAGCACCAACGCCGACCGAAATGGCCAAAGCGATGAGCGTTCCAAAGTGCAAACTTGATCTCATCCATCGCACCATGGCTGCCACACGAAGCGTTTCCTCCGGCCAAGCCACGCCTCTGGAAGGGCCTGCACCGGTTGACATGCACCCCGACGATCCCACGTGCGACGCCGAGCGTCGTGCCGAGCAGCGGGACGACTATGAGAAGGTGCGTACCTTGCTTCTGAAAATGGACGTCCTTGATGCCAAGGTCATGTGCCTGCGGTTTGGGCTTGACGGCGCACCGCCCCGAACACTCAAGGAGACTGGAAGAAGTGTCGGTCTTACGAGGGAACGGGTCCGGCAGATTGAGCAGCGTGCGCTTGCCGAGATTCGAAGCGCGTTCGACGATCGCCGGCTCGCCAGTTGAGCGCGAGCAGATCAGCGAGACCGATGGGCTATGCCATCCGCTCTGGGCAACTCAAGAGCGACGCCTCGCTATGCGCCCACTTCCGTGTTTGGCGGGTTCGCCTCTGGGCCACTGATTGCATTCCAAAGCGACAGCAACATCATCCCAAAGAAGATGAGTTGGATGCCAAACAGCAGGCCTGGTGCCCACATCGCATCTGAGGGATACCAAAGGATCAAGAGGACCGCGACGACGATTCCAGCAATCCCGCTGATGACCTGAAGCCCCGGCGATGTCACAGATCGCGCCGGGAATCCGCTGACATCCGAGATGCCACGGATCATCGACCCTGCAGCCAAGAGCAGGGTGATCGCTTCCAGACCCTCGAAGGGCCACACGAGCAGCAGTACACCGATAGCGCCGATGAGTATCGCAAAGGCCAACGTTGATCCGATGTGTTCGGCCCCCCCGGCAAAGCAGCGGACAAACCCAAGGATCGAAAGCAGAATGGCCACAACGCCCAGAAAGAGCTCGAGCCCCTCGCTTGCGAGCACTGGGAACATGATTGCTCCGAATCCTCCGAGAAGACACACGATCCCCTCAAACAGCAGCAGTCCCCTGCCCTGACGAAGGACCTCGCGGATCTGGGATGGTGTGGCCTCGGCAGTCGTCTGGCTCATGTCGTTGTGCTCCTCAATCCGGCAATGCTAACGCCATGTCTCGCTGCCGTCGCCCACCAACAGCAACGCGGGACCCGGTTCATGCCAGGTCCCGCGAAGCGGGGAAGGAGGTGGGGAGACGCTGCCCCTCGAAGCGAGGGCCAGCCATGTGGGGTCTCACTGAGTGCGGATATCGATCTTCCGCGGCACTACTGCCTCGGCCTTTGGAAGGTTCACTTCCAATACACCGTTGCTGTAGATGGCCGTGATGGCCTCCGCATTGATGCCGTCCCCAATCCTGAAGGATCGGTGGAAGTCGCCGACTCCATATTCCTGATGTCGCAAGGTTCCCAGATCGCAATAGCGATCTCGAACTTCAGCATCGATCGTCAACGTGTTGTTCTCGATCGAAATTGCGATGTTGTCAGTGCAGGTGCCTGGCATATCAGCGATCACGCGAAAGGCAGTATCCGTTTCGTACACGTCGACAGGCGCTCTGTAGTTCTGGGGTCGCTTGACGGTGTCTGTGGTGCAAGACTCATTTGGAGTCGTTGTGCAACACGTCATCTCGTTGTTCATGTCGGTATTGGTGAGATTGTTCATTGTTGTTTCCTTTCAGTCGTTCATCGAACGCGGGGAAGGGTGTGGCTCAGGCTTCTCGGACCGCAATTCGGCGTGTGCGAGCCGGTCGGACCTTGGGAAGCGTGATAGTCAGGACGCCGCCATCAAGGCGTGCATCGATGTTGTCTGGCTCGATCGCGACGGGCAGCCGCATGGTTCTCTCAAACCGTACGGTGGATCGCTCACGGCGAAGCGTTGTCGCCTCGTCGTCGATGTCCAGGGTGCGGCTTCCTGAAACGCTCAGGGAGTGGTCCGACGCATTGACATCGAGGTGTTCAGGCGTGACGCCTGGCAGCTCAGCCTCGAAGTACAGATTGTCGTCATCTTCGAGCAGGTTGGCAGCAGGGTGCGGACGCATCGAGTCGAAGAGCCGCGTTGGCCAGGAAGATGCGAGACCGGGCGTCGTCACGCGATCGAACAGGCGATCAAATTCGTGCCGAAGGGAGTCCATCGCGGTGGTGGCCGGTGTCAGGATTGTGCGCGTGTTCATGGCTTTTCCTCCACATGGAAAAAGGAGCATTTTGCTCCGGTGTTCTTGGATTCGCCAGCTCCGTGCCGGCGTGCTCCACAAGGTGTGGCAACTGGCATGCCACACCGCACCCCTTCTGAAGATTCGATGTGTCGACGGCTGGCGGCCTGGTCTGCCAAAGTCGAATACCCCTGCCATCGTGGCAATTGGAAGCCTCGTGTACACAAAGACGCCGGGGCGGCATGTGCCGCCCCGGCGTCCGGAGAGGAAGGTGCTGTGTGTGGTCGCTCGTCAGGCGAGGCTGACCTCCCGATTCAGTGCTTGTTCGGCCGTCGTCACCTTCTTGGGCAGAACGATGCTGAGAATGCCATCGGCGATTCGAGCAGAGATGTTGTTCATCTCGACGTCGGTTCCGATCACGAACTCCCTGCGGAGTGATCGAGGCGTCAGCTTTTCGCGGACGATCGTCGACATTCCGTTCCGTGAGGATGCGGATGGGCCAACGATGGCCTCGAGCGTCAGTCGACCGTTTGTGGCGGTGATATCGACGTTTTCAATCACCACGCCTGGAAGTTCCGCTTCGATGATGTAGGCGTTGCCTCCTTCGACGACAGCCACGGGAATCGTGCTGTACTGGCCGACGGAATTCACGCCTGTTGCCAGACCAAGTCCGTGAACAGGATTGCCGTACATGGGCAGATTGGATGAGATCGCTGCGAGTTGGCGGGCTGCCAGAGCGGGGTTCATCTCGGCGGTCGCCGCGATCGCCAGCGCCTGGGTCGGATTGACCTGGGCAAGCATGACGAGTTGCCGGGCGAGGGAGAAGTCGAGTGCGGCGACCTTGACCAGCTTGGCTGCGGTCCAAGCGCACCCGCCAGCCACCTTGGAGAGGTTGGTGATGAACAACGGATCGATGCTCATCAGATGGGTTGCGAGGTGGGCTGCTGCTGGGTCAATCGTCGCGATTCGGCTCACGATCGACTGCGGGACGAACGAGCCGCCGACTCCATACGTGCCGATCGCGGAGAACGGTACGTTCTGGAATTGTGGCATGGCCGCGAACGAATTGATGGGCGTCATGCCGCCGTTGACCGAGCAGGCGTCGAGGCCAAGGCCGGCGGCCAGGGGGGACACGCCCATGCCTGCGGCAGCTGTGCAGCTGGTCATGTCCCAGCCAGCAGCGCCGAATCGATCTGAGAAGCTGCCGTTGTTGGTGCGGCTGGTGAAGGTGCTTTCGCAACCACGATTGTCTTTGACCTGTACTTTGATAGCCATTTTCGAGCTCCTTGAGGTTAGAGGCCTCAGGAAACCGATACGCTCCCGCAACGCTGCGGGAAGACATCGGCATCCTGTGAAATAGGACGAACAGAACAGTGGTCGACTCGCTGCGAATCGCCCGAGTCGATTGTGAGTACACGACCCCGCCGTCGAGCGGATGTGCTGCACAGGGCAGCAGTCGGGACTTCAGCCTTCATCTCAATCCACGTGTTGGGACCCAACTGCCTCGCCATGCCGGCGAGCCTTGTGGTGGCATGTGTTTCCACCGTGGTGTCCCGGGTTGCCGTCTTCGCGTCGGTGTGCGTGTGGCGGATCATGGCTGAACTCCCGTGCCTGCTGGCCTGGTGCCTCGCTCCATGCGAGGGCGATGAGATCAACACAATCCGCGTGCCTGCCGCATTCCTTGGTTGGTTTGACGTCAAGGAAAGCCAAAAACCGCTGTTAGGGGCGGCCGCACACCACTTCATGAAGTGGGTCGCCCGCCGGACCCGTCGGCACATGAGATCGCAGCACGATGATTCGGACCGCCTTGTCCAAAATCGGGTGGGGCCGAATATCACGTCGTAGCAACGTCCGGCACCCTGTAAATGGCCCCCTATTCAATCCAATCAACGGTGCTGCCACGCTGGCATCCGCTTACACAATTCGTCAGGGAAGGCCGATCACAATCGGCTGCATACGCGGGTCGCTTCCCTGCGATGTTGAGCGATTCAAGCGGAGCAATCGCCGCAATTCATCAGGACCAAGCACACATGCCGCCGACGCAATGGCATCGGCCTCCCCCGCCGATGACGCAACGACCGTGACATCCGGGTGCTTCCCAACCCAAAGCCCTGTTCGCGGGTCGATGATGTGCGAAGAGAAGGCGCCATCATTGATGAGGTGCTGCTGCCCCGATCCTGAGGTCGCAACGCCGCAGTTCGTGAGTACCAGTTGCGCTGCACGTGCATCGTCGCCCACTCGAATCGGCCATCCGACCTTTCCTGGCGGAGCCGCGCCAAGGGCCATATCGCCACCCAATTCTGCAAGAGCTGCCTCAATGCCTGCTGCGCGCATTGACTCAAGCGCAGCGTCTGCCGCAAGGCCCTTGCCGATTCCGCCAAAGTCCAGCCAGGGAACCGGACTCTCAAACCGAATCGCTGTACCGGAGCGCGACATACGCTCAACACCGGTCAGCCGGCCAGCGGTAATCGCGGCAGAAACAGGAGAGACTGGTGGGGCGCCTCCGGCCGCTCGAGCCTCACGCCACTTCGCCGTCATCCTTCCACAGGTAGGATCGAATGCCCCTTCCGTCCATCTGTGTACCAGCAGTGCTTGATCAAGCGCACTTGAGAGTGCTGGCGAGATCTCAGTCCACGCTCCGGGGTCTGCGCTCCGAAGGCGCATCACTTCACTGTCGATACGCCAATCACTCAGGCTCTGCTCCAGCACAGCCATGCGAGAGAACGCGGCGTCTGCGGCGGCGGCAGCCCGAGCCTCATCCTCCACGTACATCACTACGCGAGCCTCGGAGCCCATTCTGAGAGCCCGAAACTCGAATCGGCGCAGACCTTCATGACAGCCTGCCAGCAGTATCAGAAACGGCAGTAGTATGGATCGCGTCATGCAAACACTCGTGTACATCCTGGGAGCCCTGGTTGCCAGCCCCGCCACAGGGGACGGCGATGCTGCCCGTTGTACCCAACCAGTCGCCGGCACGGCGCTGACAATTGAAATGATCCAAGTTCCGGGGCCGCTCGACGGACAGCCCGTGTGGGTTTCGCGCGATGAAATCTCCTGGGATCTCTACGACGCGCTGGTATACAAACTCGATGTCCCCACGGGTGACACGGGCTCAGCAGAGGCCATAACCCGCCCAACCAAGCCCTACTTGATGGCAGATCGTGGCTGGGGACATGCTGGGTTTCCAGCCCTCAGCGTCTCCCATCGCGGCGCGATCGCTTTTTGCGCATGGATGAGTGCAAAGACTGGAAAACGATGGCGACTCCCGACAACCGCGGAATGGATGCATCTGTGCGAAACGTCGGGCATCACCGCCGAGAGTGCAAGTGAACACGCATGGCACGGAAGCAACGCAGAGAATCGGACGCACGCCATCGGGACGCGCCAGGACGATGCCAATGGCCTGCGGGATCTGTGTGGCAATGTGGCAGAGTGGTGCTCGGACGGACCAGACCAATGGGTGCTGATGGGGGCGTGCTACAAGGACCTCGCCGTTGATCCGTGCCATGTTCGCAAGACGCCCGATCCGATGTGGAATGATACGGACCCCCAGATTCCAAAGAGCATCTGGTGGCTCTCGGACGCACCATTTGCCGGATTCCGGGTGATTTGCGAGGACGCGGGTCCTCAGGACAAGACCCCGCAGAAGAAGATCGAGGAGAAGCAGGATGAGCAACAATCTGCCGAGTGACAATTGGACCCGCCGCACATTTGTGCGAGGCGCCGGCCTGACGGTCGGCGCGCTGGCAGCAGGCTGCACAACGGCACCGCGTGGAACGACGGCACTCACCGTCCCGGCCGATCGGCCTGTTCGAGTGGGGCTTATCGGCTGCGGCGGCCGCGGAACCGGTGCGGCAACGCAGGCGCTTCGCGCCGACTCGGGTGCCGTACTCTACGCAATGGGTGATGCATTTCCGGATCGACTCGCGTCCAGCCGGGGACACCTGGAAGGACAGTTTGCCGACCGCGTCGATGTCTCTGATGCACGGCAATACACCGGATTCGATGCATTTCAGAAGGTGATCGACGAAGACGTCGACATGATGATTCTGACGACCCCCCCGCACTTCCGCCCGGAACACTTCAAAGCCGCGGTTGCCGGTGGGAAGCACATATTCATGGAAAAACCCATGGCTGTGGACGGGACTGGTGTCCGCTCGATTCTTGAGGCCGCCAAGACCGCGCGGCAGAAAAACCTCAATGTCATGGGCGGCTTTTGCTGGCGGTACAACCTGCCAAACCGCGCCTGCTATGAACGCATCCACAATGGCGCGATTGGCGATGTCACGTGTGTGCATTCAACCTATCTCACCGCGCCACTCGGCACCAAGCCTCGCCAGGAAGGTTGGACCGATATGGAGTGGCAACTACGCAACTGGCAGCACTTCAACTGGCTCAGCGGCGACCACATCGCCGAGCAAGCGTGCCATGCCATCGACAAGATCAACTGGGCCAAGGGCGACGTCCCGCCAGCCAAAGCCATCGCACTCGGCGGCCGGCAGATGCGAGACACCCCCGAGTCCGGAAACATCTATGACCACTTCTCCGTGATGTATGTCTACGACGACGGATCAAGGTGTTTCCACGACTGCCGCCAGATGCCTGGGTGCTGGAACGACAACACCGAGTATCTGATTGGCTCACACGGGACGTGCTACGTGAATTCGTGGGGCCCCGAACAGAACATCAAGGGTCGATACCCATGGAAGTATGAAGGCCCCAACCCGAACATGTATCAGGTCGAGCACGATGAGTTGTTCGAGGCGATTCGTGGCAAGCGACCGCGTATCGATGATGTCGATCAGATGATGACCAGCACGCTCATGTCGATCATGGGACGCATGAGTGCCTACTCGGGCAAACCTGTCGAATGGGACGAGGCCCTTGAGAGCGAGGAGCGACTCGGCCCGATGGTGTACGCGCTTGGAGATCTACCGACCATGCCGGTCTCGGTTCCCGGATCCGTTGCATCTTGGAACGAACTCCAAACCGCGGGAGCCTGACATGGATCGGCGCTCGTTTATTGGGTCATCAATTGCCGGAACCGCAGCCGCTGCTGTACTTCAACGAGCGGCATGGGCTGCAGGTGTTGACCAGTTGAACGTCGGCGTGATCGGGTGCGGTGGCCGCGGAACGGGAGCACTCTTCAATGCGGCAGAAGCCTCGCCAGAAGTGAGAATCACTGCACTGGCTGACCTCTTCCCGGATCGTCTTGCGCGGTGCCGCGCGTATCTCAAGGAGCTTGGCGACCGAGTTACCATCTCGGACGATGACTGCTACACGGGGTGGAATGCCTATCGCGAACTGCTCAGCCGCCCAGACATCGATTTGGTCATCCTCGCCACCCCGCCGCACTTCAGACCAACGATGGCTGCCGAAGCAGTTCGGCAGAACACACATGTGTTCATGGAGAAACCGGTTGCCGTCGACCCGACAGGCGTCCGGCTCGTCATGGCGGCTGGCGACATCGCCGACCAGAAGGGTCTTTCGATTGTGGCTGGCGCACAGCGGCGGCATGAGACCTGCTATCTGGAAGCCATGAAACGCATTCGCGATGGCGAGATCGGCGATCCCATCGCAGCTCGTTGCTATTGGAACCAAGGCGGTCTTTGGAATCATGCGAGGCGGGACGAATGGTCAGATATGGAGTGGCAACTTCGCAACTGGCTGTATTTCACATGGCTCAGCGGCGACCACATCACCGAACAGCACGTGCACAATCTTGACGCCATCAACTGGGCGCTCGGCCATCATCCCGTCAAGTGCACAGGCATGGGGGGGCGGCAGAGCAGAACTGCTCCGGAATACGGGCACTGTTTCGATCACTTCGCCATCGACTACGAGTATCCGGGAGGCATCCACATGATGAGCATGTGCCGGCAGGCCGACGGCGCCGCCGGCCGCGTCGAGGAAGTCGTACAAGGAACGCGGGGCCGCGCGGTCCTCAGTAGCGGACGGGCGCGGTTCGAAGGCGGTCCAACATGGACTTTTTCTGCCGACAACCCAAATCCATACGTGCAGGAGCACCGAGCGCTCCACGCGAGCATTCGAGGCGAGTCACCTCGGCTCAATGAGGCCAGACGCATCGCCGAGTCGACACTCACTGCCATCATGGGACGCATCAGTGCCTACAGCGGCAAGGAGATTACGTGGGATGCAGCACTGCACTCCGAGCTCGACTTGACGCCCCCCGCCTACGCTCTTGCAGAACTTGATGTCCCCTCAGTGGCAATACCCGGTCACACAGGACCCAATGACACACTTTGGACGCCGGAGATCTGATACGTGAATAGACGCACCTTTGTCGCCACGGGCGTAGCCGCTGCAGCTGGCACTGCACTTGGTATGCATGATCAGCCGTTTGAGCTACCCCCTCATTACCCGCCCGGGCAGGAGCCCTTGCCACGGGAGACAGGATCTCGCAGCGGCGCGTTCACGCTCGATTACGCCCCTCACTTCGGAATGTTTCGAAACCACGCAGGCGATGACCCCGTCGCCCAGATCGACTTCATGGCAGAGGCTGGGTTCCGCTCGATCGAGGACAACGGCATGCGTAGTCGAAGCGAGGAAGAGCAGACTCGCATCGCGAGCGCGCTCGACCGCAACGACATGCGCATGGGCGTATTCGTCATGAATATGGACGGCGCCTGGCGTCCCAGTCTGACAACCGGCACGACTGATGAGCGGGAGCGGTTCGTACAAAACGCCCGCGACTCAATAGAAGTCGCCAAACGAGTGAATGCAACCTGGATGACCGTCGTGCCCGGCAAGGTGGCGGATGGCATTCCCGAAGCAGTGCAAACCGCCAATGTTGTTGAAGCCCTCAAGCAGGCGGCGGATGTTCTTGAGCCCCACGGGCTCGTCATGGTGTGCGAGCCGCTCAACTGGCGCGATCACCACGGCCTCTTCCTGCGATACACCCCACAGTCGATCAAGATCATGGATGCCGTCGACTCACCATCCTGCAAAATCCTGCAGGACCTGTATCACCAACAGGCCTCAGAGGGGAATCTCATCGAACATATGAATGCGGCCTGGAATCACATTCCGTACTTCCAGGTCGGAGACAACCCTGGCCGCAAGGAGCCAGGCACGGGTGAGATCAACTACAGCAACGTATTCAAGCACATGCACGAGAAAGGCTGTGACGCCATCGTCGGCATGGAGCATGGCAACAGCAGGCCTGGGCGAGAAGGCGAAGTCGCGCTGATCGAGGCCTACCGAACGGTCGATCCGAGTGAGTGAGAAGACCTGGTCTACACGAAGTTCAGAGAAAGCCTTCTCACTTCGCAGCCCTGGCCTTTCCTGGATAGAACGCCAGCAGTAATCCGAGGCACACGACCGCTGCGTACATTGGAATCGAAAAGAGTTTCGACCAATTCATGACACCATCGGCCGTCGCCCAGTCACCAATTTGACCGGCTACGTAACTGCCAAGCACAATCCCGATCCCGACAATGACGAGATTGAAGAGGTTCTGGGCACTGGCCTTGACGTCGCTGGTGCACTCCTCATCGACAACCATGAACGCCACGAAGATGAAGCAGCCAAAGCACAGGCCGTGCAGCGCAATGCCGCCCATCAAGATTCCAATCTCGGCCATTCCGGTCGTGGCCTGCAGCCACTCAACCTGCGAGAACAGAAACATCCTCAGGGCATAGGCAGCCAGGCCAATCGCCAAGAGCGTCTTGCGAGACCATGTACTCGCAACGAACGGTATGAGGAACAGCACAAGGATCTCCGCCATCTGGCCGATCGTCATCAACCCCCCACCGCCGACACCAAACACACTGTTGATGGCCTCAACTGTGCCCTCTGCTTGCGCCTGATACTCACCAAGGAAGCCAGATGTGTAGACAAAGTAGAACTGGTGAATCATGCTGACTGGAATGGCCAACAAGAACAGGGTGAGAAGTGGGTTGAATCGAACTTCCTTCATCGCTTCGATGGTTGCAGAAGACTGCTGGCCCTCTTGTGGCGGCGTCTTGGGAAGCGTAAAGCAGTACACACCCATGGCAGCACCGAGGATTGCGCTCAGTTTGAATGCGTCCATCATTCCCTTTGCAACTTCTTCCGTCGAATATGAACGCAACAGCCACTGCCCAATTCCTACGCCAACCACAATCCATCCGACAGTCCCCCACAATCGCACGAATCCGAAGTCGCGATTCCGATCTGGCATGTGATGGAAGGCCAGCGAGTTGGTCAACGCAATTGTTGGCGCATAGACGATCGAGTACAGAATCGAGATTGCGAAGAAGGTCCAGAACGACTCGATCGACGCCAACTGCCAGACGATGACCGCTCCAAAGATGTGGCTCAGCCCGAGATATTTCTCCGTATTGAACCAACGATCCGCGACTTGCCCCGCGATAAACGGGCCGATGATGGCACCAACGCCACCGGCCATGAACATCCAGCCAATCTCTCCCGGCGAGAACCCTCGGTAGTCCTTGAGGAACGGGTAGAGAAGCGGCAGCCACGCCCCCCAGATCGCATACTGCAGAAACATCATGAACGAGAGGCGACTGCCCAGACCCAGACCCATGCGCGGCGCGGTGGTTGCATTCATGGATGAGAGGTATACCAGATAGCCGTGGTGGCTCGCATTACCATGGGCAGCCATGGCGACCCCCATTGACCTCCGCAGCGACACAGTCACCCAACCCACCGACGCCATGAAGCTGGCGATGGTGCAGGCCCCACTGGGTGATGACGTTCTGGGTGATGACCCCACCGTAAACCGGCTCCAACAACGATGCGCGGATCTCTTTGGCAAAGAAGCCGCCTGCTTCGTGCCCAGCGGTTCGATGGCCAATCAAGTCGCTATCCGCGCGCAGACGTCTCCCGGGGACGAGATCATGTGCCACGAGCACGGCCATGTCTATCTCTACGAGGCCGGCGCATGGGCTGCTGTTTCGGGATGCTCAATGGCACTGCTTCGCGGCCCGCGAGGCCAGTTCGGAAGGCAGGATGTCGCTGATGCCGTCAACATGGACGATCACCACTTTCCACCTTCCCGACTTCTGGTGGTTGAGAATACGCAGAACCGCGGCGGTGGCGCGATCTGGCCGATGAGCCATATCGACGCGGTCACAGAAGAAGCCCGCAAGCACAGCATGCGGTGCCACCTTGACGGCGCCCGCATCTGGAACGCGTCGGCCGCAACGGGTACGTCGGTCGCTGACTACGCAAGGGCCTTCGACACTGTGTCCGCGTGTTTTTCAAAGGGCCTTGGAGGCCCCGTCGGATCAATCGTGTGCGGCGATCGAGATACGATTGATCGCGTACATAGAGTGCGGAAGATGCTTGGCGGGACGATGAGGCAGAGCGGGATGCTTGCGGCGGCAGCAATCTATGCATTGGACCATCACCGCGAGCGATTGAACGACGATCACGCGAACGCAAAAATGCTCGCTGAGGCCCTTGCCGCATGTCAAAAGGCCGAGGTTGATCCAAAGCGCATTGAAACCAATATCGTCTACTTTGATGTGCCATCGGATGCTGCGGAGATTGCAGCCTCGCTCGAGGGTGCCGGATTGCGGTGTCTTGACGCAGGGCCGCGCACAATCCGTCTGGTCACGAGCCTGGCGGTCGATCGAAGCGATATCGACCGGGCCTGTTCCATCCTGAAGCAGATCCTCGACTCCTAGCGTGGGCTCCCAGCAGGTACGATCTCAGCGTATGACCCATTGGACGAAGGGACACGCATGACCGTCAACTATCTGACTCTTCCCGTCGGCCCCGAGCCACCCAATGTTCTCAATGCCGTGATCGAGATTCCACCCGGCAGCGCCAACAAGTACGAGTACGACAAGGCGCTCAATGTATTCAAACTTGACCGGACTCTCTTTAGCCCTGTCCACTATCCAGGTGCCTATGGCTTTATCCCGCGCACGCTGGCCGAGGACGGCGATCCGCTGGATGTGCTTGTGCTCCTTGACGGGCACTGCTTCACCGGAGCACTCATCGAAGTGCGGCCGCTCGGCGTTCTTGAGATGAAGGATGACAAAGGGCTCGACCATAAGATCCTTGCCGTGCCGACGACGGATCCTCGTAAGGAAGAACTTCACGGGCTGCAGAATGTCCCCCGTCATACGCTCCGCGAGATCGACTACTTCTTCCACATCTACAAAGAGCTGGAAGGGAAGTTTGCCGACACCTATGGCTGGCACGACCGGGTCGATGCCTACAGGATCATCGAGGAATCGGTCGAGCGCTACGGCTGACCGTCACATCCTGATCGCATCTCTTCTATCACTTCGATCAAGTCAAAGACATCAACACGGAAATCGCCCTTGCCCGGGCCAAAATCGCACCGCGCCGAATGACTGTGGGGCTTGACATCCCCCCAGGCAACAAGCACGGCCAGCAGATCCCGAACATCCACAACACCGTCACCCGTCACTTCGGTGGCGCACGCCCCCGACATTCCTGTGATATAGCCCTCGCAGATATCGAGAATGCCATCCATGTTGTAGTCCGGCTCGCAGCCCAACGCAATCTCGATCCCGTCATGCGTGCCGTTGCCATTGCAGTCATTCCACGGCTGCGTCAGTTGGCACGTCTCTCCGGTATCAGACAGGTCGGTTTCTGCAAATCCGGCCGGAATGTAGAAGCCGTCTGAAAGACCAACGACGCACTCAGGTGGAGTGATATTGAGCCACGCCATTTCAACCAGGCCAGACTCGTGAATCGCGATCTGGAAATCTGCATCACCGATATTCGGCTCATAGAAGGGGACATCCTCCCACGTCGCAACCATCAGTCCCTGCGCCGGCCAGTCAACGCTGACGGCTCCCCCAATGGCGGGATTCAGATCGGACATGAGACCACTTATCCGCGGTTGCTGGAAGTGGCTTTCCAAGCCATAACCGTATGAATAGTCGGCCGTCCCGAGGGTCAGATGACCATTGCTGCTGAGGAACAGATCTGTATACACCTGACCCATGTAGTCGAAGCTGAATCCGATCGGCACTTGAACAGATTCGTCATCCTGCAACGGAAGCAACGTCGGCTCAACCAGCGCATACGGGAGACCACTCACTGCCTCTGAGCACACTTGCCAGAACGGTGGCTCGGTGGAATTGGTGGGCGTGTACGTGACCTTCTGATACGAAAGATCAAAGTCACCAAGAAAGTGCTCCGACGCCCAGAGTGGCTCGCCCACGGGCACAGCCTCGCACACATCGAGCTCGCCGCTTTGATCACAGTCACCTTGCGGAGCCACTGGACGCGGCACGCAATCAAATGCATTCGACAGATCCGTCATCGTAAATGGCTGCGGAATACCACCACCGAACGAAGGCCCAACAATTCCAGTGGGCGCCGACAATGTCGGCCATGACATTTCAATGGCCCCATCCGGATGCAGCACAAGCTGCAGCGTGTTTTCGCTCTCCGGAATCTCATACTCCGGCACGCTCACCCATGACACGACGAAGGAACCAGCCGGGCCGATGCCATGCAGCACCTGGCCACCCTGGCTTGGATCCAGGTCGTCAAACAGGGCACTGATCCGCGGCAGGCTGAAGTGCATGGACTGCGACTCCCCATATGAAGAGTCGGCCTGACCAAATGTCACGTATCCGTTACTCCCAACCCAAACCTCGTTCCAGATGAGTCCACCAAAATCGAACGCAAAGGGCAGAGGCACCAGCTGTGAGTCATCGTCGGTCATGGTCAGCGGCGTATGCCCGGCTGGGTCGAGCCACACATCGTATGCGGCCACAGTACAAAGACCCCAGTGAGGTGGCCCACCGGGAAGCGGTGTCAGCCGAACGCCCAGGCCGTACAAATCGATACCGCCGACAAATTGCTCCACCATCCAGTCGGCCGAGCCGGGATCGCCATCCGGGAGCTGGCATGCATCGAGTACACCGTTGCCATCGCAGTCGTCTTCAGGATTCGCAGCCAATTGACAGACATCAAGTTCGCCATTGGCATCGCAATCCTGACCCTCCGGATCATTGGCAATCTGGCACACGTCGAGACCGCCGTTGCCGTCGCAGTCCAATGAAGGCGTGTCGAAGATCTCGCAGATGTCAGGAAGTCCATTGCTGTCACAGTCGTCCATCGAGCCACTCTGGCAGACATCGAGCACGCCGTCGCCATTGCAGTCGTTTGACGAATCGATCTGGCACACATCAATCGTGCCGTCACCATCACAGTCACTGCCGCCATCTATCTGACAGGAATCCAGAACACCATCGTCATTGCAGTCATTTCCGGCATCGATCTGGCACACATCGAGTACGCCATCACCGTTGCAGTCGTTCTCTGGATTGACCTGACAGGCATCGAGTATGCCGTCGCCGTCGCAGTCCATGCCGGACGGATCGGAGGCGATATCACAGGTATCAAGAATCGCATTGCCGTCGCAGTCCAACCAGGGATCGTGATTCAGCTGACAGGCATCATGCGTTCCGTCTGAGTCACAGTCGTGCAGGCCCGGCTCCAACAACATCTCCATGACGTCGAGCCGGTGATTGTGATCGCAATCGTAATCAGCACCAATCGGCACATCGAGCAGCGTGACGCCGCCAGATCCACCATCCCGAATCGGGTCACCGACAACAACTGTGGCAGTATCAATCCCCCAGTTCGGAACGACCGATACGCTCGCATCCAACGATGCGCCGAGTCCACCGCCAGCAATTCGGGGCAAGTCAACCCGCTCCGCGAGCGGCTGGCCATCTTCCTGAGAGCCGTGATTGACCATGAGGGCGCCGCTCCCCACGAGATCACCCGGGGCAATCCATCCGGGTGATCCGTAGAGAAACGGTATGCCTTCCGCTTCCCCTTCACCGCCCCCATCTGCGTCTTCGCCATCGCCCTCCCAGGGCCGCGCGATGCCGACCACGCTCACCCCAGCCTGATGCCACGGACCACCGCTCGGGGAGAGCTCTTTCTGCGGCGAATCCACATCGGCCGCATCGCCAATCATGTCAAAGAGCCAGACTGCCCCTGCCAGATCACCCAACTCTCCATCACCCGGTGCACCCACCAGCAGACCAGTTGGTTCGTCGCCATCATCAGATTCAGCAAAACTGATCGCCGCGCCAAACTCATCCCCGGCGTGTCCGTCCGGATTCACGATCTGCTGCAGCATGTGCCACTCATCGCCGTGAAACAGGTAGACAGCACCGCCAGCTGACTGGTCGGGTTCACCCACCGCAACAAGTCCGCCATAGGCGCACACGGAAGATCCGAAACGGGCGCCAGCCTCGGCATGCGGCCCGGCCGTCAGCTTGGCCTGCTCAAGAAAGGTGCCATCGGGCTCGCGTTCGAACACCCACGCGGCACCAGCGTGGTCATCCGGCGAGTCAATATCTGCGCCCCAGCCACCAACCACGACCACGTCACCTTCGATTGCGACATCCCATCCGAAATAGTCGCCCTCCATGTGACCAAGCGGCGACAACATCGTGTTCGAGGTGATGACAGCACCCGGGCTGTCGGGAATCTCAAAGACCCAGGCTGCGCCCGCATTGACGCCGCCACGATCGTCACTCCAGGCGCCGACCACAATCGTCGTGCCATCGACATCGACCGATGAGCCGAATCGACTCCCCGCCTCGGGAGATTCGGGCGCCAAGCGGCACAAGAATTCCCATGACCAAGGCAGCCCGTCAAGCGTTGCTTCCCCGGCAACCCGCTGATAGACGTCGACGGCGCCGCCAACCGGACCGCCAGCATCCACCGGACGCCCAATGGCCACAAGATCGCCAGCAACAGCCACAGCTGCCCCGTGGGCAAGACCCGCAGAGGATCCGGGGAGTTCTACGAGTTGGCTGATGGCGGGAAGAGAAGCCTGGTCCGCCGCCAACGTCCCAACAGCAATCAGCACTCCAAGCCCCGCAATCGATGGTGCAATATTCATGAGATATACGTTCCCTGTATCTACCGAGTATGTGGGCGAACGCCCCCATGTGCAACCGACCCGAAGAATCCATTGAAAAACCGGCTCTGCGAGTGTCTCCCGCGGGTGCTCATGATCCACGATCCCACGACCAGCCGCGATCCTCCTTTTTCCGGCCCTGCCTCCCTTTCGCCTCCCTGCGGCGGATCTTGCTGGCCCTCGTTGGCCGCGTTGCCCGCCGAGTCTTCACCGGAGCCAGCCCCTCCTGAATCAGAGAAACGAGTCGATCACAGGCCTCAGCGATATTGTCCCGCTGGCTACGGTGCCGACCACACACGACTCGAATGGTGCCATCGCGGCCAATTCGGTGAGCAAGCCGGCTTCGGAGCAACCGCCGACGGGCATCCCCCAAAGCTTCACATGACTCGATGTCCAGCAGCACGGTGACGCGCGTCTGTACGCGATTGACATGCTGCCCTCCGGGGCCACTGGCGGTTGAGGTGGTCATTCGGAGGTCTTTCCCCGGAATCGTCAGCCGTTTGTTGATGACAAGGTCGTCCATCCTTCGCCCGCCAGTTCGCTACCTGCGATACTCCGCACTGATCCCCCCAACGCCTTGCCTTCATCGACCCGCCAGGCCCCTCGCCTTCAAAGGGTCTCACCAGCACCAACGAGCACCACGCCGCTTCTCATGGACTTCACACAGACATCGACACTTCGATTGACCTGCGCCCACGGCCAGCACGACATGCTTGCCGCCGAAATGGACCGACTTGGCAGATCGGTCGTTGTGAGTGACCGCACCGGCGTCGAACTTCACGGAGACATGCTCGAATCCATTCGGCTCAATCTGCTCTCCAGAGTCGCCATGCGAGTGCTGTACCTGCTTGACTCCTTTCCGTGCCACCACCCCGATCAGCTGGAACGTGGCGCAGGAGAGATTCCCTGGGAGGAGATCATCCCACGTGACGGCTACCTCAGCGTCACGTCGACCATCAGGCATCCAAGCATCGACAACACGATGTTCGCCAACCTCAGGCTCAAGGACGCCATCGTGGATCGGATCCGCACGGTCCACGGCCGCCGCCCTGATTCGGGACCGCTCCGGAATGGCGTCGTTATTCATCTGCACTGGCACGGTGATACAGCCCAGATATGGATCGACACATCTGGCGAGAAGCTCTCTGATCGCGGCTATCGCAAAATGCCGCATCACGCTCCCCTCCGCGAAACACTCGCTGCAGCCATTCTGATGCGGACCGGCTATTGCGGTGACGCGGCACTCGTCATCCCCATGTGCGGCAGCGGGACGCTCGCGATCGAGGCTGCGCTGATGGCCACAGGCAGGCCGCCGGGACTGCTTCGCACCCGATTCGGATTCCAACACCTCCTCGGCTATGACCGCGGACAGTACGACTCTATCAGGCGAGAACTGACTCCCCGGAGGTCCCGACACGCCAGCGCGTCCAATTCCGTGATCATCGCCAACGACATCGATCCGACTGCAATCGAGGCCACGCGGAAGAATGCCGAAACCGCAGGCGTCGCGCATCTCATCGACACAAGCGTCTGCGACTTCGCCGAGACTCCACTGCCGGGCGATTCGGGAATCATCATTCTGCACCCCGAGTACGGATTACGGTTGGGAGAAGAGGCAGGCCTCCGGAAGACGTATACCCGGATGGGCGACTTCTTCAAGCAGCGGTGCGGGGGGTGGTCCGGCTGGATTTTCACGGGCAACCTCGAACTGGCCAAGGCAGTCGGGCTTCGAACATCATGCCGCGTACCCTTCAAACACGCCAGCGTCGATGCCAGACTGCTCGGCTATGAACTGTGGCAAGGCTCCCGAGAACGGACATCCAGCGACGCATGAGTGTGATCGAATCCCTGGTACTGATTGCAACGTCAATCGCGGCCGAGCCGCCGATTGAAGTAGCCGTCATCGGCGCAAGTGCGTCCGCCGGTTGGGGCGTCGTCGTTGCAGTAGAGCCAAGCGAGACACCACCAATCCACCACCGTCACCTCGATCTCGCGGCTGCCCTCGAAGCGTCACTCGGCCACGACAACGCGGACATTTCGCGGCACGTCGATGCCATGTTCTTCAGTAATCCGCTGGCCACTGGCTCAGCCGAGGTGACTGCCGCCATCAAGGAGAATCCGGATGTCGTCGTCGGCATCGACTTTCTTTTCTGGTATGCGTATGGACACCTTCCACAATCCCGCGCGGGTCAGGACGAGGTGGAGATTCGACTCGCCATGCTTGAGCGAGGACTCGCGCAGCTGGATCGTCTGAAAGTACCCCTGCTGATCGGAGATCTGCCAGATGTCTCCGACGCCGCTGATGTTGAACCACTCTCACTTCTCAGCGCTGCCCAGGTCCCCTCAGACCGGGCCTTGAAGACCCTGAATGGAGAGATCGCTGCGTGGGCCACCGAGCGGGACAACGTCACGCTCCTGCCCCTGGCCGCCACGATGGAGTCGCTGCAAGACGGCGCCGCACTCACCGTCGACACCACGCCGTGGCCGAGTGATGCGTCATACCTTCAATATGATCAACTGCACCCTTCTGTCGACGGATTGCTGTTCCTCGCTGCCATGATCGCCGCGGAGCTGGACGACACTGTCGACGGCGCAACCGCCAAGGTTGACCTCAAGGCACTGAGACAGCTGGTTGAGTACACACCGGACAATTCATCATCATGACCGACCCAGATACGAAGCGAGCCGACTTCCGCGATCTCGGACCTGCAGGCGCTCTGGCGGCCCTTTGGCTGGTTTGCCCGGCACTGCTCGGATTCCTTCTCCTGGCAAAGCTCAGTATGGCATCCGATTGGCTCGTGTCTCTCGGCACCAGTGGCCCCGTCGTGTTTGCGCTCATCTTCGCCATCACCAGCGGGCTCGGCCTTCTTCCAACCTATGCCCAGGCAGTTGTCGGTGGATGGGTGTTTGGGCTCAGCGTCGGATTGGCCGCAGCACTTGGAGGATTTGTTGGCGGTGCGCTCGTCGGATGGCTCACCGCCCGACTTGTTTCACAACACCGCGTTGAGCGAGCAATCGAACGGCACCCACACGCAAGCATCATCAGGCGAGCACTCATTGGAGGTGGGTTCTGGCGGACGTCGGGCATCGTCACCTTGATTCGTATCCCACCGAATTCACCCTTTGCGCTCACGAATCTCGTTCTTGCTGCCTGCGGAGTCAGGCTTGGCATACACCTTCTCGGTGCTGCGGTTGGAATGACGCCTCGTACGGCAATCATCGTCGGGCTCGCAGCAGCGGGGGCCGCATCTGGGGCGGAGGATCTGCAGTCCTTCGTGACAGAAGGGCCCGGTCCCTGGATCCTTGCCGGAGGCATCGTGACGCTGCTCATCGCGCTTGCGATCATCGCATCAATCGCAAAAAAGGCGGTGGCGAAGTTTGGTGCCGAGCAGCAGCCGCCCGCCGCCTGAAGCGATCAGACCGTACAACGACGGTACGTCCTGACGGCTCGCTGAAACACTCCGCTACCCCCACTCTTGAAGTACCTGCAACAGATCAAAAACGTCAACAACGCCTGATCCATCCACATCCGACAGGCACCCGCAAGTCCCGCATGAACCGAACTCGCTGATGAGCAGCATCAAGTCACCCCGATCCACCGCACCGCTGCCGTCGATGTCCGTTGACACTGACTGTGAAAAATCACAACTCCCACCCTCGATGGCGGATAGAAGTGACTCTATGTCAGCTTGCACTCGCGAGTGAAACTCCATCGAGATGTTGCTGTAGTAATGGGGCGCGCATGTGTGACAATACGACATGATCGTGCCGCCCCATGCGCCGCTGCAATCGCCCGATCCACACCCGTCGACAGGCGGCGACATTTCATGCGTGTGACGAGCCCCGAGATTGTGCCCTACCTCGTGCGATACCACAAGCAAGTCCCAGATGTTCCACGAGTTCGCGGGCGGAGGATTCGCAAAGCTCCCATCGATGCCCGATGCGTACGAGTACCCGTGAGCCTGGCAGGCGGAACCCCGCCATGCCAAACCAGAACTTGCTGGCGAATGCGAACCTGAGAGCAGATGCGCAAGATGCCGGTCAGGTTCCGGGTCATTCGCGATCCACTCGGCTCGAAACTGATCCAGCAGGTCATCATCCTGCTCAGTTGGATCATAGGGATCCGATGCGTCAGCCCACGTTCGCACATATGCGATCTGCAAGGCGACATCGAGGTCCGCGGAGTAGATCACCGAGACCGCTACAGCCAACTCCACGATGTAGGCCGCAGCGGCATCGGGATCACCGCCAAAGACATCGTTGGTGAGTTCCCAATCTGAGTCAAAGGCAATTTGTACCTGCCGGCAGCCGCCACGCGGCGCCTGATTTCGCGCGGCCCGACGCTCCGGCAACATGACCGGCTGTGGTGGCTCAAGCGGCGGGCGCCCGCCGCATGGCAGCCGAGCGTCAAGTCCGGCAGCGGCATCGCCCTCCAGAAGAATGTCCCCCACAACCGTCACACGGCGAAACTCACCGTGCCGCCGAATCCACCCACGGGCACCGTCAGATCCACTGCTCAGAAACACCAAACCATCATCCAGCGGTGCCTGCCAGTAACGCCGATTTTCGATCCGAGCAGGCCTATTCACATCGGCGCCCGCTACCTCGATCCGGCAGTCGCGGCTCAGCGGCAGCATCTGGTTCAGCGTGATGGTCCGGTCTGTTGCCCCTTGCCGAAACGTGGCGTCCACTCGAGAACCATTGCTGGCGAGCGAATCGAGGAGAGGGCTCGCGCTGTGTGCGCACACAGACACAGCAAGAATTGTGGTACTCCACATCATCAGTACAACCATACGGCCGAACGGCTCACTCAGCAATCAGCCCGGATTGAGAGGCGCAGCCGAGCTTGAAAACACGGCATCGTGGCGGAGTACCCATTGCCGCTGCACAGCCAACCTCACGCGCCGCCTCGGCCTCCACCGCCGTCACCCGCTGGTCCCCCGCCGCCTCGCTGACCACCACGGCCGCCGCCACGCTGCCCACGGCCACCTTCAAAGCCGCCGTCTTCCCGCATCTGCCGGAAGAAGTTTCGAATCTTCTCACGCTCGGCGTCATCAATCTCGCCGTCGCCATTCTCATCGAAGCGTTGCATGAACTCGGCTCGTCGCGCCTCACGATCGCCACCGTCCTGACCGCCTGGGCCGCCGCGTCCCCAACCGCCGCGACCGCGATCCCGGCGATTGGCGCCGGGGAGCTGCGCAAACATCTCCTCACCAAGAAGGTCCTTGAGACGTTCAAGAAAAGCGTTTTCCAACTCGTCACGTTCGTCGAAAGCGACTCGTATCGGATCCTGCTCCTCCGAGCGATCGTCCTCGCCAGCTTCCCGCGCCTGCATCCTGCGCACAAAGCGCATCTCACGCGGTTCCTCGTGAAGCCTGACTGTATTCAGAATGTCTTCATTCAACTCGTCGATTGCCACCGTGCACTCTTCAAGCAGTGACGCGATGGCTGCGAGGGTTTCTTCGTCCAGTCCTTCCAATTGCAAGGACGCTTCAATGATCCGCTGCGCCCGTCCGGTTCGGTAGACCCGGTCATATCCAGCTGCCAATGCACGGCGGCGGAAGTCAGTACCAACTTCGCCATCCAACTGAGCTGCAATGGAGTCGATCGTCAGATCCGTCACGTCCCGAATGGCTTCGTGCCTGATTTGGCGCTGCTTGAGTAGCTTGATCAGCGCGTCAAAGTCTGAGGCCTGCATCGCCTCGATGGAGGCAATCTTCGCGGTGCTGTCGTAGTCCGCGCGGCGGCGAAGCGCATCATCAAGATCCAACTCCCAGGACTCCATCACATCGCGAACCGCCTCGACATGGGGCTCGTCGATCTGCGGCAGCGTCGCATCAACAATCGGCCACAGATCGGTGCGTTCGCCCTGCAGTCTGCCCAGCGGAAGCTCCCGGAGCCTGCGGATGCGTCGATCTACTTCCGGCCAATCGGCGAGCTGCGGCTCGGTCAGCACTCCCTGAATCGCACTGGCAACCTCAGCCGACATACTCTCGCGGGCTCGAACAAATCGCTTGAAGATGTCCAGCTGCGCATCCATCAGGTCCTGCATTTCATTCGACTGCAATTGTGCTTGACGAACCTCTCGAAACTCATCGCGGATTTCCCCCATTCGCTCACGGAATTCGCTGCGAATGGATTCGTTGCGTTCGGACCGGGCGGTATCGCGTTCGCCAGACTGTCCATCTGCCTCGCCATCTGGCTTGGCCTGTTCCCGCTCTGCTCGGGCTGCTTCTCTGGCTTCCCGCATCTCAGCCCGCATGGAGTCCATGCGGCCCCGCAACTCGTCAATACGCTCAGCCTCCAGATCGGCCACACCCGAGGCTTCCCCCAGATCGTCCATCGCGGCGCGTGTTTCCTCGACGGCCATTTGAAATGTTTCGTCGTAGTCCTCCAGGAGCATGTCGATAATGTCCTGCTGGTCATCATCCAGCGTGATGATCTCCCCAATGACCATCGAGTCCCTCGTCAGATACGCCGGTCGGAACATCGATTGGCTCACTCGGCCCATCGGCCCGCCGAGAATCCCCTGCTGAGGGCTTCCCCAGCGACCACCCCGGTCGCCGCGGTCACGTCGATTGCCGCGATCTCCCCTTTCACCACGTCGCCCAGCGCGATCGCGGTCGCCCTGAGCGGCATCACCACCGTTGGGCGGCGGTGGACCGGGCTGGGCAAACGCCCCAGTG
Source organism: uncultured Isosphaeraceae bacterium (assembly GCA_964598425.1). Taxonomy (GTDB): domain Bacteria; phylum Planctomycetota; class Phycisphaerae; order Phycisphaerales; family SM1A02; genus UBA12567. The sequence goes on along the minus strand of CAZRBV010000003.1, from coordinate 45,385 downwards.
TCGATCGCCATCATCGCTGTCAAAATCGCCACACACGCTGCATTCGTTCGCCACATATCTGATGCTCCTCCTAATAGGGGTCGGGCCAAAGGGAGAATCCCCGCCCGCCTTCCGATACGAAATCGGGACCTCCGACATCCCCCGATCCGAGGAGGATATGGTGCCAACCAGCCACGTACCAACTCGTGGCTCGACCTCCCTTGAAAGCGATACAAGAGGACCCTTTGGTGGATCTTGATTTCGACGCCTGCGTCCGGGGGGACGCCCAAGCATGGCAAGCATTCTGCGATCAGACGATCCGGCTGGTTATCGCCTCCATCCGCCGCGTCTGCCCGACGGGCCGCACGCCCTCAGGTGAAGATATTGATGACCTCGTCCAAGCCGTGTACATCAAGATTCTTCGCAATGACCGCCGGCTCCTGAGAAACTACGACCCCAATCGATCGAGCGTATCGACCTGGATCACCCTGATAGCCCGAAGCGTCGCCATTGATGCGCTTCGCCGCAAGAGCCTCGATGTCCGCCCTATCGATGAGGCCCATGGGGCCGTTCAGGACGAGTCACGCGGCGCGCCTGTCGGGCCCGTAATCCCAACCCATCTGCTGACAGCGCGGCAGCGGCTCATCCTCACCATGCTCTTCGAGGACGGCATGGACGTCGCTGAAGTCGCCGCCGCGCTCGATGTGAATCCGCAGACCATCCGAAGCAGCAAACACAAGGCCATGGAGAGGCTCAGAAGCCACTTCAGGACGCATGGAGACGGGGATGCCCCCCCCGCAGACCCCGTAGAACCGGGAGACCGCACATGAATGACCAAGACCCCAACTTGACCGACCTGGAGCGTCAACTCCGCGAGGAGGGCTGGCGATGGTCCGATGACCCGCCGGTGCCGTCCGAGGCTGATCTCGCGGCCTGGATAGCGCAGCCAAGCGAATCCGATGCCGTTGAGTCGCTGCTGGCGGCCGATGCCGCGTGGCGACACACCGTGCTCGACATGAGACTGAACGAGCCAGCGCCGGAAGCGGATGTTTCAGCAGAATTGCTGGAACGAGTCGCCGAGCTGATGCCAGAGCCGCCAAGCGTTCTGGCCCAGATCGGCGGATGGGCCCTCGCCGCCGCAGCCTGCATTCTGCTGGCGATAGCGGGCTGGCAGCTCGGCACCGAGAGTGCCTCCGAGCGGTCCATGGACGATTCAATTGCGATTGCGACATTCGGGCTCAGCGATGACTTTGACGACGGCACTTCGTTCCTCGTTCTCTCCACCGAAAGCGTGGAGGCCACACGATGAAATTTCGCCTGCTGGTCGTGCTGCTCGCGCTATCCCTCATCTTCAATGTGTTCTTTCTCATTGGCGCGCTTCGGCATCCGCCAAGGAGAAGTCCTATGGCCGAATTGACGCGGGTGGCGAACCAGCTGCGGCTCGACGATCGACAAGCCGAGCGATTTGGCGAACTCAGGCAGGATTTCCGTGAAGAGGTCGGCATCCTTTCCGAAGAACTCCATCAGGTTCGCCAGGCGATCCGTGAAACACTGGCGTCCGATGCGGTCGACAGCGAGCTGCTGGATGAACTCATGGCGACCGAATCCACACTCATCGCCAAACGCCGGCAACTCGCAACTGGACACTTCGGACGGTTCGTTGACCTGCTGACGCCCGAACAGCGGAGTGAACTTGGCACCCAACTTCACGGAGGCCGCTCAGAGGGTCATCGCGACCCACCGCACATTGTCGATCGATTTGATACCGATGGTGATGGAACACTCAACGAGGCCGAACGACACGAAGCTCATAAGCACATGGAAGAGCGACGGACCCGCCACGAACATCGACGCGATGAACTCCGCAAGAAGTTTGACGCCAATTCAAATGGACGCCTGGAACCAGAAGAACGTGAGGCCATGAGAGCGTGGCTCCTTGAGCAAGGCTTCGCCCCGCCCGATGCACCGGAAGGCGCCAGACGCCGGCCCCCCGGAAGCGGGCCCCCCGGAAACGGCCCCCCCGGAGGAGGACCGCGCGGCGGGCCGGGCCCTCGAGGTGGTGGACATGGGCCACATGGCGGCGGACCGGGACCACACGGTGGCCCGCCACCCGGAGGCGGATCGGCAGGCCCACCACCACGTCCCTCCCCGCTCTGAAAAACCAGCAACAACGACACGCACACGATCCCGATTACCATCGCGGCATTCACCCAACCGGATGAGGACACGACATGATCGGATGGATCTTCCTGGCGTTGGCGATCGGCTTTGAGGTCGCAGCTGCAACCTGCATGAAGCTCTCAGAAGGCCTTACGCGAATCTGGCCATCGATCCTGATGGCGGTGTTCTACATCCTCTGCTTCCTCGCCATGATCAAGTCGCTGGAGTACCTGCAGATTGGCGTTGTCTATGCCATCTGGGCAGGAATCGGCACCGCCGCGATCGCGTTCATCGGAGTCATCATGTTCGGTGACACCATGCCGTGGGTCAAGATCCTCGGCATTGGATTGATCGTCTGCGGCGTCGCGCTGGTCAACCTTGGCGGCACTCATACGCCGGAAGATCTCGAGCGAATGAACATGACTCCGGACGGCGACAACTCCCGGCTTGGGGTATGACCACAACTGACTCTCGCTACTGGCGGTTGCTCCCGCCCAATCTCCGTGACCGCTCGTACACACGCATGGCCTGAGGCATGATCTTCCGAAAGTCGCTGATCCTCGTTTGCGGGACAGGATGCGTTGAAAGAAACTCCAAACGGTCTTCGCCCTCTCGTTCCATTCGCTTCCACAGCGGGATTGCCTCACGCGGGTCATAGCCAGCATTGGCGGCAATCATCAGCCCCAATTCATCGGCCTCAGATTCGTGCAGCCTGCTGTAGGGCAGCATGATTCCAAGCGTCGCGCCAGCGCCGAGCGCGCCGATGATCATCGCACGCGTTTCCTCGTCCTCGTCTTCAAGTGCCACAGTGCCGATTGTCAGACCCCCGACAACGAGCAGGCCGTGGCTCATACGCTCTGCCGAGTGTTCAGCCAACACATGACCAACTTCATGGCCCATGACAATTGCAAGCGCATCCTCGCCACCAGCAAGATCCACCATGCCACTGTGAACTCCGATGCGGCCACCCGGCAATGCAAATGCGTTGGGTGTGTCATCTTCGATCAGCACGATCTCCCACTCCGCGGGGAGACCGCCTGAGGGATACAACTCACGAGCGGATGCGATCACCCGGCGACCGATCCGCTGGACACTGGCCGCCGCTGGCCCGCGGTCAATGGTTGTCTTTGAAGACAGCAACTGGTCGAAGGTTTCCTCGCCAAGTCGATTCATCTGACCAGATGGCATGAAGTTCAGTCGCTGCCGCCCCGTCCCCGGGACCGATGAGCAACCAACGACAATCGCAACCGCAGCAGCCGGCCACAGAAGCCATCCCCGCCGACGCCGCACCGGAACGTACTTGTGATTCATGGGATGAGCCTAGCCGCTGCCGCATCCGTCCGCTCAATCACGGGCAATAATCATTGCTCTTCTTTACGAGATTGCCTTCACGCATCCAATCCGGACCACTTCCAACTCTCGTCAATCACGAATCAGAGCCTGACGAGCAAGTGAAACTGGGTGCGTTCCTCGCCGCGATGCCACGTCTGCCAACTGGTGACGGCATGATGTGCCACCGGCTGCGATACCGTCAGCTTGATCGAGCACCGACGCCAGGGATTGCCGAGCAATCGTCCTTGACAGGTCCGCATGCCGAGATTCATATCCAAAGGCCCCCGCCATTCCGCAGCACCCCGTGTCATGAAGAACAGCCCCGGGCCAACCACACTGGTGCAGGAACGTCTCTGTGAGATTCTCGCGATGCTTCTGGTGGCAATGCTGATGAATCGCAACTGGTTCTGACTGCTGTTGGAATCGCGGCGTCGCCGGGTGTGTCCCCCAATTCGACACAATAAACCCTTCAACAGTGTCGGCCAGCGAAGCAATCGTCGCCATGGAGTCCGCCGGCATCGTGGTATGAAGTTCCTTCCACTCCTGCTGAAGCGAGGTCGCGCAACCAGGCTCCACTGCAATCACGGCCACCGCCTGACACTGAGCGATTGCAGCCTCCAGCGAGGATGCTGACGCTCCTATCACCTGGACAGCCCGGTCCAGCATGCCAGCACTCACAAGCGTTCGGCCGCAACATCCGACGTCCGGAATCACAACCCTGTAGCCGAATGCCTCCAGCACGAGAATCGCATCTCGACCAATCTCGGGCTCGGACCACATCGTGAAACAATCGGGATAGAGCAGCACGACAGGTGCCGACTTGTTGACAGCTCCTCGCCGAGCATGCCACGCACCGAGTGATCGACCAAACCCGGGAAGCGTGCGATCTCGATCAACACCAAGCAGCTTCTTGAGCAGCCAGGCCGTCGGTCCTCGCTGGACCAGGAAGGTCGAGACAGGGTGCAACCTGGAACCAATCCGATTGATCTTCCGAACCTCGCCCTTCAATCGCGTTCGCCAGGGTGGACCACCCGCCTCCCGATACGACTGTGAGAGGTATTCGGCCTTGAGGGCAGCCATATCCACGGTGGCTGGGCACTCATATCGGCACGCCTTACACCCAAGACACAGGTCAAGCGTGGCCAGCGTCTCGGGGTCATTCCAGTGTGGACCACTGCCATCACCCAACTGCCCAGTAAGCGCCAACCTGAGCGCGTTGCCTCGACCCCGCGTGGAGTGCCGCTCGTCCAACGTGGCCCGGTAGGACGGGCACATGGCTCCTCCAGATACTCGCCGGCAGTACCCGTTTCCATTACAGGACGCCGCGGCACCCACCAGCGATGGATCCCATTTGAAGGCCGTGTCCAAGTCACTCCGCTCTGCAGCCGCGTCAACGCTCGTCAACCGCAAGTCATCAGTCATCCCAGGGTCCGACGTGATGTTGCCTGGGTTGAATCGGCCATCAGGATCAAACACGTTCTTGATCTGCCGGAAGGCTTCCACCAGCCGCGGCCCGTAGAAGTCGTGCACCATGCCCGCGCGAATCCGCCCATCCCCATGCTCGCCACTGATCGTGCCGCCGAACTTCTGCACAAGCTGGGTCGCTTCGCTGCCGAGCTGCTTGAGCAACGCCTTGCCCGTGTTCGTGCCAAGATCGATCCGAGGACGAATGTGCAGGAGGCCCACACTGGCGTGCGCATAGTAGGTTGCCGAGCAGCCGTGCCGCGACAGCATCGCATCGAAGGCCTCCTGGAATGCTGCCAGTCGCTCGGGCGGCACGGCGCAATCCTCCAGCCCACCAACCGGTTGAAGCGATCCCTCGCCCGAGAGAATCAGTCCAAGCCCAACTTTGCGAAGCCGCCACAGGTCAGCCTTCTCTCGTTCACCCAGGCAGACCCGCATCGGAACATCGATGGTCTCGCGCAGCCGATCAACTACGTCGCTCACACCTGTGTCATCATCAGCAAACCAATCGACATACAACACGGCTCCTGCGAGCCCACTCGAAAGCGATGGAAGCAGCGAAGCAAGAGAGCTGTACGTCGGATGTGAACGGGCCGCACCGAGAACCGTGTGATCGAGAAGCTCAACGGCAGATGGATCGGTACCAAGGATCGCCGGCAATGCACGCAGCGCCGCTGGCACATCCGCGAAGGCCAGAACACCAAGAACGGTTCGCGCTGGCTTTGGTACCAGCCCAAGCGTCGCGCCAACAATGAATCCAAGGGTGCCCTCGGAGCCCGCAAAAAGGGCGGACAGATCGATCTCATCGAGCGACCCATCTTCAGATCGGCGGATGTCCTGCAGAATACGATCGAGCGCATAACCTCCGACATTGCGAGCAATCCTCGGATACCTCGCATCAATCTCATCGGCAAGCGGTTCAACGATATCGACGACCCGCCTCGTCAGATCCGCCACACGCTCACAACGCGCGGAAGCACCCCGCTCAAGTCGCACCTCTTCACCATCTGCGAGAATCACATCTACCGATCGCACATGCTGATCCGTCATACCCCAACGAAGTGAATGCAGACCGGCGGAGCGGTTTGAGATCATGCCACCCAGTGTTGCATGCGTGGAGGTTGACACTTCCGGGCCAAACATGAGCCCGCATTCGGCTGCGCGCCGCTGCACATCATCGAGAACTGCCCCGGGTTCCACACGCACCGCTCCGGAGTCGACATTGACATCCCCGACCTCTCGAAGGTGCTTGGAACAGTCGACGATCACAGCTCGGTTGACCGTCTGCCCCGCCAGAGATGTGCCACCACCGCGGGGAAGTACCGGCAACCCGTTCCGGGCACACCACGCAATCGTTTTCGCCACATCGTCCGCGGTGACCGGGATCACGACCCCAAGTGGCTCAACCTGATACATGCTCGCATCGGTTGCATACAACATGCGAGTGTGCTGATCGAAGCATGCTTCACCTTCGATTGCATCCGCAAGATCGTTGACATCTGCATCGGTCAGTCTCTGGCCCGAGTTGACCACAGGAAGTTCCATGGCTTCGGATTCTACGACGCTGAAGCCGCGGCGGCTCGGCGATCGGTTCGCCGCTGTACCCAGCGAGCAAATCGCTCCACGGTCAGACCCTGTATCAGAATGGAGCTGATCACCACAATGATCGTTGCGACGAGGGCCTGCGATCGCAACGGCCCACCACCGTCAAGCACGACGATCGACACGGGCAGCGCGATACACATCGCGATCGAGACACCACCACGCAGGCCGCACCAGGTCATCAAGGCGATCTCCTCGATCGAAATGGTCGTTCGACCTGCCATCCTCACAACAGCCCACGGAATCGCCAGTGCCACGAAGCGCACCACGAGCAGGATGGGAATCACCGTGAGGCTCCACAGCATCGCACTCCACGAGAGATCAACCGCCAACAGCTCCAGTCCGATCATCAGGAACAGAATGGAGGTGAGCGACTGCTCGACGATTCCCCAGAAACCTGTTGCGAGAATGCCCTCACGCTCGGTGAGCGCCCGGGATCGACCAATGACAAGACCCGCAATAACACAGGCAACCGGGCACGACACATAGAGGAGCGGCGTTACGACAGCAATGACCAATACGATCGAGATCGTGACCAGCACGATCACCGGGGCTTGACGCGTACTGCCAATCAAACCGCGCCCGATGAACCCAAGCCCGAGACCAATTACAAAGGCGCCGCCTGTCTCGATGACAAACCCGAGCAGCCATCGGCCCTCGTAGGGCGAATCGCCTCCTCCGCTTGCAAGCGCCAGAACGAAGAGAAAGAGAATGATGGACACACCATCATTGAACAACGACTCGCCTGCAATCACCTCACGAACTCGCACCGGCGCCGATGTTCGTCGCAGCAGCGAAACCGCAGCCACCGGATCTGTCGGAGCCAGAATTGTGCCAAAAATCAACAGGTTCAAGAAGCTGGTGGTGTAGCCACCGAAATGCAGCAGCATCTGAAACCCAAACGCGGTGCCAACAGCGGTCAAAATGACGCCGATCGTTGCAAGCCAAACAATGAAGCCAATGCGCCGGGTCATCCCCGCAGGTTCGATCTGCATGGCTGCCGCGAACAGGAGGAGTCCCAACAGGACTCCCTGACCCGCAGAACCCGAACCGTATCCAGCCACAAGCAGCGTATCGAAGTGGAGGGAATTGACCAGTTCAATCGCTCGCGTGTCATCCACCCACCCAAGCGCGTTGGCTGCTATCGCGCCGCCTGCTAGCAGCACGCCAGCGAGCATGACACCGATAGCGCTCGGGAGCCGAAGAAATCGATCATTCGCCCAAGCAGCTATCGCCGTAAAAACGACAACAAGCGTCACGATGGTGAAGGTGTCCACGCGAGTGCGGTCCCTCTCTTAACTCGGGGACCGCACCTGGCTTCCTCCCTCAGGCACACGAACCCCAATGGGCAATGAGCTCAAGGATATCGTCTGTCCCAACGAAGCCGTCGCCATCGAAGTCGGAACTGCAGCCGGAGCAGGGGCCCCAGTCCGAAATGACATTCAGGAGATCATCGGCATCGACCTGGCCATTGCCGCTGGTGTCCCAGACGCAGTCCACGCCGGTATCTACGGCATCCACGGCAGCTGCGGCATCAACAATGCCCCACCCGAAGGTGGTGTCATACCCCGCACTGCCACGATCCTTGCACGTTCCGGCCATGACGTCTCCGACCTCGTCGGGAGACAGTGATGGGTCCATCGAGAGCACCAGCGCTGCCACGCCCGCCGAGTAGGGCGAGGCAAAGCTCGTCCCATCGACCGTCGCGTAGTTGCCGTTGGCGAAGCCGCCAGATCCCGCCCAATCGGTCGTCAGAATGCCTTCGCCGGGAGCCGAGCAGAACAAGCCGTTCCCATACGTACTGAAGGACGCGAGGTTGCCACTGCTGTTGATGGCCGATACCGCATACAACGCCGAGAGGCTGGCGGGATAACTGATGGTCGACGAACTGTCGTTGCCTGCCGCGCCGAAGTGTACGACGCCAGCTTGACGTGATTGCTCAAAGGCACTTGTTACCGAAGAAGAAGGTGACCCGCCGCCCCAACTTGAATTGGTCACGCGAGCGCCATTCTGGGACGCCCAGCCAATACCGTTGACAATCCAGGCATCCGTCGTCTCAATGAAACCGAGGCAGAATCCAAAGAAGTCGATCGCATTGAAAATCCGCGCAGCCACCACCCGACAGCCCGGCGCGACACCGGTCACACCAAGTCCATTGTCAATCGTGGCGGCGATACACCCGCCCACACACGATCCATGACCGTCGCACGCTGTGGTGTGATCACCACCCGTGTTCTCGTCAGTAAAGTCAGCCCCAGGGTATTGGCTGATGTCCGGATGGTCCTGATCAATTCCGTCATCCAGAATCGCTACCGCAATCGACGAATCGCCAAACGTCGTGTCCCAACACTCCGGCGCATTCATGTCCATGTCATTGGACTGATTGAGCGCCCACTGGCTTGAGTAATCGGGATCGTTTGGTGTGTAGAAGTGCGTGGCCCACCAGATCGCATTGGGCTGCGCCCACTGCACGTCGCCACGCCCCGCCATCGCAGAGGAAGCATCAAGCACATCAAACGCGTTCGTTGCGTCGATGCTGACCCGGACCATGCCCTCGAAGCCACCAAGCTGGGCATCCAGCACGTCCAAGGCTCCAAGGAAGGCTTCGTCATCAACCTGCATAATCAACTCGGGCATCGGTACCCAGGGAAGAAGCTCCGTACCGCCAAGGAAGAGCGGTGACGCATAGAGACCTTCACCCTGCGCGCCGATCGCACGCACGGTCATTTCAAGATCCGCATCAGAGAGGGGCGATCGGGTCGGTATGTACGACCAGCCGGAAACTGTCGAAGCTCTCGCCGCCGACACATCAAGACCAAGCGTCTCAGCGACCGCGGAAAGATCGAGCACTGCATCGCTTGAGCGCACCACAATCCAATTCGGATCGACAAGGCAGGGAATACTGGTGTTGAGATAGGGACGCTCCCAGCATGAATCTCTGGCAGCAAATGCGGCCTCGTCCATGTGGCCGGTTCCACCAACAGCGCACACACCAGCGGCAAGCAACATCATCGACATAGCGAACTCCTCTTCTCACCCCACGTGTGAAGTTGGCCTCCAGACTACACGCCAGCGACCAATCGGCAAAGCACCGATCGGTTACACAGCTCTCCCCGGTGCCTGACGAGAAACCCTGATACCGAGCCGCTATGTGCGTGTTGTGTGACTGTGGAACCGGCTGGTCCGGTGGGCCTCGAGAACTCCGGTGGGCCTCGAGTACTCCGGTGGGCCCAAGAACTGGTGGGCCCAAGAACAAGGCACCCCTGCGGGAGCACCTCCACAAGCGGCAGGTGCCCCCACAAGGACCCTCCCCCGCCCCCGGAAAGCCCCCCGGAAGACCCCCGGACAGCAGCACGAAACCCGGAACCCCCCCGGAAAGGCCCCAGAAAACGCTTCGCCGCCCGAATATGCAAACTACGCTGCTACATAAGTTTGCGTCGCGCACCCCCCAACATCACTACCCCATCAAGGGCTCGGATGAGCGAGCAGAACAACACATTACATTTCGCACCCACTCAACCTCCGTACGCGCCTCGGCGCAAATCGTGACAAAGAAGTCACAGATTCTCACGACGGCCAGGATCGGGCACGCTCGCAGATCAATCCGGGGCGATGCCCGCGTCCACCCGCATCGATTCCAGCCACTTCAGCCCTTCCTCCTCACGCGGCCCCCCAGCACCCTCCTGAATTGTGGCTCTGAGAATCTCCTCGGCCTCATCCAGCAGCTCCGCGAACCTCAATCGCTCGGGCTCATCCCCTGAACCCTCCCTCACCCGTGGCTGAAGCATGTTCGCCATCTGCATGCACATGGCCGCTCGCGCCTGCCGCAATCCAACATGCTCAGGGCGGGCCCTCAACCAGGCCGCCAGCATCGGCTCAAGCCGATCACACACCCCCAACGCTTCGTCAATACGTTCGCCCTTCACACATGCATCCACCAGCCGCATCGTCGAAGTGGCGACCAGCCTTTGCCGCTCGACGGCATCCGGCGATGCCGCCAGCATGCGTTCAGCCAGAGACACTGACCGGCCCGCCGAGATCACTGCGCCTTCAAAGTCACCGAGCGCCAATTGACATGAGGCCACCTTGTCAACATCGCTGAGCACGTCCGACATGGCAAGGTGACTCTCCGGCGAACGATCAAGCCTCGCCTGGTCGATCGAGGCAGACGCTTCAAACGAAGCCTGCGCATCCCTCCATTGCTCGGACCGCCGATGAATCAGTCCAGCCCGGTAATGCGTCGCAGCCAGGCTCCGCTGCAATTGATCACTTGTCGGATCAAGCGAGACGCTCGACTCAAGCAGCGCGACTGCCACGTCCGTCTGTGCAATGGCCTGCTCTGTTTCACCCACCCAGGAGAGCGCATCACCCAGATATCGGTGCGCCATCGAGGCGGTCCGTTTCAAGAGCAGGTTCTGAGGGTCACGGTCGGCAAGCGAGTCAGCAAGAACCACGGCTCGCCTGCCACACTTCACCGCTTCCTCGCCGTTGCCCAGCACGGACTCAAGGCGGAGCAGCGCAAGCTGCCCGGCGATCACCCTGCCGGTCAGCTCACCGCCACCAAGCCCCTCCACGTGGGCCTCCTCCAATACCCGCACGGCTCCCCTGGCTATCTCCAGCGCCTTGGACCGGTCAGCCCGCTGGTGACGCATCAACTCGGCTCGATCGAGCGCCAAGCCTGCCTTGGCAATTCGAAGTGCCCGGTCTCCCCGGTTCGCAGCCGCAGCCTCCAGATCTCGCTCGGCCACATCGAGCACCTCGTACGCAGCTTCATACCGGCTCTCGGATCGCTCCACATCGACGAGTTTCCCCCGAACGCTCGCCAAGCCACGATGAACCTCGACGCTGTCCGACGTCTCGGCGGCCCCGGCGAACACCTGCTCCGCCTCCCGAAGCACCCTGACGGCCTCGTCTTGGCGGCCGGAGAGACTCGACAGGGCCTGACCGTAACTGGACAGGGCCTCGCCCAAATCGATCGCAGCCCGCTCATTGGTCGGGTCATTCCAGGCCCTGCCCCGCGCAAGGCGGGCCTGAGCTTCAAACAGTTCGGCCGCCTCTTCGGAATGCCCAAGCGCCAACTGAGCCAGCCCTCGCTGCCGAGCAACGCGGCCCCGCGCCGCCTGGGCCACTTGCCGCCACTTCGGCTGCTCCAACAACTGCGCCCACATCTCGTCGGCGAGATCGAGCTGGCGCATAGCCTCAGTTGCAAGGCCCGTGTCCAGAAGCAATGTCCCGAGATCGGTGACCACCCGCGCGCCGCGCACATCTGCCCCACCCGACAACGCCGCCGCCGTGGTCGAGGCGGCGCGAAGCGTGTCCAAGCTCTCCCCACGTGCTCCTTGCGCAAGCTGAATGCTCGCCCTTGCGGCCAACAACTCCAATTCCGACAACACATCATCCGAAACCGATATCAACTCGGCGGTATCAAGATCGCCTGCCGCGGCCTGAAGTTCCCCAAGGGCAAGCAACACCTGAGCGCGCCGAATACGCAAGGATCTGCGAAGAGCCTCGTGCCCACTGCCACCGATAAGTGCAATCCCGCGGCCGTACGACTCGACTGCTTCGTCCAGTTGGCCCAGATTGCCGCGACCCGGATTGCCTTGCACATCGGCGATCCGACCCCATGCATACGCGGCATCGCGCCGCAGCCCCGGATCCGCAATCTGCTCCTGCTCGAGCTCGGTCAGGTATTGCAATCCTGTCTGTACCGTGAACTCATGCAGTTCGGTCGCGCCGTGTACATCCATGAGTCGATCTTCCAGGTCCACAATCATCGAAAACGCCAGGCCCCGCACTTGCTGCAGTCGCCGGTTTGCGTCGTGAGCAGCTTCCCTGGCCTCAATGGCCAACACGCCTGAGACGATAGCGCCAGCAAGAAGTACCGCGACGATGGCAGTCGTAGATCCCACCAGCACACGGTGCCGACGAACAAAGCGGGCCATGCGATACAGCACACTTGGCGGCCTTGCGTGAATGGGCTCGTGCTCAAGCACACGCCTCAAGTCCTCTGCAAGACCCCGAGCGTTGGCGTACCGGCGACCCGGCTCCTTGGCGATGGCCTTCTCGATGACAATCTGCACATCGCCCCCGAGGCTCGCGTCAATACTCCCGAGCGATCTGGGCGGTGCGTCCCGAATCACTTCAACCTGCCCGGCAAGTGTCAAACCTCCGAGATCGAGAGGAAGCCTGCCGCCCAGCACCTCGAAAGCCACGACTCCAAGCGCATAGACATCCGACCTCGCATCGATTGCATCGATGTTGCCCATCGCCTGTTCCGGACTCATGTAGGCAGTGGTCCCAATCAGCGTGCCCGAAGCCGTCAACGTCTGCTGCAGGCTCTCCACCCGGTCGGCAAGCGTTGCTACGCCGAAATCGAGCACTTTGGGATGTCCCTGCCCGGTCACCAGAATGTTTGATGGCTTGATGTCTCGATGCAGCACACCACGATCATGGGCATGCTGCACCGCATCGCACACCATGATCAGCAATTCGATTCGCGCATCGCGGTCGAGCCCCGCTGCGCTGGCATACTCGACGAGCGTCACGCCGTCGATGTACTCCATCACCAGAAATGGCTGTGCGCCGATGCCGGTGTCCCACGTACCCGCATCAAACACCTGCGCAATGCCCGGGTGCTGCAGGCGGCCAAGCATCTCCGCCTCCTGCTCCATACGACGAACCCGAGTCTGATCGGCACACTCAGGCCGCAATAACTTGACAGCCACGGTGCGATGCGGTCGGTCCTGCTCCGCCCGATACACCACACCCATACCACCCCAGCCAATTGTCTCGACGAGCCGGTACCGACCGATCGTCGGCGGCAGCCGCGACATCAATTCCTCGGATGTTTCGGGTCCACCGAAGGACCTCGGCGGCATATCCAGCGTCTCATCACCCTCGAAATGATCGTGCTCTTCACTCACGCAAATGATCATACTCCCCCATGAGCGAACCGCGCCTCTGACAGATCTGGTCCGTCAGACGCCCTCGGTATCCAGAGACAGCACAATCTGCCTGAGCTGCAGCATGGCTCTCCGTTTGATCTGACGAACATTCTCCGGACTCAGTCCGAGATCGCCTCCAACATCGACCGCGCGTTCGCCCCGCCGGCCATGTCGCTCAAAGGCGTCATAGTGGATGGGCGACATCGTCCGCTGCAAGATCTCCAAGCCACGAATCAACATGTTCTCGGCCCATTGGGCGTCCCAGTACGGGTCCGGCGCAGTGGCTTCGACGGCAGATTCAAGCAGTGGCTCCTGATGCTTCGGCGAGCCGCCGCGAGCCCTCGTGCGAACTGCGTTTCGGGTCGCGACAAACATGTATGAGTGAAAGCGACCAATCGTGGAGTCGTACTTCACGCCAGCCTTGAGTTTGTGCAGACTCAGATAGACATCCTGCACCACATCATCCACTTCCTGGCCCTTGACGCCAAACTGCCTCGCATACCCACTGATGACGCGACCATACCGCGCCACAAAGCGTTCCCACGCTGCATTTCGAACGCCGGTGCTGCTGTCCTGTATCCCATGAATGAGCGTCACCCGGGTTTCGCCCGAAAGGGCATCGGCAATGCTCGCGGAAACCTGCTCCTGAGGCTCGCGGGCACCCTGCTCGACCAGCATCCGCCACGGACCGACCTCGAGCATCGATCCATTCCACAAGATGCCCCGCTCGCCCGATTCCACCAGAACACTGTCGACCCGCGTGCCACTCTTGCTGCCCATATCCTCGACGGTCCAGCCATCAGCTTCTCGACGAACCTGCAGATGCCGCCTCGACACCCACTGGTGATCCAGCACAATGTCACACGCCTTGGAGCGGCCAATCACCGCGCCCCGCACCGAAACACAGATTTCCCCCAACTCGCCGGGGCTTTGAACGATTCGGAGGACGAGTCCTTCCTGACCGTCGGGGGTCTGGATGTGAGTCGGCTGCATCGCAGCCACACCTTAGCAACTGTACGCTGAGCGAATGATTGAATCCCTCATCGCGCTGGCCCTTGCTGCGACCCCGAGCTCAATCCGTCTCGACGGACGGTTTGATGATTGGCCGGCAAGACCGCTGGAGACCAGCATCCATGGAGATGGCTCAGCGTCACACGTGTACCTCATGCTGACGCTCGCTGGACCACCGCAAAACCTGCAAGGACTCAACGCGCCGCTCGCCCTGCGGCTCAACTGGGACAACGATCCCACCACCGGCATCACTTCAGACGATCCGGCGGGGACCGATCTGATCATCACATTCAGCGCGGATCAAGGCCGTCGCCACGGCGGCATTGAAGTCTCCACGGCGGGGCGCGGCGCTTCCACATGGGACAGCGTCGGCCTCGTCTTCGCGCCGACAGTCGCAGCGAACCGTTTCGAGATCGCCATTCCGCGTTCGCTCGAAAACGGCTTGACGGCCGGCGACGCCGTTTCCTGGGAACTCACCGGAGCCTCTGAGCAACCTCTCGCTGGAGTCGCCTCAACGGAGGTGCGGCGATCGGCACCAAGGCCGCTCGCTGGAGCGCTGCTCAATCGATCCGATTCACCAGACGTCCGCGTCGTGTCCTGGAATCTGCAATTCGGCAACATTCTGCATCAACGCTCGGTCGTACAACGGCTCCTCGCCGCGATGCAACCTGACGTTGTTCTGATGCAGGAGATTGAGCACGACCAGTCGGTCGAGGACATTCTCAGTGTGCTCAATGCCGCGGTTCCAGATGGCGATTGGGTGCTTGAACTCGGGCCACTCGGGGGGAAGATCCGAAGTGGTATCGCGACGCGACTTCCAGCCCGAACCGTTCCCGCCTTTGACAACCTCAAGCGGCGTGGCGAGTCGCACGGTCATGTCCGAGCGGCGGCGTTTGTGCTCTCTGTCCCCGATGTTGGTGACGTGTTGGCGGTATCGGCGCATCTCAAGTGCTGCGGCGTGGTCGATGGCCCCGAGGACATGAAGCGAATCGGCGAAGTGCTTGCGATTCGGCGAGCCGTCGCCGAAGCGGAAGCTGCCGAGGATGTGCAGGGACTCATCGTCGGCGGCGACCTCAATCTCGTTGGGGGTTCTCTTCCACTCGATCTGCTTATTGCAGGAGGCGAAGGACTCATTGCGCCAATCGACGACGCCGATGACCTGCTTGTCGTTGAAACGTGGCAACCAGACGGCAGCGGCATGCAGACATGGCAGGAGGCGGATCAGGCATACTCGCCCGGCCGACTCGACTACATCGTTGTGTCAGGAAGCAGCCTCACGCCGCAGCGAGGGTTCGTACTCGATACGCTCGACCTCTCCGAATCTGTTCTCAGTTCGCACAGGCTGGTTCGTACCGACGCTGCGCGAGCATCGGATCATCTCCCCGTGGTGGTCGATCTTGCACCCACCGAGTCACCCTGAATTCACAGAAGCATTTTCGCCGCCGACACGGCGACGATGGCGATGAAGACCGACCGCACCACTTTCAATGGAAGCACGTGTGTCAGGCGGGCGCCGAACCAACTGCCGATCAAGCACGTTGGTATGAGCCACACCGAAATGCCCAACGGTGTATACCAGTACACATCCTCGCCAATGCCCGGCACGTCGGTGAGGGTGGCGTCCTTGTACACAGCTCCCACGACCGATGTCAGGCACATGACAGTTGACGAGCATGCAATGCACTCGCGGAGCGGGCAGCGGCAAACGAGTTGCGTCACGGGGACCGTGATCAGTCCACCGCCGATGCCAAGCAGCCCGGCGCCGAAGCCTGCGCTTGATCCGACCACGCCACCGCGAAGCCACGTCACCCGCGGCTCCTCCGCAGTTTCTGGAAGCCCCCGCCCGTCACGGACCAGCCGGCGCAGGTTCTCATACAGCACGTAGAGCAGGAAGATCCCGAAGATCAGGCTCAGATCAGCATTGGGTATCCAAATGCTCGCCGTGACACCAAGAACGACAAAGATGATTGCGAAGGGAAGGATTCGCTTCACAACCTCCGGCCTGACGCCGCCAGCCCGCCAGTGACGGTAGGCCGCCGGGGCCGCAACAAAGAAAATGACATTCATCGAAGCGGCTTGCGCGAGATGAATGTCCCGTCCAAGCAGCAGTGAGATGGCGGGAATCATCACGATTCCCCCTCCAATCCCGAGGAGCCCGCCAAGCAATCCCGCTACCAGACCGATAGCGATCAAAACAAGGACCTCCCAGGCCGGTAATGAAATCGTTGCGAGTTCCAGCATCGTCATTGCCCGGGAGGGTACTCGCTTCCAGTTGCGCGGCTGCAACGAGTCATCGAACCGGCCTGCTACGCTGCCAGCCATGCGTGTCCTCCGCGCCGACGCCCTACTCATGCTGGTCGCCATCATCTGGGGCGTTGGATTCGTCATCCAACGCACCGCCATGGAGACGGTAGGCCCCGTGACCTTCACCGCCGTGCGGCTGCTTGTCGGAATGGCGTCGATGATGCCGCTGCTGCTGATCGCGCGGCGACTCCAACCTGCTCACATCAAGCCAACATCACGAAAAAAACTGCTGCTCGGCCTTACCGGGGCGGGGGCCGCGATGTGCTTTGGCGCAGTGCTTCAGCAGGCAGGTCTCGTACACACCACGGCAGGGATCGCCGGGTTCATCACCGGGCTCTACGTTGTCTTCGTCCCACTGCTCGGGCTCTTCGTCGGGTACTTCGTGCGGTGGACCACATGGTCAGCTGTGGCCGTCGCGACCGGTGGGCTCTACCTGCTCAGCGTGCACGGTCAACCGACGCTCAATCCCGGCGACGCCCTCGTGCTGCTCGGATCGATCGCCTGGGCAACGCAGGTGCTCATCATCGGTTGGCTCGCTGTACGATGCGATCCGGTCCGCATCGCGATATTTCAGACAGCCTTCGCCGGATTCGTCACGCTCTGCTTCGCGATCCCCTGGGAGCAGCCAGAACTCGCCACAGTCATCTCGCTCTGGCCCGAGTTTCTCTTCAGTGGCGTCCTCGCGGTTGGGGCAGCCTTTCTGCTTCAGATCATTGCGCAGCAGGATGCGCCACCTGCGCACACAGCGGTGCTGCTCGCTATGGAAGCCGTCTTCGGCGCGCTGGCAGGATGGGCTTTCCTCTGTGAGGAACTCTCGCCAACTCAAATCGTCGGCTGCCTCCTGATGTTCATCGGCATCGTGCTTGCCCAACTACGGCCGCCCCGGCCGCTCGAACGGGCTGCCCCCAATGCCTCGGCGCCATGACCGGCAATCGAGGACTGCCAAGGCCAATCCCATGACCAGTCCTATCCTTCGGCGTCCCGCAGGCGATCAACAATCTCTCGAACGCGTCGCGTCAGCCGCATCTTGGCATGGCGAATCGCAGCCGCGGTCATCCCGGTCTCCTTGGCGACCTCGTCCGCCGGAACACCGCGGACTCCATAGAGTTCGAATGACCGCCATGTCCTCGTCTCGACCTCACCCTTTGCCTCGGCCATAGCTCGCTGCAGCAGTTGCTCGGTCCATTGTCGATCCCACGCCGCATCCAGATCACACTCGACGGGTGGGTCAACCGTGTCATCAAATCCCGTCGTCGGACGCTTTCGACGATGCCTCGCGCGGATCGCATTGAGCGTCACGCGCTTGAGATAACCTCGAAACCGTCCCTTCGTTGGGTCATACTCGAAACGATCCGACACCTTGAAGAAGCCGAGCAACACGTCCTGCAACACATCGTCAGCTTCCTGCGCGGGCAGCCCGGCGTTTCTCGCAAAGCCTGCTATCACGCGTGAGTACTTGTCGGCAAACTCATTCCAACCCACTTCGCGGTCGAAGGTTCCGTCGGCCTTGAGCTTCATGAAAATGCTCGCCCGCGTGGCATACATCGGATCCCCGCGACCTCCCTTGACCTCGGGACGATCCGCAGTCGTCCCGCCGCTGCCGCCGGAGGGATTCCTCTCGTCGGCCGACGAATCATCGAGCCGGGTCTCTTGACTCGGTGGCGGAGGCTCGTCGTCCGGAATATGCACCAGCATCTTCCACGGACCAACCAATAGAAGATCGCGGTCGTGAAGCCGGATCACTTCATCGGCTTCTAAACGCATCATGTTGACCGAAGTACCAGCCCGGCTGCCAGTGTCACTGACCATCACGCCACCGTCCTTGAACGACAGTGACGCGTGAGACCTTGAGACACTCGGATCGTCGAGTTGCACGACTGAATCGCTCGATCGACCAAGCGTCACCGAATCGCTCCCAACGAGCCCTTCCCACTCGAGAAAGCCATCCGGACCGCTGACGGCCACAATTCGCACGTGAAGTTCGTCGCCCATGGGATCAGATCATACGGATCTCGGCGGCACCGTGATCAGCGACACGACCACATTGATCAGCAGTGCCGCTACGAAGGCAAGAGGCAGGTTGTAGACCTGAATGACCTGTTCTCCGATTTGAATGCTGTTGTCCATCAGGAGCTTCCAGAGCAGGGCGACCAGAAAGCCGGTCGCCATACCCGCAGCGCACCCAGCCAGTGTCGCTCGCCTCCAGAAAACGGCAAGGATGACCTGCGGCCCGAAGGATGCCCCAAGAATGGCCCACCCGTACGTCAGCACATAGTCATAAATCGTGATCCGGCTGTCGATGACAAGCAAGACCGCCGCAATGCCCATTGCGACCACGGTGACCCTGTTCGCAGTGGCGTGACTCCGCGCACCATCACGCACAAACAGCCTCGCCCAGAGATCATTGGCAAAAGCCGAGGCTGCTACGACAAGCTGACTGTCCGCTGTTGAACAGATCGCCGCCAGAATCGCAGCCAACACGAGTCCGCCAATCAGCGGTGGCGCCAGATTGACCGCAGCCGCCACAAGCGCATACTCGCCGTCTCCAGAGGCCAACATGCCTGCTGCCCACGGGGCACCCTGCTCGGCCAGTGACCGAACGATGATGCCAGTCGCCACCGCGCCTGAGAGAACCAGCGCCGCCCACGTCATCGAAATCACGCCGCCGATCGCCGCATCACGCCGGGATCGCATCGCCATGAATCGAACAAGCACATGCGGCTGCCCGACGTAGCCGAAATTGATACCGAACGCGCCTGACCCGAGCAGGAACCCAATCAGCGCACCGCCGGCCGCCGTCGGCCAGAACTCAAGAAGCGATGCGCCGCCCTCTGCAAGACCTCCGCGGACATCCCCGACTCCGCCGCCTCCAGAGAGCAGCCACAGGGGGAAGACCGCGAGTACGCCCACCATCAGGAGTCCCTGCACAAGATCGGTCCAGCATGCTGCGCGAAAACCGCCAAGCGTGACATAGACAAGAACGATCACCGCGCCGATGAGCACCCCACCCTGATACGACACGGACTCAAACGCCACCTCAAATGCCTTGCCTGCGGCTGCGAACTGCGCTGCGCAGTACAGCAGCATCGCCGCCAGAATCACGATGACGCTCATCACCCGAACAACCGGCAGACGCTCCCGAAATCGTTTCGCAAGAAAGTCCGGGATGGTCACCGCGCTCAAGCCAGCCGACACATCGCGCATTCGACCGGCAAGGACAAACCAGTTGAAAGCAAAGCCCAGAAGACTTCCAGGAAGAATCCAGAATGCTTGCACGCCGTTCGCGAAGGACCAGCCGACAAGGCCCAGCGTCACCCAGCCCGACTCACTCGAAGCTGATGCAGACAGCGAGGCCACCCACGGTCCGAGTGATCGACCGGCGAGGAAGTACTCCTCGTCGCTCCTACCGGCCCGCGCCGAGGACCAGAGTCCGATGCCGACCACGAAGGCGGTATAGATGCAAAAGGAGATCAGGAAGAGAATCATGCCCGCGATGCTACCATCGCTCACCATGACACCGAATCACACACACGACAAGTGGGACCTCCGGTTTCTCTCGCTCGCACAGCACATCGCGGCATGGAGCAAGGATCCCTCCCGCGGCGTCGGTGCTGTCATCGTCTCGCCCGATCGCAGGATCTGCGCCACCGGCTACAACGGGCTTCCCGCTGGCGTTGAAGATCGCCCGGAACGGCTTGAGCGCCCAGCCAAATACGACCTGATCTGCCACGCCGAGGTCAACGCAATCGTGCAATGCGCCAGACACGGCACGTCATGCGTGGCATCGACCATCTATACCACCTTCTTCCCCTGCAACACATGCACACTCGCGATCATTCAGGCTGGAATTGACCGTGTTGTCTCGTGGGCACCCGCCGCCGGAGACGAACACTGGGAAGCGAGCATCGCGACGTCCCGAGAATTGCTTGACGAAGCCGGACTCGATTGGCAAGTCGTGAGTCGAGACTGCGCGTGAACACGATTGAGCTCCAACTCGACGGCCTCGTCGGACCGACACACAATTACGCCGGGCTCTCGGTCGGCAACGTCGCTTCGATGAGCAACGAAGGAAGCGTCAGTCATCCACGAGCAGCCGCGCTTCAGGGCCTGGACAAAATGGCCTTCATCGCATCGCTCGGCATCGAACAAGCAGTTATGCCGCCGCAGGACAGGCCAGACATTCATCTGCTGCGATCGCTCGGGTTTCACGGCAGCGACGAATCCATTCTGGCAGCGGCCCACCTTGAGGACCCTGTCCTGCTTGCGCAGGCAAGCAGCGCTTCCTCGATGTGGACAGCCAATGCCGCCACGGTGACACCTTCATGCGACACCAGTGACTCTCGTGTTCACTTCACGCCGGCCAACCTGCGATGCAAGCTTCACCGCTCAATCGAACCGCCGCAGACCGCTGCAATCCTGAAGCGGATCTTTGCTGATCCTTCATGCTTTGAACATCACGATCCACTCATCGCAGCGGATCAATTCGGTGATGAGGGGGCAGCCAACCACACATGGCTTCACACTGCAGATCGAAGCGTTCATCTCTTTGTGTATGGTGGCGTAGCCCGCGATCCTGCTGCGCCTGCCCCACATCGCTTCCCTGCCAGGCAGACGCTGGAAGCATCTCAGGCCATTGCGAGGCTCCACTGCATCGACCGTGCACACTTCGCGCAGCAGAACCCGGACGCCATCGATGCGGGTGTATTTCACAACGATGTCATTTCGGTCGGGTCGGGCAACGTTCTCCTCGCCCACGAGCATGCCTTCCTCAACACAGTGGCCACGCTCAAGGCCTTGACTGAATTGCTCGGAGACGACTTCGTTTCATGTGTCGTACCAGCCGATGCGCTCACGATTCCCGAGGCCGTGACAACCTATCTCTTCAATTCGCAGTTGCTGCAGACATCAAACGGCGCCGTTCTGGTAGCCCCTACTCAAGTTCGCGAGCACACGCGGGCCTGCGCTGTTGTCGAGGGGTGGGTGCAGGGCGATTCGCCTGTTACGCAGGTCCACTACATCGACGTCCGAGAGTCCATGCACAATGGAGGCGGGCCTGCCTGCCTGCGGTTGCGGGTTCCGCTCACCCGCACTGAGCTCGAACGCGTCCACCCCGGCATCCGGTGGTCGGAATCGCTTGAGGCAGCCCTTCGAGATTGGGTTGAGCGGTGGTATCCGGAGTCACTGACGCCCGATGACCTCGCCGATCCGCTGCTCACCACGGCCAATCGCGATGCGCTTCAGGCACTCACAGACATGATGAATCTCGGACCGGTGTATCCGTTTCAACGGTAGATCCCCTCATCAGGGAGCTTTCGGCAAACAATTGCTCGTGAATCTGCGTAGTTGGGTCAACTGGAACGGTGTATTCCCCGAATACAGGGCAGTTCCCAGACCCCCACGGAGTGTTCGCATGTATCTCCTCACCCTGCACAACGGTCAACGCGCCATCTACAAGGGCCGACGCGCCGAGAACTGTTTCTACGTCAAAATGCAGGGCGAGCGGTACTGGTGGTGGATTCCCTGCGGAATGGTGGCTCGAGCACTTGAGCTGCCCGAAGCTGGGCACGCTACAGCTGCCTGAGAATGACTCCGGCCTACAGACAGGCCGCAAACACTTGTTTGCCAGTAGACTCCAGCGACCCGCTTTGGCTCTTCAAGGGCCATGGCGGAACTGGAGATCTACCCCATGCACCTCGTACTTCTGCCGGCAGCTGCGATTGCCGCCGCGGCGACTGCAGGACCCTTGAGCCAGCCCGGCCCACCGACCAATGGTCCGTTCGAGCACACGCTCCGCGTCCACGCCCTGGTTGGAGCGGATGTCGTGACGGAACCGGGACAACGCTTGCCCGATTCAACAATCCTGATCCGCGACGGGATCATCGAGGCGGTCGGCCCGGACGTCGCTGTCCCCGCCGAAGCCCGCATCTGGCCAGCTGAAGATTGCGTAATCTACGCCGGATTCATCGACCCTGCGATCACTATGGAGACCGAACACGCTCGCCATGGCGCGACGCACTGGAATGCCCGCATCCATCCCGAGGTTGACCTCGGTTCTCGCCAGGCTCCCTTGAGCGAGAAGAATCGAGCCGCACTCCGCAAGGCCGGCTACTGCACTGCTGCGGTCTACCCCGAGAATGGCATCCTTCGTGGATTGGGAACGATTACAACACTGGCAGCACATGACCGCGACATGGTCAATTGCGGCGGCACTCCTGCAATGGCAGCCGCCTTTGAACGTGGCGGCTGGGGCGAAGGCGGCGGCCCCGGATCGCTCATGGGCTCGATCGCCCTGCTACGGCAGACGCTCAGTGATGCGCGGTGGTATGCCGATGCGATCGTCGCTGCCGAGCGCCGCGGCCTGGAGGCGCCCTCACGCCGCGACGATCTCGACGCACTCGATGGTGTCGTATCGCAGCACCACCCCCTCCTGCTTGACGTCCGCAATGCCAAAGAAGCCATGCGAGCCGGCGCGCTCGCGGCTGAAATGCAGGTCAATCTGGCAATTCTTGGAAGCGGCGACGAGTACACCGACCTGGCGGGCATCGCATCGCTTGAGTGCCCGGTCATCGTCCCGGTGAAGTATCCCGAACGCCCGAAGCTGGAGAGTATCGATGCAGCAATCCGCGTCCCGCTCCAGACGCTGCAGGCATGGGAGCAGGCCCCGACCAATCTCCGGCGGCTGCACAACGCCGGTGTCCGGACATGCGTCACGACAACCGGGCTCAGCACGCCCGGTGACGTTCAGAAAGCACTCCGCCAGGCTGTACAGGCAGGCCTCGGTCCCGATGTGGCGATAGCGCAACTGACAACCAGCCCGGCAGCTGTGTTGGGTATCGAAGATCGTGCTGGCCGGATCGCGACGGGCATGCCAGCGCACCTGGTCGTGTGCAGTGGAGATCTCTTTGACAACGACACTGAGATTGAAGAGACATGGGTCTCCGGCCGACGCACTGATCACGAAGATGATCCATTGGTCTCTCTCGCTGGCAGTGGCGTGCTCACGATGGCAGATCAAACCGCGGACGCGTCCATCGACACCACCAAAAAGAAACTGACGCTCACGCTTCCAGGTGGCGAGAAAGCAAAGGTCAAGAAGGTTGACGTCACCGGGCACCGCGTCTCCGCAGCTGTCGACGGCAGACTGCTCGGTCTCACCGACTGGATACGCATCGCCGGCGTCATGCGCGGCGACGCCCTCGTCGGCCGCGCTGTCCTCCCGAGTGGCGAAGTCCACCCGATGCGACTCACACTCAAAGATGATTCAACGACGCCCACCGACGATGCGAAGACGGAGGACGCCGATACATCGATCGCTGACGCAGAAGACGACGAAGCTCCAATCGATCCAATTGCCGGAACGTGGACCGGATCGATCATGCTCAATCCCGATTTCCAACCTCCGATCGAGTTGGTCATTTCCCGCGCCGATGATGACTCGCCGGAAGGCACACTTCGTTTCATGGAACAGGAAATGCCGCTCAAGAATGGCGTTTGGGACGAGTCTGCCAGGCAGTTGACGTTTCTTGGTGAAGGACCCGGCGGAGGCGAGATGAAGCTTGTCGCAACCCTCGATGGTGACTCTGGCGAAGGCACGGCCTCAAGCTCGATGGGCGACGCCGAGTTCAGCATCGAGCGAGAGAGCAGCGGGAACGCTGATGCGACAACAAATACGGAGAAGGATGACACGCCGGACCTCCGATGGACGGGGATCCCCGAACAGATCACTTTTCCGCTGGGTGCCCGTGGACGAGTGAGACCGGTTGAAGCCGAAGATGTTCGCATCGAGCACGCCACAATCTGGACGGCGGACGAGGCAGGCATCATTCCCGATGGCTGCCTCATAGTCCGGAACGGCAAGATCGACTGGGTCGGTCCTGCAGCGGAGGCACCCGAAGCAACCAATGACTCTCCGCGAATAGTGGACGGCTCTGGGTGGCACATCACGCCCGGCCTCATCGATTGTCACAGCCATACCGGAATCGACGGCGGTGTCAATGAGTTCAATGAAGCGTGCACCGCCGAGGTTGGCATCGGTGATGTGGTCGCCGGCGACGACATGAACTGGTATCGCCAACTCGCCGGAGGGCTCACCGCTGCCAATCAACTGCACGGCTCGGCCAATCCGATCGGCGGCCGCAACAGCGTTGTCAAAATCCGTTGGGGGCGCCCGGCTCGCGACTTCCCGGTCGCTGGAGCGCCTGGCGGAATCAAGTTTGCGCTGGGGGAAAACGTCAAGCGATCAAGTGGGCGATATCCAGACACCAGAATGGGCGTCGAGGCCTTCATTCGCGATCGGCTGCAAGCGGCGAAGGACTATGCCGCCAGGCTGAAGCTGTGGGAGCAGCACCCGGATGCCCTGGCAGCCCGCGAACTTCCGCCCAGACGCGACTTCGAACTGGAAACCCTGGCGCAGATTCTCGCAGGGACGCGGCTTATTCACTGCCACTCCTACCGACAGGACGAAATCCTCGCGCTCCTTCGCACGTGCGAGGAGTTCGGAATCACTATCGGAACCCTGCAGCACATTCTCGAGGGCTACAAGGTCGCTGATGACATCGCCCGTCACGGCGCCGGTGCGAGCTCGTTCAGCGACTGGTGGGCCTACAAGATCGAAGTGATGGATGCGATTCCCTGGAATGGCGCCATCATGCACGATCAAGGCGTGGTTGTCTCGTTCAACTCGGATGACGGCGAGCTGGCGACCCGCATGAACGACGAAGCTGCCAAGGCCGTTCGATTCGGTGGATTGCCGCCGGAAGAAGCGATCAAGTTCGTCACACTCAACCCCGCCATCCAATTGCATATCGACGGCCAGACGGGATCCCTCAAGGCAGGCAAAGACGCAGACTTCGCGGTTTGGAATCGAGATCCGCTCGACTCGTACAGTCTCTGCCTGCAGACGTGGATCGACGGCGCAAAGTACTTTGACCGTCAGGAAGACATTGATCTCGCCAAGCGGGATTCAGAAGAACGAACGCGATTGATAGAGCTCGTGCTTCATGAATCGCTGGGCGAGCCACCGAGTCCTGAGTCGGAATCCGATGAGAAAACGAAGGCCGCGACCGCCTCACTGCGAGTCAACCCCTACGCCGAACCGGCTGATGACCACCGGGGATGCTGCGGCATTCCGGCCGAACATACGCACACGGAGGATCTCCGATGAGAACCCGATTTGGATCGACGGCCGCCGCTGCTGCGCTCGCGCTGGCCGGCGCAGCCACGGGCCAGTCACGGCAGATACCAGCCGGCCCAGTCAGTGGTCCGACCATTCTGATCGGCGGCACGATCCATCCCGTGTCATCGCCACCGCTCGAAGATGGATGGATCGCCTTCGAGGACGGTCGCATCACGCTTGTGGGTCGGGGGCATCACCCCGTCATCGACAATGCAACCGTCGTTGAATTGAATGGACGACACGTCTACCCGGGCCTCATCGCCGCAGACTCCATCTTGGGACTCGTCGAAACCGGGATGGCTGAAGTCACACACGATCACAACGAACAAGGTTCCTATACACCGGAGGCCCGAGCGGTTGTGGCAATCAATCCGGACAGCGATCTGATTCCGGTCACTCGCGCTGCGGGCGTACTCACTGCCTTGACCGTTCCGGATGGCGGCAAAGTGCCAGGGCAAGCTGCCATCATTCGGCTCGACGGATGGGACTGGGAAGACATGGCCATTGTGCCTGCAGCGGCGCTCGTCATCGAATGGCCGTCGGTGTCGCGGGGAGGCAAGGGCACATCCAAACAACTTGCCGCAATCGATACCTTCTTCGAAGAGGCCGAAGTGTGGCTCGCCGCAGCGGACGCCGATGCGTCACTCCCGCGAGACACCCGCGCCGAAGCAATGCGAGCGGCGATCGAAGGCGAGCAGCCCACGCTCATCAAGGCCTCAACCGCAGGTCAGATCGCAACAGCGGTCGCCTGGGCGAAACAGCGCGGACTCAACCCAATCATCCTCGGAGGCGAGGAAGCCGACGAAGTCTCCGACCTGCTCGTCGAGGAAGGCGTGCCGGTCATCGTTCGGGGCGTCCATCGCTATCCCCGAAGCCGCAATCGTGATCCGGATGAGCCGCATACGTTGCCCACACGTCTGCGAGACAGAGGCGTCAAGTTCTGCATTGCACCGCGCGATCGCCCTGCGCATCTTCGCAATCTCCCGCACCACGCCGCAACGGCTGTCGCCAATGGGCTGACGCCCGATGAAGGGCTCCGCGCGATCACGATTGACGCCGCAGAGATTCTCGGCGTCGGCGACCGGCTCGGAAGCCTCGAGCCAG
Source organism: uncultured Isosphaeraceae bacterium (assembly GCA_964598425.1). GTDB lineage: Bacteria > Planctomycetota > Phycisphaerae > Phycisphaerales > SM1A02 > UBA12567. The sequence continues at coordinate 18,310 of CAZRBV010000003.1, read as the reverse complement.
GCAAAGCCGCCACGCTCATGATCACGACCGGCGATCCCCTGCAGATTCGCACCGAAGTTGAACGCGCCTGGATCGACGGTCGCCCTGTCGATCTCACCAGCCGCCACACCCAACTTCGGGACAAGTACCGGCAGAAGTATCAGGGCGGATAGACCGTGTATCATCCTCCGCGGAACGAGGTTCCATCCTCACCACAGCGCGTGCTGCGGGAGGGTGGCCAAGAGGGAAGTGTGGTACGCCGAATCGCCCGGTGAGGGCAACTCGGTCAGTCCACCGCGGTGCCGCCGCCGTACGACCCCCGCCCCACTGCTGTGGAGCGGACACTCGATCGCAATCACTACGACTCGTCGTGGGAAGAAGATCGAGCCATGGGTCACAGCCGGAAGACCTGCCCGTTCCCCGTACTGGTCCGCGTGACACGGACCGGGAGGACTCTCCTATGCGCACGCTGAACAACACCGGCCTGGCGATCATTCTTACTGCGGTGGCTGCCACGGCCGCATCCGCAGACCTGCTGATCGACGAGACTCACGTGCTCGACATCACGGCGACTGTCGGTACGGGCGACAATACGTCCTATGCCGTTATCGACTTTGCGGCAACTGGTGGCGACTCCTACGCCTTTGCGTATAACTGGTCTGACGAAGCCACCACGCACGACATGCTGCTCGCCATCGCAGGTGCGGGCGTGACCTACGAATGGACCGACTGGGGAAGTGGGATCTTTGCTGACAACTTTGCCTTCGAGAATACCGCTGGTGACGCGGGCCTCTACTGGGCACACTCGACAGCGTCCCCTTCTGGCGACGGAACCGTCGCGTGGGCAGATGCGTGGTCGAGCGTCGACGCCACCATGCTGAGCGATGGACTTGTTTCAGGCTGGTACAACGGATTCAACGATGACTACAGCGCCATTCCCCCCTCGCTCCCACTCTCGACGATCCCAGCCCCCGGGGCGTTGACGCTCTTGGCGTTCTCAGGTGCCTGCTCTCGCCGCCGCCGATGACGCTTGACAGGGCGTCACCCCCCTGCGACCGTGGCGGGTTGGCCACACAACTGGAAGGAGCTCACGTATGTCCACAGACACGATCACCATGAGTCCTATCACTGGACGTCAATTCTGCTGGTTCGAAGTCAACACGCGCGATGGCGACGCTGCAGCAGCGTTCTACTGCGAACTCTTCGGATGGACCAGGCAGGATCAGGAGGCCCCCGGCTTCGCCTACACCACCTACATGAAGGGCGAAGTACCTGTCGCAGGCATGATGGTGATGGATGACAAGTGGCCTGCTGAAGTGCCACCCCACTGGATGAGCTACATCGCGGTCACGGAGATTGAGAACGTTGCGGCGCGAGTGGCCGAGTGCGGCGGATCGCTGTGCGTTCCAGTGACCCCAATCCCCCCTGGCAAGTTCTGCGTCGTGACCGATCCTACCGGTGCTGTCTTCTCCCTGTTTGAAGGTGGAGATGGCGTCAATCCGACAGGCAACGGTACCTTCGGTTGGTGCGAACTTGCCACGAACGACGTTGACCAGGCCACATCGTTCTATGCAGACTTGCTTGGATGGTCAGCAACCTCGCACCCCGGTGACAACACATACTGGTGTTTCATGGAGGGTGACACGCCTGTGGCGGGCATGCTCAAGTTGCCGGATGAGTGGGGCGAAGGCCACCGCTCATGCTGGACGCCATACGTCCACGCCGATGAGATCGACGCCTTGACCGAGAAGGCCGAGGCACTCGGGGCGCATGTCTATCAGCAGCCGGTCGACATGGGCGGCATCGTCCGGTGCTCGACGATTCAAGACCCAACAGGTGCCGTCGTCAGCATGTTCAAACCCATCTCGCAAGAGTGCTGCGGCGATGGATGCAATTGCCAGGAGTAGCATGAACTCCATGGCCCCAGAAGGATTCCCAATCATCAACCCTGCCACGGGGGAGATGATCCGAGTACACCCGTGCATCGATGCCGCCTCAGCCGCCAAGAAGATCGATGCTGCGCACGCAGCCTGGAAAGCGTGGAGACGGCTCCACATCGATCAACGCAGCGAGGTGCTCTCACACGCAGCTGCCTTGCTCCGTGAACGATCAGATGTCCTCGCTGCGCGGTGTACCGAGGAGATGGGCAAGCCGATCACCGAGGCCGTCGCTGAAATCGAGAAATGCGCATGGGTATGTGAGTTTTATGCGGAGCACGCTGCGGGCATGCTGGCCGATCAGCGGTTCTCAATCGAACACGCTGATGTCAGGATCGTGTGCAGACCGCTCGGTGTCATATACGCGATCATGCCGTGGAACTTTCCCTTCTGGCAGGTGTTCCGGGCAGCCGCGCCGGGATTGATGGCAGGGAACGCCATGATCCTCAAGCATGCGCCTACAACGCTCGGCTGCGGCGCCGACATCACCACAATCTTCCAGGACGCTGGGGCGCCCAACGGGCTCTTTCAGGATCTCCCGATCGATCTGCCCGACTCCCCGGCGATCATTGCACATCGCCACGTGCGCGGCGTCACATTGACTGGAAGTGACCGCGCAGGCCGAGCCGTAGCCGCCGATGCTGGCGCGAATCTGAAGAAGTGTGTGCTGGAACTCGGCGGCGCTGATCCGTACATCGTGCTCGAAGATGCCGACATCGCTCTCGCTGCGGAACGGTGCGTCGCAAGCCGCATGCTCAACTGCGGGCAGGTCTGCATCGCAGCAAAGCGGCTGATTGTCGTCGATGCCGTCTATGACCAGTTTCGAGATGCCGTGATTGACTGTCTTCAGAGATTCGAAATGGCAGACCCATCAAGGGCCGACTCCAGGCTCGGACCGATGGCACGAGAGGATCTGCGAAACCAACTCCACGGTCAGGTCGAGCGAAGCATCGCAGCGGGTGCTGTACTCCGGCTCGGCGGCCTGATCCCTGACCGTCCGGGTTGGTGGTATCCACCGACTCTGCTCGAAGCGGTCGCGCCCGGAATGCCCGCCTTCGATGAAGAGCTCTTTGGACCGGTCGCATGTCTCATCCGTGCCCGCGACGAATCCCACGCGTGTGAGCTGGCCGATGACACCGATCTGGGACTCGCGGGCGCCGTGTTTACGTCCGACAGAACGCGGGGCGAGGCATTGGCTGCTGATCGGATCGACGCGGGATGCGTCGCCGTCAACGACTTTGTTCGCAGCGATCCCCGGGTCCCCTTCGGTGGAATCAAGGACAGTGGCTTTGGTCGCGAACTCGGAACGCCGGGCATTCACGAGTTTGTCAACATCAAGAGCCTTGTCATCGCACGGTAACACGTTGCTGCGGCAGGGCGCCGCAGCAACGCGTCACGAAGCTCACGCTCAATAGTCGCGTTCGTTCTCAAGCTGCTGACGAAGGCGTTCGTTTTCGATCTCAGCGCGAAGCCGCTCGTTCTCGGCCTGCAGCTGGTCAGTCCGCTGGTTCTGGTGGTAGACCGGGCTGTTTGCCCGAGCAGCAGCCTGCTCCTGCTCACGCTTCTTGTCCATCTCGTTACCGATGATGTACCCGCCAAGTGCCCCGACACCTGCACCAATCAAGGTGCCCTCTGTATTGTGCCCGATGGCTTGGCCTGCGAGCGCACCAGTGCCAGCTCCGATGAGCGTTCCGGACTGAGCCGAGTTGTCACACGCAGCAAGAAAGCCTACGGACACGCTGAGCGTGGAAAGAATGAGGATACGCATGGTCAGATCTCCTTTGACGGCCCACTGGACCGAATTGCACTTCGAACGGGCAGTATTGGACCCAATGGGGTCGCAGGTCAAGCGATGAACTGGTTCTCGCTTGGATTCCAGCCGCATCTATGGCACACTGAGACGGTTTCGTGTGAGAGGAGACCCCAAAATGCGATTGTTTTTCGGTGCCGCCGCGCTGTCTTGTCTGGTTTCCACCGCCACGGCAGGCGAGTACCTGCTCAATGGAGAAGGTGGCCTTAGTCTCTCGGGAACAATGGGCACCACGCTGGACGGAACGCTCATCGGCGACTGGGACGAAGAGACGAACCCTGACGGCACGCAGACGCGACCCGGCGTCTGGGGCGGCAGCGGCAACAATCCCATTCCGATATCGATGACGGTGACCATCGCCTTTGACGGCGATACCTCACCCCGCGGGCCGCTTGATCTCGTCATCGACGATGAACTGGGCCTGGCATCCATCAACAACCTTGCCTGGGATGTGTTGCCCGAGGAGTTTCTGCCGGCAGCGCTGACTGCCACCACGCTCTTTGAGACGTTTCGCAGCATCAACCCCGATTCGCTCTACCCCGGAGGAACCCCGGTCGACATTCCCTTGGGCGAAGCCACGGTCACCGCGTGCACTATCACACAGTCTTCCCCCGGCGGTGGAACAGCGACGCCAATCGATGGCATGCCGGGAGCGCACCGCATCATGGTCGCAGTCCCTGCCGTGCTTGACATGCTCATCGCGAGCGAGGCGCTTGGCGAGCTTCCAATGCAATTCCCAATTGTGCTCGACATCGACGGTGACCACTATGTGGGTAACGCCACCGATCGGCTTGAAATGTCAGCGACAAGCTCGCTCGACGAGTCGGGCGACCTTCCGCCGGAGCCTCTCCCAACGATCCCTATGGAACTCCCGACGATCGTCCCGCCCGGAGACTACGCGGGCGTCCTGCTCGACCTCACGCCGACAAACGCCTCAGCTGCGCTCGCCATTGCAGCCGAGCTCACTGCAACGCATCAGCAAGGTCCGGTCGGAGACATCAACGGTGACGGACTGGTCAATACCGACGATCTTCTGGCCATCCTTGCCGCGTTCGGCCCATGCGATGAATGCCCCGAGGACCTTGACGGAGACGGCATCGTCGGCGTCAACGAGATTCTGATCATCATCGACAACTGGTCAACCTGAGCCACACGTGACCCGACGGGTCATGGGCCGTCACACCCACCCCAATGAGAGATGATCAAGAGCAGGTCATCGACACCTACGATTCCATCGCCATCAACGTCTCCGCTGCCACCGGGCTGACCCCAGGCTGCAAGCACCGCGAGCGCATCGTCCACGCCAACATGGCCGTCTCCGTCTGCATCACCGGGGCAGCAGCCGGTCGAGTCGAGATCGCACACATCGACGATCACGTACTCGATGGACTGCACATCGCCATCGCCATCTGTTGAAGCGGGAGCCTGGCAGCAGTTGCTCAGCGGTCCAGCGTCGTCCGTGCCGTAGGGAACCGCTGCCAAAGCCACTGCTCCCGGTGCTGCCCCCAACAGGTCTCCAAGATCGATCCAGCCTTCAAGAACGCTGCCGCCGGCGGCCGAATGTGCGCCAGCCGGTTCTCCGCTCTGATCTGCATTGAACCAACCCAGCCAGCCGTTGTCGTTCTCGTGCGCGAGGAATGCATCCCACGCCGCAACCTCGCCAGCCTTCCCCCACATGGCCGGCTGCATCTGCCCGGCACTCTCCGCAGCAAGGAGCAGGAACACATCATCGCCACCGCCCGCTGCCTCGGTCGCAACATACAGGCGCCCCGATGCCAGTCCTGCATACAGCGATCGTCCGCCGCCGGTCGCAACGAGCGCTGCGCCATCATCAAGCTCACCGTCCATCGACCAGAGCGGCTCGCCGCCATCGACACCGATATGCCAGTCGGCGCCGTTGTTGTTGTCCCAGGTTCCGAGTCCGTCATTGAATACGCAGTCGAGCATCTCAGCATCGGCAGGTACGTCGATCGACACTTCCCACACATCATCCGATTCGTTCCACGACATGGCAGGATCTGGATCCACGATGTCTTGCCACCCATTGAAGCCGACATGGATGAACACATCCTCAGCTCCTGCCAACGGTCCACTCGACGCGTCGAACTGGATGATTACCGGCTCGCCCGCAACGGGTGGATCTGGAATCGTCTCGACACCACCGCCAGCACCTCCTGATCCCGATCCGTCGCCAACCCAGACGTGCTGAATGGGCGAGCGTCTCACGTTGCCGTGGCTGTCGATCGCTTCGATGTAGTAGTCAAGCAGGACCTCGCGGTATCCCACAAGCTCAACGTAGTACTGATCCGCAATCGCCTCTGGCATCTCGAAGAAGTCGATGCCACCGTCACCGAGCACGTTGCCCGCAGGGAAGTCTCGCTGCGTCATCGCAATGCTCGTCCACGCAGCGACCTCTCCGCCACCCGCGTACGTCTCATTCTGGATGGACGCGAGCGGATTGGTGCCATCGAGGTCTTCACGAACATGTAATGTCACTGCTTCGCACCCCGACACATCATGAACAAACGTCCACACGTGAAAATCGCCGTCATCGATGGATGACTGATAGCCGTAGGGCGCACCATAATTGAGCGAGCCCGGATTCCAGGGCCACCGCTGCGGGATCCAGATCGTTGGCGGCGTGTCGTCGTTCCACCCGCCAGTCAGGACTGCCTCTGCATGCTCAATCGCTTCGTTGCAGGCAATTGTGGGCTTGACCTCCATGTCGAGCACAGTCCCGTAGTACATGTAGCCGCTGTTGAGGCTTCCGAGGAAGTAGTGCCACGCACGCTCTGCGCTTCTCGTCGATCCTCTCGGGTCAAGCACATGGCTGACTCGCACCGGCTGGCCGGCACCGGTGGATACGTGCTCGGCTGTCAACACAGCATTCTGCGCGGCCGTGATGACAGCCCAGTTTCGAACGTCCTCTGCCCAGCCGTTCTCGATATCGATTTGCCCGGAGCTGTTGACGGGAGGCCAATTCCAATTCAGCATCTGAGGCGCGCCGAAGTCACCGTCGGCATTGACCCATGCGCCGTCTTCAACATGAATCCGATCGCTGGCAGGCACCGGATGGTCATCGAGATAGCGCTGTACTACAGTTGGGACGTGCCCCGCTGAATTCGCTGCGCCAGCGATTCCGGGCACGGCCTCGTTGTAGTAGGAAAAACCACCACCCCACGCATTGTCGCCGTCGTGGCCAAGCACGACGAGCATTGGCCGGCCTCCTGCATTGAACGATGCAACAGCATTCAGGCGGTCGACACCAAGTGGCGCGTAACCATCCTCCCAACCCAACGACTGACTGCACGGAACGACCACCAACGTGTCAACGTCGCCGGATTCGGGGTCCACATACATGGCTCGCTGCGGTGTGTACGCGAACGGGGCAGCCTCGGCAGGAGAGCAGCCCCGCGAAATCGTCACGCGGTTGTAGTTCTCCTGTGCAGGATTCAACTGATCGGCGAGATTGGGAGGATCGCAGTTGATGCCGCCGCTTCCCAGTTGCACCGGGAAGTTGGCGCAGGCCCGCGAGAGCTTCTCGCCGGAGACAAACGACCACTCGATGCCCGCATCACGAAGTGCAGGAATGAGCCGAGTGGAAAACGCCATCTCGGACGGGAAGAAACCACGAGATTGGGGCATCCAATCGCCCCACACGCGGCCGTAGATCTCTGCGTACAGCGCAAGTTCCATGCGAACCGCTGCATCATCAAGAAGCGGGAGCAGTGGATGATGAAATGCAAACTGCACGACATCGCACCGCGGCGCGCCGCCGCCTGATGTTGACCATGATCTGGCTTCCCGGATGGAACCGCTGAAATCAGTGCTGTATCCAAGCTGGCCTCCCGCGTCTGCGAACGACTCGAGATTCTCGATGAGACCACCTGAATACGAAATCTGCGCCCCCGCTTCCGGAAGCCACGAGATGCCGGAAATCGCGTCGCGGGTTCGATACTGATACGCCGCCACCCGGTCGTCCAGCCCGAAAATCGATCGCAAGTCATTCTCGGGGTGCGGATCTCCGCCATCGGTCCGCTGAATGGACTCCCACGCTCGTTCGATCCGATCTTCGCCCCAGTGCTGCTGATCGGGCCAGTAGATCGGCTGCTCCAAGTGCCAGAGCCACGTAAAGTGCAGCTGGTCGGCCATCACAGGGGTGGCCATGAGCAGAACGGCGGCAACGGATATCGGTCGTGCGGGCATAACGCCGATTGTAGGACTCTCGAGCCAACACACAAACACTCGTTGAGGAAGCCCCATGGCTGTTTCACTCACCATCACGCTTGTCATACTCAGCATCCCCTATCACCCCATCAGGGCTCCTCACATGTGGACGCCCTTATCCGGATCGCTGCCGATCGATGTGCTTCGAGATGTGCCCGGTGGCAAGATCGCCTTGATGCGGCACGATGGTTCACTCCTCAGCGACTCCATAGACGCCCACCTCGGGCAGTTCGATGCGATCGAGTTGATGCCAGCAATCCGATCCTTGGACGAACCGGCCTACCTTCAGTTTCTCGCGGAGGACGGTCAACCCATTGGAAGTGCCATCGTGATCGAACCGGCGCTGTCTCGCCGCGTGCCGATTGCCGAGAAACGCCACGATGACGAACGGGGCGACTGGACGCATGTCATTGGGTGGCAAGATGAGGGCGCCGAAGACCACGAGGAACTTCCGGCGGGAAGCGGTCGCATCAACCATGCAGCCATGAGTGAAACCGTGCCACGGGACGGCGCGGTGATCCGAAGTGGCTGGTGGGCATATGGCGAGCAAGATGTTTTCATACAGACCGACCACGGCGAGATCGTGATCGATCTCCGCGAAGATGCCGCGCCGAACACAGCTCGCAACTTTCGTGATCTTGCTGCCCGAGGCTTCTACGACAGCACAATTGTGCACAGGATTATTCCCGAAGGACGCAACGGCCGCCCATTCGTAGTGCAGGGCGGCGACCCGACCGGCACGGGAGCCGGCGGCCCAGGCTGGTGGCTGCCTCTGGAACCCTCAACACTTGGCCATGCGTTTGGCGTGATTTCAATGGCCCGAGCAGATGACCCCGACTCAGCGGGCTCGCAGTGGTTCATCGCGCTGGACCGCGAAGAATGCGCACGGCTGGACGGCCTCTACTGCGCTTTCGGCGAAGCGGTTTCGGGCGGTGACGCGATTGTGTCGATGGCGATGACGCCACTCGCGGACACGGATTACTTCAGCAGCCGACCGGTTGACCCGCCGCTGGTGCAATCAATGAATGTTGTTCCGGCACCGCCCCGAGCGCCCCACGTGGGGCGGCCGCAAAGCCGCATCCAGCCACCTCGACCCGACTGGTCAGATGGCCTCCGGGCACGGGCCCCACATCTCAAGGAGCACGAGTAAGTCGTCGGTGCCGACGGAGCCGTTGCCGTTGGTGTCGGCCACGCAGTCCTCGTCGTCGCACGGGCCCCAGGACGCGGCGAAGATCAGCAGGTCATCAATATTGACGACGCCATCATCGTTGAGGTCGGCCGCGCACGGCGGAAGTGGAGGCGAGCCCTGCCAATCAAAATCGAAATCAAGATCCGGCGTTGTGATGTCCTGAGACACTCGAAGCACTTCGATTGGAACGGCCGCGCCTTCGGGGCTCCCGCCAGCAAGCCCGCCGAAGCGTACAGTCGTAGGGACCCCGGACACGACAACCGCATTCCCATTGAAGCGGCTGCCATGCAGATCGCTTGATCCCCCGCTCCGCGCATGCACACCCACGAACCCTGAACCACCCGCAATCGAGATGCGAAGCGTATCGAGACGTTCGACGCGAACACCGCTTTGCACCGCACTGGCAATGACCTCGCCGCCCCGAACAACGTCCAGCCGCACACGCTCAAACGCAGGCCTGAGCATGACTCGCAACTCGTCGTCTCCCTTGAGCGGGAGTGACGCAATCGTCACCTCTGCGATCCGATCAGACAGCCCTCGGTCAATCCCCGTTTCCGGCAACACCACATCCAACGTGACCAGCCATCGCGGCCCGAGGTCGCGGAGCGGAAGACTGAGCATCTCATCGGGCAGACCCGCCGGGTCGCTGGCCGATGCCGGGGTCCATTGCCCAAACTCGCCGGCAAAGAGCCCGTCGATCGTAATCAGAAAATCGAGCGGCCCGACATCCTCAACGCTGCCAGTGGTCCTCAGCTCCAGACGTGGGCACACGCCCGAAAGAAAATCTCCAGCATCGGTCATGATCGGCACGGGGATCCACTCCCCTTCTGTAACAAGCTTTGCGCGGCGGAGCGTCGATTCCGAGTCCGTTCGCATCTTCTGATCGATTGACAATACACCCGGCGCCAGATTGCAGATCCATGTACGCGCAAGCACAGAAGTCTGCTCGCACGAATCGCCCGACGACGGAAACTCGATTCTGGCAATCGTGTTGTCTGTACTCTCAGCACGCGTAATGTGCCACACTTCACCAACTCCAGGTGCTTCCGCTGCGAGTGCGCCAAGGTCGTTCGCATCACGATCGATAGGCTCCACCTCAGTTCCAGCACCTGCCTCCAGCACCGTGATCGCTCCTTCCTCGCGCAGCCAATCGGTACTTCCGGGATCCACCAGGACTCCCCGGCCAACATGCCAGTCGGCCGGCATCGGCATGGACCACACGCCTCGATCTTCCTGAACTACAAATCGGCCTTGAAGCAGCCGATTGCCCATCACCGTCACTGGCGATGCGTCACCCGCACCATGAGTCATTCTGGCAATCGATCCAAAGTTCCTGCGGTCGGGGCTGTAGAGAATTCGCGCGTGCTCCTCACCAAACACACTGCCCTCACGATTGACCCTCGCCACCACGCCACCACCATGCTCGGGACGTACGCATAACAACGATGAACACGTCGTCTGTTTCTGCCCTTCGTCGAATGGATCCCCATACTGCTTCCCCCAGAGCCGGCCAAATCGGGTGCCATCAGCGGGATCATCCGGCACAGCCACGGACATAATGGCTGTCGACACATTGTCGCCCCCGACAATCACTTCGTTTGGCTCCGCCCCGGGACAAGCCGCCCAGAACTGGTTCGCCGCCAGCCCCGGACCACCGTCCGAGGATGGCATGCCGTGCAAGCCTGTATGCAGTGACCAATGGTCGAGGTCTGTCCATTCAGACCAGTCATCACAGGTGAGGAGCCTGACATCTGAGTTCTCACCATCACCAACAGCGAGCAGCACACCGTTCGGCGTCCAGGCAGCTGCATGCGCATGCTGGCGGTCGGTTCCTGAGAACTCGTACAGCAATACGGGACCTTCAAATCGCCACGGCACATCGGTGACATCGTCGCGAATGGCCTTGAGCAAGAAGCACTGGCCGCCTCGGGCGTAATTGCCCGCCTGATGATTGATGTAGTCAACAAAAGGCACAAAGGCCTCGGTCATCTCACCGTCCGATGGAACGGGGTAGTAACTCTGCATGGATGAGACCCAGCCTCGCCCCCACCCCAGTCCGCTTGACGAATCGGTCATCGGCGGACCATCGTACAGGTGTTCCAACTCCCATCCGCTGGATCGCTGCTGAAGCGCAAAGACGCTGACACCCTCACCTGTCCACTCGCCGTCAATCAGTTTCGACCGCTCGCAGTGCAGGAGAACACACCCCGGAAGTGCGCATCCGGATCGCACGGCAAAGGCCTCGTTCTCCCTCCGAAGCGGATGATTGGCTAGAAGATCCATGTGCTCCCCTGTCTCGTCCACCCGCTGCAAGCTCCACTCAAACAACGGTTCGCCATCAAACTCGCCGACGAAGAACGAAAGACTCAACGTCATACTGTTGATGGCGAGCAGGAGCGGTGTTCGATCATCCCGGCACATGCCGCCAATCAGCACGCGGATCGATCCTTGACACTCCCACGTGTGCTCCCAACAGGGCAGATCGCCCACAACACGAACCGGCCCCCAGCGAGGTTCGTCGGCTTGGACAATCGACCCATCCGAGGACCGACCTGCCAGCGGTCGGTCCACTCGGAGCGGCAGCATGGATCCAGCCTGCGCACCATCAAACACGGCCTCGTGTTGCATGGACGCAAGGCCAGCGAGAATCGCGGTCATGGACGCAGAGACCATCATCGGAACTACCGAGCGTAACCCAGAATCGGCCGCTTCCCAACGATTCGTTGGTGGTTTCTATCGAAGTCTGCCATCGAACCGCCCCAACCCACCCTCGGCTGCGCGACGGGCTCACAAATCCGAAAAAGAGCGGACGCCCCGGTATGACCGGAGCGTCCGCCAGATTCAAGAATGTGGGCTGCGATCAGGGGCATGGCCCGAATGAGCTGACCACTGTCAGGATGTCATCGACATCGGTATCACCGTCGCCGTCAACATCGCCGCCAGCTCCCGAGCCGAAGGCAGCAATGACCGCCAACACATCATCAACGCCAGTTTCGCCATCGCCGTTGATGTCACCGGGGCACGGCTGATCGTTGTCGCAGTCTGGAGTTGACAGCGAAATCGCATCAACAGCCGCCTCGACAACCGAACCACTCGACGACGCATCCGACGTATAGAAACGTACTCGCATGGAGGTGGTCGGATCGAATCCGCTCACCGAGTCGAGTAGATAGCACACGTCATACCAGCCACCGGAGACCTCGTCGCCAGCAGGACCAACGGTTTCAAGCGTCAGCCAGCTGGAACCGTTGTCATCCGAAACCTGCACGACGAACGTGTCGGTATTCGGCGCGGCACCGTAGTCGTTACTGAACCAGCGGGCATAGCACAACTGCGCGCCCGGCTCCGATGCGTCCAATGTTGGTGACGTCAGGTACACCGTGCCATCATCGACATCGCTATTACATCCATTGGCGCTGCTGTTGTCGGTCAACCAGCATCGGTCGTTTCCATCGAAGTCACCAGAAGGATCGCCGCGGTTGCAGTTCACAGGGATGCCGTGGGTCCACTGGCCATCGGCTGCTGATCCGCTTGCCGTCCAGCCGCCATCGGTCTGGAAGTCCTCTTCGAACGAAACGATCGGATCGCCATAGGCAGCCTGCACCGTAAACGGGCTGCTTGGACCACTGCTCGGCCAATAGACATTGATGCCCGTCGTCGTCGTTGCGCCGAAGTAATAACTCACAGCATCACCACACGCCGTCGCGGGGAACACCGCTTCGAAGTCGGTTCCAAGGGGCTCCAGTGAGTACGTCTCATAGGCGCCCCCCTGGCTGATCATCACGCGTCCGGTTCCATCCTCGAAGTCTCCAGAGAGACCATCGATACGAATGCGAACGCTTGTTCCGCCATTGGGATCGATCAGGCTCGGAAGACCGTCCGGGGCGGTGATCGACAGAAGTGCCAATTCAGGCACATTCAGGCCGTGCATGCCGAAGCCCTCAGCGATCTCATAGTAGTGCGGAGATCCATTATCGATGTTGCCATCGTCATCATCGAGCGTCACGAAGTCGATCGCGATCGAGTCAGTGATGCTGGAACCACTGTGAAGGAGAATGCTGTTGACGGAGAGGTCGCGAATCACCTGCTGCGCTGTGATCGGGCCGCTGGCCTCGAGCGCCAGCCATGTATCCCACACGCATCCAGAGAGGAGTTGCCCGCAAGCATGAATCTCACTACCGCACGAAGAGCACGACGACGCTGAGTACTGGCATGAATTGTCAGCATTGCGAATGCCGTTGTTGCAATCGCTGGAATAGAACCCACGGGCAAGCTCGTTGTCACCAGTGAGAACAACGCCCATGACGTCGCCCATGCCTTCGCCATACTCGCCCTGGCCGGAACCGCCCTCAGCCACGAGATGGTGGCCGTACTCATGATGCACGATTACCGAGAACGATGTGTTGTTGCATCCACCGCCGGACTGGTAGAAGTTGATGGAGCTGTAGTCGTAGTAGGCGTTACAGGTACTGCCAAGATTGACATTGATCGGCCAGCCGGTCTGCCCTGTGATCGCTGGATAGGAAGGGTTGGAGTCAAGCACCATGTCACGAATCAGGTTCGCTTCCTTGTACGCATTGACCTGAGCGGTTACGAGTTCCGATGGTGATGGGTTGTAGGTGATTGAAATGTCATCGCCCGATGCTCCGCTCGAAGACGCTGACGTCGTGGACCCGGCCTCGTTGTTCACGCTGAACCACTGACCGCCAAGCGTGCCACCGAAGGTCGTCACGCCACCTGCATGGGGATGGGAAAACTCGCCACTCGAGTCCGCATAGACCGTCGTGCCATTTGCCGTCACCGCAGCATAGGGCAGGGGCGAAGTGAACTCTGGATCACATTCAGCGGCGCGAGTAGACGCCGTCGTGTTGGCGGACACTTGCCCTGTCACTGTTCCCGCAGCCGCAATCGCCATGGCGCCGAGCGGCATGTCGGTAGCAGCGCACGAGAGAATCATGTTCTCGTCATGAAGAACCTGACCATCGTCGGCGCGAACAACAAAGCGCCGCTTCTGGTGCGCGTCCGGATCCCAGTTTCCACCCGACTCCGCGACGAATTCAACCGCCATCGTGGGCGTACATGCTTCGTCGTCGTACCCGGCAAAGACGACGACTTCCGGTCCGTCGACCAATACTGCGTCGTTCGTTCCAAGAAGATCTCTGGCAAGCCCGGTCATGCGGGCATCGCCAACGAGCGCCGCAGCGGGCTCGGTGGGGACGAATCCGCTCAGGTCTCGAAGGTCAGCCGCAGCCAGGACCGCGCCGTGATCGGCGCGATTGAGCGTCATGACCATGACTCGGCCTTCAAACACGCGGTACTCACCAGCCCACTGGGCGTAGTACGTCCCGGTAAACCTCGCGTGGCCCGTAATCGGATCATGCATCAAGGACACCTGCGTGGCGCCGCCTGGAAGCACGCCACCTGCATGGAGGTCGTGCCTCGAGAGGCCCCAGATATCTGCGTACTGATTGAGGAACCCATCGGCAGAGTCCTTTGCAGAATTGCCGGTCGAAAAGACTTTGCCATACAGGCGATCTATGCGGCCATCCAAACTCGAATGAGTCCGGATACCAGGAACGCGGTGCCGCAGCGTCGTGATCGCTGCCTGCGTTCCCTCGGAATCGCTCGGGAAGTTGTCGATCGGGCCGGCGAGCACCAGGCTCGTCGCTGCCAAAGCTCCTGCGGCAATCATTCTGAACATGCGAGTACCTCTCCTCTGTGATGGCTCTCTGTGATGGCTGCCGCCGAGTATAGACGCAGCAATACCGCCCTCTATTCTGCATCAAGTACGGCCCCAGAGCCCAGCTGGATCCGCATATTCTCAACTGGAACGTGAATTGTGGCGGCCTGAGGGCCTGCTGATTGATTATGGTTCAGACCATCAATGTCCCTGAATCAGCCAAAAACAGCGTCCAGAGCCCTTCGAGCCGAAGCCGCCCTTCTTCTCGGTCTGGTGCTGGTCCCCGTGACATGGTGGGTGATTCCCGGCTGGTTTGACCAACCGGCGACCTCGCCAACACGATCGATTCTGGTGTTTGCCGGGCTCTTTGCGGTCATCCTCTGGTTGGCCTTCAGTGTCGTTCGGCATGCGGACTGTCTGGCGGTTCTCCTTGGCGAACCGCTCGGCACCATCGTGCTCACGCTGGCCGTCATCGGCATCGAGGTCACGATGATCGCCACACTCATGTTGACCGGAGCTGGCAACGCCGATCTCGGCCGCGACACCATGTTCTCAGTGCTGATGCTGGTCTTGAATGGACTGGTCGGCGTCACACTCATCGTTGGAGGTCTCAAGCACCGGGAGCCCGCGTTCAATCTGCGCGGTGCCAACGCCTACCTTTCGGTCATCATCCCACTGGCGATTCTCGGCCTTGTGCTTCCGCGGTACACGACCTCCACAGTCGACGCATCCGCCTCCCCGCTGATCTCGGTCTTCCTGGTGACAATGTGCGTCATGCTCTACGCCGTGTTTCTCGGCGTGCAGACCATGCGGCACCGGCACTTCTTCACGCAGCCGGATGATGACGATCTTGACGTCATCGACGAACACCATGTACCCGCCGGGCTGCGAACAGTCCCGTTCCACGCCGTATTGCTCATACTCACCATGATTCCAGTTGTGCTCCTGGCCAAAGCACTTGCAGTGCTGATGGATGCCGGGGTCGAACAGCTTGGCGCGCCCCAACAGATCGCGGGCCTCGTCGTCGCGATACTGGTTCTCACACCGGAAGGCGTCTCTGCCATTCAGGCAGCGCGAGCGAATCAGCTGCAGCGAGGCATCAATATCTGTCTTGGTTCTGCGGTTGCCACCATCGGCTTGACGATTCCGGCTGTCGTCTGCGTCGGGTGGGCAACTGGTCTCACCGTGCAGCTGGGGTTGTCCTCACTCGATCAGTTACTGCTCTTCCTGACGCTGCTCGCCAGCACCGTGACGTTCGCTGGAGGACGCACCAACATCCTTCAAGGCGCAGTGCACGTTGTGCTGTTCGCCGCGTGGATCGTGCTCATCTTCGACTGACTCCGCTCACGAAGACCAGTTCGCCAGCAGCATCAGAATGTCATTGACATCGACTACGCCAGAGCCGTCTCCGTCAGCGGGGCATCCTTCGCACACGCCCCAGGTCCCGAGCATTGCCAGAAGGTCGTTGACACCCACTTCGCCATCACCATCAACGTCGCCAGGCAACGCGGTCTGCAACCAGACGGGATTAGTCAACGCAAGCCGATCGAGATCTGATCGCTGGGCCCACGCCGTCAGGTAGGTGGCGTCAGCGAACATTGTCGGCGAGTCGATCACGAACTCGGCCGCGTAGCCCGAGATATCGCTTGTCGGCAATTCCAGCAGCGTTTCTCCGTCACGCTCCAACGCAAAGTTGTAATCGCTCACTGGGCCGAACTGTGACGTGGTCTCAAGCCGAACAACAGCGCGGCCGCGGCCACCCGGCAGAATGGCGACGTCCCCGATCCCGGCAGTATTCACTTCAAGCGTCACGAGCGGACCGTCTGAAGCAACGCACCGACCACTCAGAAACACCTCCCGAAGCGAGGTGGGCGTCACTTCGTCAAGTCGCGCATAGGTGAACACATTGCCAATAGCACCGGGCGTGTGCGCGTCGCTGTTCCCAATACCAACAGGAAACCGCGTTGGGAAGCCGTCGCGATCCGCCAGCGAACCGCCCGATGGAGGCGCGATGTCGGCGAGCAGCTCGTGCCACTTGCCCAGTGCTGCAAGATCGGCTTCATGGAACTCACTCGCAGCATTTGACCACAGCTCAAGACCGGCCCACCCGACGGCGCCATTGTCCCAATCCCACTGCGCAAATGACATCGTTCCTTCTTCGTATGGATGCGCGATGAAACCGTAACAGCCATTGTCATTGATGCGGTCGATAATCACTTGCTCATCCTCACACTCGGCATGACCGAATACGAGCCCGCTGGATGGATTCTCCAGATAGGGTGCATCAAACGTGTCGAGTGGATACACAAGCATGTGCGAAGCAAGATCCCAGAACCCAGTTCGCCCGAGACCCATTTCCTGGCTGTAGAGCACAGGCCAGCCCTCGGAGTCTCGATACGCGGCCGCTTCCTGACGGGCGATCTCGTGCTGCTCCGGCGTAAAGAACCACGTCCCGAAATACCACGCGTGGATGTTGGAGTGATCGGTGACCATGATCCAGTCCAGTCCATAGGACCGGGCGGCATCGGCATAACCAGCCGGGCCCTCTTCGGTGTCTTCGAGTGCGTACGCATCGAGCGACCACGTCGTATGCAGATGTTGATCACCGGCGCTCCACACGTCACCACCTGCTGCTCGTGCTGGCACGTCAACCCAACCACCATGGTCGAGGTCAAACTTTCGACCCGTGGCGATTGCAGATCCATTCGGAAGCATCGGGTGCCGCTGAAAGCCAACCGGGTAAACGCGGGTGTCACATCCGGCGTCGCCGTCCAGCGTGACTGCGACCGACCACGATCCCGAGAGGTCATCACCGGGATACACCCGCCGCGAAACCGAGGCAGGCTGGATGTCCTCGAGCGCCCGAAGCTGCGACTTCATCATTTCCTCGATCTCAGCCTTCGCCGCGGGCGGCGCGTGACAGAGCATCGACTCCAGATTCGCATAGGCCCGCCCTGCCGTGCCGACCGCAGGCAGCACCACCGCCAGGTCATCCACTTCAATCACGTCGCCATCCCGAATGAGCTCGAGCCGTACCAGCAAAGCGGGCTCATCGGTGAGATTCACGAGTCGGATATCAGCCCACGCCTGCCCATCACCACGAACAGCGGTCACGCCGCCGATCTCGACGAACATCTGGCCAACCGAATCGAGCCACTCTGGCACGTGGTCGTGAGCCATCGCTGAACCGGCCACTGCCACCCAAGCCACCATTGCCATGCGATGCGACATGTTGCACCCTCCAAACACGCAGCGTACTTCCTCGGGCATGATCATCCAACAGCCGTTCGTGCCGAATCACCGCCAAAGCGGATGCTGCACACCAAAAAACGCGGTGCTGCAGACCCTGTTGCAGCACCGCGTCGCCTGGAAGAGACCACCGGAAGAGGAGATCCACGCGGTTTCAACCATCACACTGCCCTCGAGAGCCGCGATGGAACGCGACCCCCGTGCATGTCACCTGACGATCCTCACCCCACTGCGTCATC
>CAZRBV010000002.1:0-111846 GCA_964598425.1 uncultured Isosphaeraceae bacterium | reverse complement strand
CCGACAGCATGGACGAAACGCTCGGCCTGCCAACCGAAACAAGCGTCCGCGTGGCACTTCGCACGCAGCAGATCCTCAACGAAGAAACTGGTGTCACCCGCACCGTCGATCCGCTCGGCGGCAGTTGGTATGTCGAAGCGTTGACCGACCGCATGCAGGAAGACGCCGATGCGATCATCAGCGAGATTGACGACATGGGCGGCGTCGTCTCGGGTATTCACAAGGGCTACTTCCGCCGCTCGATCGCAGAAGCGAGTTACCGATTCGGGCAGGAGATGGAAGCGGGCGACCGCGTGATCGTCGGCGTCAACGCCTTCACCGAAGGCAACGAGGATCATCAGGTGGACATCCTGCAGATCCCGCACGAAGTCGAAACAACTCAATGCGAACGCCTCGCCGACTTCAAGAATCGGCGGGACGACGACGCCGTGAACGCCGCACTTGACGCCATCCGCGCCGCCGCAAAGCACGACGACAATCTCATGCCCTCCCTCATCAACGGCGCGCACGCCAACTGCACACTCGGCGAGATGGTGCAGGCGATGGCGGATGTGTATGGCCGCTATCTCAGCGGGCCGGAGTGGTAGACACGTCGCCGTCCCCCCTGGAGCGGGGACAGGCCGCGAAGCGGCCAGGGGGAGTGGTTCACATCATCGACAGCGGCGGCGCATGACAACCGCCCGCTCGCAGAAGCGAACGGGCGGTTGCGTTCAGTCATTCAGAATCGGGCGATCAGCCGCCGCGCTTCGAGAAGACGTAGATGATCACGAGCAGGGCGATCAGGCCAACAAATCCGCCGTTGCCAAGCTCGTTGATGAAGCCCATCAGCCGCTCGGTGATCCCACCGAAGTACCAGCTGTCATCCTTGCCGAAAATGATCTGGACGATCACACCGACTGCGATGAAGAGCAGCGAGAGATCGATCAGCTCACGTGCCCAGCCCTTGATAGTTGCCATTGCATTCATGCTGCATGTCTCCTCGCGGATTCCGACCTCCCTGTCGGTCCGCCTGACCATGGCCAGAGGCACGATGCCGTCGCAGGCGTCGAACGGCCTCGACCTGACCTTTGGTATCGGACGAATGGCCCGTTTGGGACCAATGAAGAATGGAGCAGCAGACTGCCACTCGCCTAACCACCTAGACGACAACCACTTATATAGTCGCCTGCCGGCGAAAAAAGGCTTCAAATCACGTTCAGACCAGAGATGCACTCGCCAATTTGAACAGCCGATTCGGCAGGTTTCCGGACCATAAGGACCGAAATATGTTTAGGGTGAGAAGTTACCGCCAGACCGCAGCGAGGGCGCGTGTCCCATGTGGTGGGGTGGCGGAATGAGAGGTTCTGAGAGGAGAAGGAACAGTATGATGAGAACGCTTTCGAATGCTGCCGCTGCAGCTGGTGCGATGGTCTGCGCAGGCACCGCACTGGCCGGAATGCAGGGGCTCGACTATCGGCTCGTCGGCACCAATATGGTGGATACCGGCGGTTTCAACTACACCATCGATGTCATCGCCGTCCTGGACGCTGACAATCGTCTCGACGCGGTCGCTGGGAACAGCGTCTCGCCCAAGCTGGTTTCGACCGACGGGTCGTTCTACCAGAACACCTTCGCCGGCCCCACATCCCTCGACAACAACGAGGGCTTCTGGGCATTGCAACCATCGATGGAGTTCGACTCCTTCGTGACCATTGGGCGCCTGAGCCACGTCGACAATGCCCTCCAGAACATCGGCATCGACTGGACCGACTTTGAGAATGGCGGGGATATCAGCACCAACAACGGCACCTGGTTTGTCATCCCGACCGAGCCACAAGGCGAACCGGAAGCAATCGACAACATCGACTGCACCTCGGTCAACGGTGTCTTCATCGCACGCCTCACCGTGCTCGGCGAGAACTCCACGGTCAACGTCGCCGCCCTCTTCCAGGGACGAGACGGTGCGGATGTCACATGGCAGCACACGACCGACATCTTCATCACCTACGACGCCGTCATGGACGGTGACTGTGATGAGAACGGCGTTGCCGATCGCTGCGACTTCGCCAATGGCGGCGACAGCGACGGCAATGGCATTCTCGATGCCTGTGAATTCATCGACTGTAATGAGAACGGCGTCAACGATCCCGATGACATCGCCGACGGCACATCAGCTGACTGCGATGGAAATGGTGTCCCGGACGAGTGTGACATCGCTGACGGCGCTGCCGACTGCAATGGCGACGGCATCATGGATGCCTGCGACATGGGCGAAGACTGCAACGGCAACGGCACGCCTGACAGCTGCGACCTCGCCAACGGCGATGCTGATGACTGTGATGGCAACGGCCGACCTGACTCCTGCGACATTGCCGATGGTGGTGACCAGAACGGCAACGGCGAGCTCGATGCCTGCGAAATCACTCCGTACACCAACCTCAACAGCGGACTCATCTCCGATACCGCAGCCGACGCGATCTTTGCCGCCAGCAATGGTGACACGATCGAAGGCGAGGCTGATTACTTCAACGCCGAAGCCGACGTCAACTTCATGGGCAAAGGCCTCTACATGAACGTCGTCGAAGGTGGCATCAACCAGGGCGGAACCATCACGCTGGCCAACGGCGCAGTCGTGAGCGGCTCTGGCGGTTCCACAGTCACCGATGTGAACAGTGGATTCAGTGGCACTGGCGTGATCGCCGATGCAACATCCGTCAACGCCACCGGCACCACCTTCGTACGAAGCGGTGCTGGCGTCGAGTTCCAGACAGCCCTCGCAAGCGCATCGGGCGACACGCTCGTGATGTCCGGCGGTTCACTGGTTGCGACAGGAAGCCTGTCGAACTTCGGATCCATGACGACGGTCGGTAACGCCGTCGTGGCTGCAGGATCGATGGACAACCAGAGTTACATGAGCACCTCGGGCACGTTCGTGACCGATCTGAACAACGGTTCAGTCGGCACCGTTTACTGCAACGACGAGACCATGCTCTCGGGCAGCCTCGTCAATGACGGCCTCGTATCCGTCAACCGCGGCCCGCTCTACATCCTCGGCAACCTCACGAACAACGGCACCATCGTCGGCGATGTCGACACGGGACCGTTGGCTGGCGGTGGCGATCCTGTCATGGGCGATGGCCTCCGCGTAAGCGGCGATTACATCGCCGGTGCTGGAGCCGAACTCATCATGGCGCATGCCAACTGGCAACTCTCAGTCGGCGGAAACTTTGATGTCGCCATCGATCATCACGATCGATACGTGATGGATGAGGCTACGCTCGCCATGACTGGCATTGCTTCATCTCAGAGCATCGAAGCGATGAGCACCGATGTCGGCAGCAGCACCGATGGCATCGATCGCACGATCGATGGACACTTCCCACTTGGCCGACTCGTCATTGAGTCGGGCAGCACTGTCACCGTCGTGGACAACTACGACAATGCTGACGGCGAGGAAACCATCTATGCCAAGCATCTCGTCATCGAGGCCGGCGCCACATTCAACACAGGAACTCGCACCGTGTGGTACGAGACTGTTGAGAACAACGGCACCGTCATCGGCGAGATCGACGTCCTCAAGGACCCGTGCCCAGGTGATGGCGATGGCAACGGCGAGGTCAATATTGACGACCTCCTGACCGTCATCGGCAACTTCACCTGCACAGGCGATTGTGACGGCGACGCCAATGGTGATGGCATCGTCAACATCGACGACTTGCTGATGACCATCGGCAACTTCGGACCGTGTGAGTGATCGTTTGATCACAAAGTTCTGCGATCTCACGCAGGGCGGGTGGCTTCGGCCGCCCGCCCTGTTGCATTGCAATGATCCCGCCTGATCACCCGTCCCCGACCACGGGCATCGCCTCCGCAACCGATCGCACCTCCGCTTCGGCCGGCTCCATGCCCGCGGTTCCGAATCCCCCTGTATCCAGGAACTTGAGTACCAACTTCACGGTGTCCGGGTGATCCATGATGCGCGTATGCGACGCATCGACCATGGCGACATCGGTCGCGGCCGAGTGAATGGCCTCTCGCAGCGAGACTGTCCCGTCATGAACTTCGTCGCGATCAAAGACACCGCGAGCCCATGCGAGCCACGACGGCGGGTTATCGAGCGTGGCTCGCGCGGTCCCAGCAATGATCCCACAAGGCTGCGGTGGATTGGGCCAACATGGCTCGGATCCCAGTTCGGTGAGGGCTGGCCCCATGATCCAACGAACCGGCGGGATGCCTGCAGTCCAGGATGCCAGATCACTCCCGTGATTCGGCGGCGCAATCATGACGCATCCTTGCCAATTGAATCGCGACGCCAAGGCGCGAAGGACGATCCCTCCAAGCGAGTGGGTGACCGCGATCACCGGATGCTCCACTTGAAGATCGCCAAGTTGCGATGACACATGTTCCGCAGACGCGCGGATTGACATGCGGCGTGAGTCATAGCCGAGGTTGCGCGTAGCACGCCCAGTTTGAGCAATGTGCCGTTGCAACCGAGCCATCGATCGACTGGTGCGACCCAGCCCATGAATCAGGATGACGGTCCCTTCCACAGTCCATGACTCCTCGGCCTGGCAGCGATCCAACACCACTGCCGCCAGAGACATGGTTTGCTCTACGCGGCCGAACGTCAAGCCTGGGCGGCGTCGAACCGGGCCCCCCCGACCCGACCGCCCATGTGATAGCCTCCCCGCCCATGGCGGCTTCCAAACATGTGTTTCAGGCTCCAAAGGGCATGCGGGATTTCTTTCCTGAAGACATGGCCGTCAGGCAGCACCTCGAGCGAGCCTGGCGGAGTGCCTCGATCAGGCATGGATTTGAGGAAATCGGCGGTCCAGCCTTTGAACACCTCGAGCTCTACACGATCAAGAGCGGCGAAGGCATTGTGAGTGAGCTCTTCTCCTTCCGGCGCTCAG
This sequence comes from uncultured Isosphaeraceae bacterium, assembly GCA_964598425.1. Classification (GTDB taxonomy): domain Bacteria; phylum Planctomycetota; class Phycisphaerae; order Phycisphaerales; family SM1A02; genus UBA12567. Next base: position 106,954 of record CAZRBV010000002.1, on the reverse strand, counting down.
GCGGTGACACTGACTACGCGCTGCGGCCGGAGTTCACGCCAACCCTCGCTCGCATGGCCGCATCGAGGGGCCGATCGCTTCCTCTTCCAACGAAGTGGTTTGCGATTCCCGACCTCTTTCGAGCTGAGCGTCCGCAACGTGGTCGCCTCCGAGAGCATAGGCAGTGGAATGTCGATTTGCTCGGCGCTGCCGGCCCGCATGCCGACGCCGAAGTGATCGCCGTCGCCGTCACGGCGCTTCGCGGCCTTGGCCTCGGGCCAGAAGACATTCGCGTTCGCATCAGCCACCGCGGCGCTGCAGCCGGCTCGCTTGCCGCCTGCGGCGTCCCGGACGACCGCATGGCAGAGGCATTCTCACTCGTCGATCGCCGCGAGAAGATTCCATCCGAATTGTTTGCTGCTCAAGCCGCAACCATCGGTCTCGATGAGAGCGGCGTAGCTCGACTTGACACGATCGCAGCATGTCGACTCCCCGCAACTACGCCACCAACGGCGATCGCCGAACAACATGGTCTTCCCGTCGAAACGGTATCTGATCTTGTGTCCCTGTCGACAGAGCTCGATGCGCGCGGGCTCCTGCCGTTCTGCGACTGGGACCTCGGCATTGTCCGTGGACTTGCGTACTACACAGGTACCGTGTGGGAGATTCACGACGCAGCTGGAGCCTTTCGCGCGATCGCTGGTGGGGGCCGCTATGACGGCCTCGTAGAATTGTTCGGTGGGCCAGCCATTCCGGCCTGCGGCTTCGGAATGGGTGACGTCGTGCTCGCCCTTCTTCTCGAGGAACGAGGGTTACTCGATGCCGACCACGGCGTGTGCACACCGCGGCCGGATGTCTTCCTGGTCTCAAGCGGTAATGATCAGGCAGAGCGTGCATTCATTCCACTTGCGACATCTCTTCGCGATGCCGGATTCCATGTTCGGCACACCTTCAAGTCCGGCCGAAACATCGGCAAGCAGCTCAAAGAAGCGTCGAGCCACTGCGCAGGGTTTGCCGTCATCCTCGGGGACGAACTTGGCAACGGTTACATCGTGGTCAAGGACATGCACTCAGGTGAACAACACACGGTTCCCGCTGGTGACTTGGCCGCGTGGTTGCAGCGGCGTCTGGCTGGGCACGCAGCCGAAAAACGCTCATGCGAACACTGATCGTCGCCGCCGTCGAAGCCGAAGCGCAAACATGCAGAGGCCTTGATGCGCATGTTGTCGTCTGCGGCATCGGCCGCACCAACGCGGCCGCAGCAACAACGCTGGCGGCACTCGCACATGGACCGTTCGAAGCCGTGCTCTCTGTCGGTGTCGCCGGGTCACTCCCCGGAGGCAATCTCTCGGTCGGCGATGTCATCGCTGCGAGGGCATGCATCTATGCGGAGGAAGGAATCATGACATCCGCTGGACTTCAGGATGTCCGCACACTTGGATTCCCGCTGGGCGACTTTGAGGGCAATGAAGTGCCCTGCTGCCCTGAACTCGTTCGCAGCGTCGCGGAAGTCTGCCCAATTGCTCGCATCGCAACTGTTGCAACCTGCTCCGGCACCAATGCTGCTGCCAAGTCGGTCGCCGACCACACCGGCTGCGCTGCCGAGGCCATGGAAGGGGCCGCCGTCGTCCACGCAGCGAGAAGGCTGTCAATTCCTGCCATCGAAATTCGTGCCATCTCCAATACGACCGGCGAGCGAGACTCGCAGCAGTGGGACCTGGATGGTGCGCTGCACGTGCTTTCCGACGCCCTCCCTGCGGTGTTGGACAGACTCCGGTAACCGAGATGAACCCGCACAGACCATACAGGCGGTCGAGCCCTCCGAACCATCGATCTGCATGACGCCGTCCCGAGGCGGGGCTTCAGGAGACATCCAATCCTGCCGACGACCCTCTCCAGTGGCCATCCCTGCCGGATGACCCGGAGGTTTACGCATGCGGTTCAGAATGAGACGTCCCACGACCCCGCCAATTGCAGCGGACCTCGGGGAGTCAGCCATCCACGCGGTTCAACTGACCACTGACGGTCACGCAGTCGCGGCAGCCATGCGCCACAGCACTGAGCCAACCGATGCCTTTGATCTCGAGTCGCACCTCGCAGCCACCGAAGTCGCCGCCCAGAAGCTGGCAACCAGCGACACCTGGACTGGCCGCCGGATCGTGATCGCCATGCCTGCCTCCCTGGTATCAATGACCCACCTGCGATTGGAACCTGGCGAGGACGCTTCGCTGGCCGCACAATCTCGACTGCCCGAACTTGGTCTGAACCCGATGGTCCGGACTGTGGATGTGTCGAGCCCCTGGAAGACCGGTCGGGGCCACCGTGAACTGCTCTGCCTTGCAATGTCCCGCGAACATGTCCTTCGATATGTCGGATTGCTCCATGCGTGCAAATTCGACATTGCGGGCATCTACACGCCTGCCAGCATGCTTCTCCGAGCATTCGCGCACGTCAATCGGCGCGATACCGATGCGGACACGGCCACCATGTACGTCGATCTGGGGCGGCACCAGACAACAGTTGCATTTGGCCATGGTGCCGCGCTTGTTGCAGCAAGGAGCATCTCGGTCGCAGCCACTCGTTGCACTGCAACCGCCGCACCTTCGGCCGCGATGGAACCGATTGCGGCGGCCACCAATCATGAGGCCTCAAATGACTCACTCGCAACGATTAATCGCCGCAGCGACAATGCATCACCAAGCCTTCCGCAGCTGAGTCCTCAGAAGACCCCCACAGACCTCCCAAGCGAACTGTGTGAAGAACTCAGCACATGCATGCGGCACTATCAAAGCCTGTTCTCGGAAGTCCCGGTTCAGCGCCTCGTGTTTACCGGATACGGCGCACTTCAGGCAGCCCCCTGCTGCGCGATCGCGCAACACCTTCATCTGCCAGCACAGGTCGGTGATCCGCTGGCTCGATGGAGCGCCTCTGCGACCACCACCGATATCGATGACTGGGGCCTGCAACTCCGACCTCAATGGTCTGTGGCGGCGGGTCTTGCCACTGATGTTGGCAAGGAACTCGAATCATGAATACACACCAAGACGACTTCCTGCCCAAGGAATACATCGAGCATCGCCAGGATCGCCGGATGCACTTCGCCGCCGTTGCACTCTTTGCGGTTGTGCTTTCGGGCGTCGCAATTGCCTTCGTTGTCACCCGATCTGACTGGCGTCACATTCGCACGATCCGCGATCAAGTCTCGCTCCGATATGAAGAAGCTGCAGATCAAGTCCGAACGCTTGCTGCGTTGGAAGAACGACAAGAGCGAATCGCGGAGCGAGCAGAGCTCGCTGCGAGCCTGATCGATCGCCTTCCACGATCCGTCCTTCTTGCAGAATTCATCAATCACATGCCTGCCGATCTTGGGCTTCTGGAGTTCGAACTCACGGCAAGTCAGTTGCCCCCATCGACCCCGATCGCAGCCGACGCGCCCGCCAATCAGCCCAAGCGAGGCAAGACCATGACCGAAGTCGCTGATGACCCGCGCATTGAACCGCCACGCTGGCGAACAGAAATCTCATTGCTTGGCTTTGCGCCAACCGATGTTCATGTGTCGGCCTTTCTCTCGGAATTGAACGACCATCCGCTGCTTGAGAATGTCAATCTCCAATTCTCCGAGGAGATCGAATTGAACGACATCCCGGTTCGTCAGTTTCGGATCAAGGCCAGCATCGGGCCACATGCCGACTGCCGAAGCCTCTCTCCGACTCGCCTGTCGGGGCTCGGAGGATTTGCACAATGAATGGCCGCACGCGTCAAATCGCTTTCTTCATCGCGCTTCTGGGTATTCCCCTGACCGCGTGGTATGTCGTGTTTCGACCACAGAACGCAGACATCGCAGATGCAATGCGGGACATCACACAGCGCCAGCGGCAACTTGATCGCGTAGCAAAGCTCGCCGAGCGCATTCCCGACCTTGAACAGGCCCTGCACCAAGGCGAGCAACTCGTCGAGCAGGTCGAAGCGCAGCTGCCTCGCCGAAGAGATGTCGAGGGAGTCCTTGAGAATATCTGGCAGATCGCCGACCGCAACGGCCTGCTTGTCCGCTCGGTCAAGACCCGGCCTGCGGTCCCGTCCGCTGTCTACATGGAGTTGCCACTCGAAGTGAGTATGGACGGCCCGTTCGAAGGCTTCTACCGGTTCCTTTTGGAACTCGAAACGCTTCCGCGCGTCACGCGACTCTCAGAGCTCTCTATTCAGGAAGCCGGGCTCAAAGTACGTGGCCCCAGCAACTCACTGCCGCCGGGATCCGTTGCAACGCAATTCATCCTCAGCATTTACTTTGCAGATGCGGTCCCTGAGGTCGCAACCGCCGGAGCCACTCGATGACATGGGCTGAAGCCAACGAGTCCGGTGGACTTGCAAGCGAGCGTGGAACCGCCACTCCGCAAACACCATTTGCACAGCAGCGGCGAACGCGGATCGTGATCATGGCGCTTGTCATTGGTGGCGGGCTTGCCATGATCGCCGCTATGCGCGTGCTGTCGGGTGGTCCATCCCAGACAGCTGCAAATTCCGATGCCCAGGTTGCCATCAGCGCGTTTCTCGCTCCGGCAACCGGCGACCGGCTGACAGACTCTGGCTCAGCAGCGAGCGATCCGCTGAAAGTGCTCGCCGAATTCAACACACCAATTGCCCGCGTGCCGTTTGACTCCTTGCGGGCAAACCCGTTCATTCTTCCCGGCGGCGCAATGGCCATCCCTGTCGCGCGCTCTCAAACAAGCATCGACGATGCCCGAAACGCCAGGGCCTTCCAGATGCGTGAGGAACTTGCCGCCATGCGGGTCTCAATGGTCCTCCAGGGGCGCAGTAGTCTCGCAGTTGTGGGCGGTATCACGCTTCCACTTGAGAAGCCGGTGGAGTACGACTCGCAAACCACGCTCTGTCTCAAGTCCGTAAGTTCGGCAGGCGTCATCGTTGAAGCAACGGATACGGCCCTCTCATTGACCATCGCCGTGGATCTTCCCAGACCATGACAGCACACGAATCCAACGCAACTTCGACTTCCGAGTCCAGCTCGGTGATGCGCGACCTGTGGTCACCTGACTCACAGCGGTCCCGCGAATCGTTCGATCTCGGATCTGCCCTCGCACAATCTGGCAGCGTGCCGATGGACGTCATTGACTCCGCGCGACGTGTCCAAAGCCAAACGCCGACAGCATCGCTTGCAGCCGTTCTCCTTGGGATGGGCGCTGATGCCGACGCTGTTATGGCAACACTCGCTGCTGGCACCGGTCTGGACTATATCGTTCCGGATTGTGGCGATATCGACGAGGAGACCCTCGGCACACTCGGTATCGAGTACTGCAAGTCCAGGGGCTTCATTCCCGTGTACTCGGGGGGCCGCCTGTGCATCGCCACGTCTGACGCGCTCGACATCAGAACGCTTGATGAAGTGCGCGCTACACTTGGGGGGCGCATCGTACAGCAGGTCATTGCGACGCCAGCAGTCATCGAGCGGCTGCTTGACGATGCCGTCCCGGAAACAGCCGATGAATTCGATCTTCAGCAGCTTCTCGCCGATGCTGCCGAGGACGATGTGGAAGTCGTTCAGGACAGCGAAGACGACGAGGTTGATGACGGCAGCGCTTCACCAGTTGTCCGGTATGTCAACCACATCATTCAAACAGCTGTCCGTGAGGGCGCTTCAGACATTCACATTGAGCCATCTGAATCGGCTGTCAAGATTCGATTTCGTATTGACGGCGTTCTGTATGAGATGATGAATCCCCCACGGCGAATGCTCGCCTCCATGACGAGCCGCATCAAGATCCTCGCATCGCTCGACATCGCCGAGCGGCGACTTCCACAAGATGGGCGAATTCGGCTGCAGGTGTTCGGGCGGCCGCTCGACCTTCGAGTCTCAACAGCTCCAACACCGCACGGCGAGAAAACTGTCATGCGCCTTCTGGATAATCGATCCATTCAGGTGCCGCTGAGTGACCTGGGCTTCTGTGACAACACACTTGACGCCTGGCGAACTGAGATTGCAAAGCCACACGGCATACTTCTCGTAACCGGGCCGACGGGATCCGGAAAGACGACAACGCTGTATGCATCCATGCAGGAACTCGATACGCAGCAACTGAATGTATCAACGGTCGAAGATCCGGTGGAGTACCAACTGCGCGGTATCACGCAGATGCAAACACATGAACGAATCGGCCTCACCTTCGCATCATCCCTGCGAACACTTCTGCGGCAGGACCCCGACGTCATCATGATCGGCGAAATCCGCGATCACGAGACAGCCACGATTGCGATTCAAGCGGCCTTGACCGGACACCTGGTGCTCTCGACGCTCCATACGAATGACGCGCCGTCATCCGTCACGCGGCTGATCAACATCGGCATCGAGCCGTTTCTCGTAGCAGGGGCCGTCAATGGCATCCTCGCGCAGCGGCTCATGCGGCGCGTGTGCAAGAAATGCGCCGCCGTCAATCCTGTGAGTGCTGAAGCAGCGGAGATTCTCGGTCGCTACGACATGTCCCTCGATTCGCTGACGGAAGGTGTCGGATGCGAGGCCTGCCGCCAAACCGGCTTGTCGGGCCGACTCGGCATTCACGAGATGTTGCTTCTGGATGACTCGCTCCGCGACCAGATCGCCGGTAACCCATCCGTCAACGAGCTACGCGCACAGTGCTGCGCCGCTGGCATGACCACACTTCGCGAAGACGCCCTCCGCAAAATGGCTGCAGGGCAGACGACGCTCTCCGAAGTGCTTCGCGTCACAACTGACGGCTGATCAGCGAATCACAAGACCGGCAATGACGATGAGCCACACGGCGACACCTGTCGCCATCTTGATGACAGTGCCCACGGCCCTCCCTGCAGCCGCGCCCGTCGCTGGTGCTATCGCGCCAGCAACACTGCGGGCGTTTGAACCGGTCACTTCTCCGACCATCGCGCCCGCGAAGGCACCGACAATCGCCCCGATAAAGGTTCCGAGGATCGGAATGGGGATAAGCGGCGTGCCAAGAATCGCGCCAATGACCCCACCGACAAAACCACCCCACATCGCCCGTTTTGTTCCGCCGCCGACCTTGGCTCCCGCGGCGCCAGAAACCGCTTCAAGCACCTCGCCGATGATCGCGAGCGCAAGCCCGATTCCAAGCCCCCACCACCCTGCACTCGCGTCATCTCCGTGAACCCACGCGACATCGATCAGCTGCACACCCAGGCCGATCGTCAGGATGATCCAAGTGCCCGGAAGCTGCATGATGATGAGCAGGAGACATCCCGCGCCAAGCAACGTAAAGACTCCGACCAACGTCCAATGCAGCCAGATCATGTGTCCCCCTGCCCATTCGATTGATGGACCGTCAGAATCTCGGTGACAGGCTTGCGTTGAATGTTTGGAACTTCGCAATCCTCAGCTGCCCATCCGATGGGAATCAGCACGTACGGCCTTTCGTAATCAGGCCGCCCGAGCAACTCACAGAGAAACTTCATCGGGCTCGGCGTATGTGTCAGCGTCGCAAGCCCGGCGTGCTGCGCCGCAGCCAGAAGCATGCCCGTTGCCATGCCGACCGACTCGTTGACGTAATACACGCCATCGCTCGACGAATTCGACCAGTCATCTTTCATAAGCTTGAAGACCGCAATCAGCCACGGTGCGTCTTCAAGGAACGGTTTCTCGGGTCCGGTCTGCAATGGCGCCAGGTCTTCGAGCCACGCGTTGGGGGCGCGGTGTTCGTAGAAAGCTCGCTCCTCCTCCTCGGCTGCTACGCGAATCCGCCGTTTGGTTTCAGGATCCCCGATGATGACAAACCTCCACGGCTGCTTGTTGGCCCCACTCGGCGCGGTGCCGGCGGCAGCCACGATCGACTCGATCAGGCTGAACGCAACAGGTCGCGTTGAGAACTGCCGCACCGATCGGCGGGCCGCCACAACCCGCAGGAAGGACTCTGCGGCCTCCTGACTGCCCTCTGAGGGCGTCAGGGGTTGATACGGAATGAAGTCGGGGGTAGCTGCCATCTCTCGGTTTGGTACACGATACCAGCCCAGATAGCGCACAATGGACCACATATGGTTTCAATCACGCTCACCGCCATCACATCGGCCCTCCTCGCTGCAACGCCGACTGCCGACTTGTACATGTCCCTCACCGCGCCTGAGTTGGAGCTCTCGCGTGAGGACGAGGCAGAACTCATCTGGCTTCAGGCCTGCCTGACACACCGCTACCCGTTGACTTCCGAGATGGCGTCGAGACTCGATGCCCTGCAGGGGCACGTCTTGGACATTGCCTTGCAGGCAACATCTCAGGATCCTCCTGACTTTGGAGTCGATTGGAAAAGCGACGGCTTCGCCACGCTTCTCCCCCATCTCATGCCAATGCAGAAAGCAGCACAGGTGCTCGCCAACGAGACAACGTTCGCAGCGACCCTTGGAGACTCCGCTCGCCTCCTGCGAGCAGGTCGAGCTGGCATCAAGCTTACAGGGCACCTGAACTCTGAGCCCTTCTTGATCAACTCGCTGATATCCATGGCCGCGCTTGAACGCATGTGCACATCGGTGGAGCAGGCCATCGAACTGGGAACACTCGATCAGCATACCGCTGCCCAGCTGGCGGTTGAATTGCGGCTCCATCTCATCGACGACCCATTTCGCGTCGCCAAAGCACTCGACACTGAACGGTTCGTTTCGACCAGGACACTCTCGGATCAACTGGCCTTGGGTGAGGGCGACGATGATGACCAATTGAGTGAGTCCACAACCGAGTGGGCCAATGATGTGCTTGGCGTCAATCTACCGATTGGCGGGGTTACCAAGGGCATGCTGCGAAGCGAACTGGATTCTGTCGACGTGTGCTTTCGAAAGCTGTCTGAACTGGCTCGCATGAAGAACCGTGCCTCAGCCACCAGCAAACTCGATTCGCTTGAGTCGGCAGTTCGGTCAGGCCAGTGCGGCACCTTTGCTCAGATGCTCGTGCCGAACATCAACGCGGTTCTCTCGAAGCGAGATGACGCCGCATTGGCGGCTCAGCGCACCGCCAGTCTGCTTGAGGCCGAAGCGCAGAACCCCCGCGCCAATCACCGCGATGCGGCCTGGTGGTGGATTCGCGCCGCGATTCGCGCCGAAGAAGCAAGCCAGCCGTGGATCGATGACCCCGCCGCCGGAGAGGCCATCGACGCGCTACTGCTGGAGTCTGATGCGATGTCCATGGCAACATATCCCCCGCTCTGGGAATCACACGTCTCGGCTCCACTCCCGTGGTGGGCACCCGGGCAGGATCTGTTGATCTCAGGCATTCTCGCCCGCTGTGAGCGATCCGCAGCAGCGGGTGATACCGCAGCAGCGCAGCGTGATCTCGACCGTGTCATTCGCATGACCGCTGCGCTCAGTACCAATGAGTCGATATTCAGCTCGCTCATCGCTGCAGGCGTCCTCAAGAGGATTGCGCCACTTGTCCAGCAGCACCTCCCGGTACTCGCTCCATCTCACGAGGCCATGCGTCAACTCGATCAATCCATCCGCCGCATTCCAGGTCGCGACCCCGCGGGCCTTCTCCGCGCGGCGGCCAAGACGCGCGAGCATCTGGAGTGGGCGACGATCAGGGTTTTGGATCCGATGATCCTGGCGCCGCTTCCAACGCATGATGGTGATCTTCTCAACGCCATGGCGTGGCTTCGTGGATGGTGTTCATCGCAGCAGCCGCCGATCCACATCGCCCCATCATCAGACTGGCCCGTCGACAGCCCACGATCCGTCGCCCGGACCATTCATCTTGTTCGCGTCGACGGCGACACGCTCGAGGGTTGGGCAAATCTTGGCCGCGACAGCGACAACACCTTCGGATTCGGAGATCTCGGCACAATTGACCTTGAGGCCTCGGCAGATGCCGCGCACAACAGTGTCGCGGCGATTCGATCGGCGCTGCGGCCCTAGCAGGCCGCTCAGCAACGCTGGCGAGGTCGACCTCGACTGAGGTGGCGTCCTGATCGCCGAGATTGGGCCATCAGCGTGTCTTGCGGTCTGTGAGAGCCCAGACCCGGCACAGCCTCGCGATCAGCCACCGACTCCTGCAGAGAGGTTGCCCAGATCAATGCACTCATGTGTCGGCGCACACACGACGCTGTCGCCCCACCAGTCAAGTAGAAGTTGCACGTCGTACACATCAACAACTGAGTCGTGATTCAGATCCGCGCCGCACGCAACACCGTCATCTCCTGGCGGCGGGTCTATATCAACCCAGTCGCAACTGACGCTCACGCCGTCGCATGAGTTGTTGGCCCTGATTGCGTACCGCATTTGCAAACGTCCATCGGACCACAATCTGTGGTACAGCACTTCGGCGTGGTTCGCGCCATTCGCTCCTTGACTCACACCGAACCAGACAATTGTCGGCCCATCACCGCGCGGCGACATGCTGCCCACATAGTCTGCCGCAAACGCCTGCTTCGTCTGGTTCATCATCATTGAAATGACAATCAAGACACATGTGCTGGTCAGCAACCACATCATGACTTTCGTTGAACGATCCATTGCCATGCTCCTCTCTCGGCAAATGCTCAGTTTCATCCCGTCATGGTATGGGCACAAACGGGCGAGTCTGTGGAGGATCGCTTAGCGCTCGCCAGCGGCACAATCCTCGAATCACTGGCGGGACGGCATCTGCGGTGAGCGCGCTCAGTGAATGAACCGCAATCGTCCGAAATCGGGAATCGGTATTCCTGTGCTGCTGCTGAGCGGCGCTGGGAAGTACACGACGAATGCCTTGCCGATGAGCAAGTCACGTGGAACGATGAATGGCGTCGGATCAACCTGCTCGGCGACAATCGGGTCCGGGGGACCCCAGAGGCGACCATCCAGACTCCGGCCGCTGTTATCGCCAAGCACGAAGAACTGATCCGGGCCGAGTGTCACGAGTGAGTCCGGATGCGTCGCCGCTGCTGGCCTACCCGGACGTACCATGTCTTCGAATTCCGGTAGCGGGACGTGCTTGCGGGAGATGCTTGTCAGAACCGCCGGACGGTAATACAGGTCGCGATCGACCTGCATGTTGGACAGCACTACGGGGCTACCCGAGAACTCCCATCGCATCGCCGGGCGAGCAGGCAGGCGCCGGGCCAGCTCATCGTCACGCATCGATGCTGCATTCTGCAATCCTGACGAAGCTTTCAGGCGTTCACGGGGGTTCCAGTTGTAGGCCAGCTCAATCACCTCCTCATCATCAATGAGCAGCCGAGCCGTCTGATCAATCTGCTCGACAACAATCCGAACAGCTCGCCCCGCCTGCAAGGGCGGCACCGCCGCTTCAAGTCGGTGTACTTCGCCGGGATCCGAATCTGGCCACATCTCAACTGTGGCGACATCGCCTTCCAGATGAAACTGGAATGTATGCGCTCGTGCTTTCAACTTAAACGTCACCCTGAGCCCAGCTGACTCGGGCAGTACCGTTGCCGAGACCCGCAGATCGCTGACGGCAATATCACCCGAGACCGGCGTAAACATGTTGTATGAGTTCCAATCGTCAAGCGGAAAGCTTGTCTCGTCCCAGGCCAACGTGTGTATGCCACCCCCTGTTGACTCCAGCGTCCGTCCCACTGGCTTCCACGCAGACTGGGCAGTCCCGCGCCAGGGCCAGCCCTTCCATGCCCGCTTGAGCCGGCCAGGTGCCGTGGGAAGCATGTTGCTGTCCCAAACTGGCTGCCACACTGCCTCGCGGACATGGCGGGGCTTCCTCACAACGTGAAATTGATCCTCCCCGAGCGATCGCACAAAGACATCGCCGTCGACAAGCCAAACCGTTTCACCAGGCAGACCAATCAACCGCTTGATGTACGTGCCACTCGGGCCCTCCGGATTCGCAGGATTGCGAAAGACGATCGCATCCCAGCGGTCCGGCTCCATAAACGGGTACAGCCACTTCGCAACGAGAATACGGTCGCCCATCCTCGAGCCTGAAGCCTTGATGCTCGACTTCTCGAATTGTTGCTGCCGCCCTGCGAGGTGATCGCGAAGAAGCGAAGCATTCGGCTTCTTCCCCATCGTGTCCAGGCCTACTGGCGTCACCGAACCGGTCTGCTGGCTCTCGATGAGCACATGCTGCCCCATCAGCGTTGGCGCCATCGATCCGGTCGGTATGACAAACCCCTCCACCACGAAGCCCCGGAAGATCATCGCACAGGCAAAGGCCACCAACAGCGATTGAATCGTTTCGATCGTGGTTCCGGCATGGTCGACGTGTGAATCAGACATGGGGGATCGCTGTACTCTCTTCTCGTATGACATTCATCGGCTTGACTGGCTCTCGGCGCACCACTTATGACTGCGCAGGCGGTCCGGATGGCTCACCTCCACCTTTGCCACCGCGACGACGCCTCCGACGCCGCTTCTTCTTCCCCTGACCACCCTGAGCCACGTGCTGCCCACCGGCTGCGTCACCGCCCTCGCCCGAGCCCTTCTTCCCGCGTCGACGACGCTTCCGCTTCCCCCCGCCAGATTCACCGCCACTCGAACCCGATCCGCCTGAGTCATGACCCGGCACATTCTGGACAGGACCACCAGACTGCCCTGCGGTACCTGCTTCCCCACCCCGGCGGCGCCTCCGACGACCACGCTTCCCTTTACCATTCTTGCCCTTTTCCTTCGCCGGCGGAATCCGATCGTCCTCCTCAGTCGCTGGAAATGCTGAAACGTCGATCTCACCGATTGCAGGACATGTGTCCGGATCCATCAACTCCTCAAGCGGCACCGCGACGTCGCGGCCATCGTCCAGTCGGACTCGAACCAGCTGCGTCAGAATCTGGCCGTCCACCACGATTCCAGGCCCCTGCATCGTTCCCACACGCGTCTTGCGGTGAGGCAGCTTGGCCTTGAGCTCCTTGTAGGTCTGGTCCTCGTACCGCAGGCAGCACATCAGCCGCCCGCACCGACCCGAGATCTTGAGTGGATCCAACGTCGCCTTCTGCTGCTTGGCAGAACGCATCGATACCGGCTTGAGAACCTTGAGGAAGCTCTTGCAGCAGCAGTGTTGGCCGCATCGCTCATAATCGGCAACGAGACGCGCTTCGTCACGTGAACCCACCTGCCTCATATCAATACGGCATCTGAACTCCGCACCAAGCTCCTGAGCAAGCTCGCGAAAGTCCACGCGTGCTTCTGAGTGGAAATAGACGATGCCCCGCTCCGCTTCAAGCGTCATCTCGGCATCCACGATCTTCATCTCAAGGTTGTAGAACTGGGAGAGCTCGCGGCACTTCGTCGCCAATCGGCGTGCATCACCGGTTCGCTCCTCGAAGGCCCGCATGTCCTCGGATTCGGCGATGCGAAGCACCCGTCCCCGATCGTAGAACGGGTAGTCCTTCCCGCCGGACGCGTCGATGTAGTCGAGCATCTCCTTACGAGAGACAGACGTCGGACATCCACTATTGGGGCACGTCGTCGTCAGCAGCGTCGCCAACTCAATTCCGCGGTGCGTCCGAACAACCAACTTGGAGCCACATCCAGCGCGGATGTCGCGGTTGCATTCATACTCGCCGATCATCTTCGTGCGGCCAAACCGGACGACCAGCGTTGACGGTGCCTCGGTCGCCGCCAACTGCTCTTCAATCGTCATCGCGTCGCGCCGCGCCGGGTCAGCGTCATCTTCAAACATCGGAAGGGGGAATATAGACATGGGGATTCGCGCAGACTTCTCTCGTGAGCGCAGTCGCTTCTTACAACGACGTACCACACTCAGCAGACTTGATTGTCGCCAGTCCCTCGGGGGTATCAGCCTCTTCGGAGAATGGACCGGCGGGCCCGAAGAGTGGAACGCGAATCAGCGGAACATTGTACCGGCGAAGGCGATTCTTTACTGCCGTGTCTTGACGTCCTGAAGGCTCTTGCGGCTGCGTTTGGAGAAGAGCAGCCTGATGGGGACTTCGCTGAAAGGCATTTCCTCGCGGAGCCGGTTCATGAGGTACCGCTCATACCTGCCCTCAAAGAGCTTGGGGTCGTTCACGACCATTGCGATGGTCGGCGGATTGATGGCGATCTGCGAAACATAGAAGAGCTTGGCCTGCGTCCCCAACCGCGACGACGGGCCACGCTGCTTCAGAATCGACTCGATGACGGTATTGAGTTGCCCCGTTGTCTCACGGTGCGATGCCTGCTCGCGGAGATTGAAAGCCATCGTCACGAGATCCTCGATGCCTTCGCTCTCTTCCGAACTCACCACCACGATGGGCGCGAAATCGAGGCCGCGAAGTTCGCGTGTGAGGTATTCAGCAAACTCCTCAGGATCCGTGTCTTCAGGAACGAGATCCCACTTGTTGAGAACGATGACCGTCGGTTTGAACTGCCGCTGCAACTCCTGAGCAAGCTTTCGATCCACCTGCGAGACTTTGCGGGTCGCGTCAATCATGAACAGTACGACATCACTCCGGCGAATCGCCTGAAGCATTCGGTGATACGCGTAGTACTCGACATCACCCGAGAAACTCTTACGCCGCCGAAGCCCGGCCGTGTCGATGGCCACAAACGGCCGGCCACCCATCTCGAATCGGACGTCGACGGCGTCTCTCGTAGTGCCAGCGATCTCGGAGACAATGCACCGTTCTTCACCTGCCAACGCATTGATAAGCGTCGACTTACCCGCGTTTCGGCATCCGACGATCGCAACCTGCATCTCGGCATCGGCCGGTGTCTCGGCAGTCTCGACCCTCTCCCAGACCTTTTCCAGAAGTCTCCGGACCCCGTATCCGCTCGTCGCTGAAACACATTCCGGAACACCCATCCCGAGACCGGCCGCCTCCATCGCGTGCGCTTCCCAGGACTCATCGTCCACCTTGTTCGCAACGATGATGACGCGGTCCTCCAGCTGCCGCCTGCGGATCAGATCGACCACTGTCTGATCCAGCGGCACGACGCCGTCCCGAGCATCAACAACGAAGAGAATCACCGCCGCGCGGAGCATGGCCTCGCCGATCTGACCCTCAATGTCGTCGGTCAATGCGGCAAGATCACACCCGGCATCATCGATTCGCTCTTCGTCGGTCGTGTAGACACCCCAGCCACCGGTGTCCGTAACTTCAACCCAGCGAGGTTCGTCGGTATCAAGGTCTCGCGGGGGATCCAGTTCCACGATTGCGCTGACCCGATCCCTCGTGACGCCAGGTACGGCGTCAACGATTGAGATCCTCCGACCGACAAAGCGGTTGAGAAGACTCGATTTCCCTACATTCGGGCGACCCACGATGGCAATCTGTGGCAGCGACATGGACGTATTGTAGATTGCCCCGCACCGCAGCGGTCTCACTACACTGCCACCATGCCAACCCAGGCAGAATCTGGTCTTCTACTGGTCGTTTCCGGCCCTTCCGGCGTCGGGAAAACGACCATTGTCCACCGTGTCCGTGAGCGGCTCGGAGGCCGATTCAGTGTCTCAGCCACGACACGTCCCAAGAGTACCCGTGAGGTTGATGGTGAGGATTACCTCTTCGTCTCGTCTGACCGGTTCCAGGAGATGGTGGACACGCATGCCTTTCTTGAACACGCCGAAGTGTTCGGACGCCACGCCTACGGGACACCACGCAAGCCGGTCGAAGAAGCGCTCGAGCACGGGGAGCTCATCATGCTTGACATCGACGTGCAAGGGGCCATGCAGGTCCGAACGCACATGCCCGACGCCTACATGCTCTTCATTCTTCCCCCCAGCGATGATGAACTTCGTCGGCGCCTGGAGTCACGAGGACGAGAAGACGAAGAAGCCATCGGGAGACGATTTGCCGAGGCTCGCCGCGAGATTGACCTGGCAACCGGCCATGACACGTACAACGCTTTCATCGTCAATGACGACCTGGACCGAGCCGTTGACGAAGCGTGCCGGTTGGTTGAAGCGCGACGCGGAACCGCCACCGTCGAGCAATGATGCTATCACTCGGTTTGATTCTCGCCAATGGCCTCGCCGGGACAACGGCGACTCCCACCGTGCAGCAAGCCATTGGTCTGCGGGGTGGCGCTATCGTCATACCACTCTCGGGAACTCCAGCAGCGCAGATTGAGGCCTCGCTGACACCAAACTCGTGGCGATCGCCATCGATCGATGCAAGTGCTGCGTGGCTCCGCGCTACACGGCGGTCCCACGCAGACTGGTCGGAGCCGCCCTTCAGAGTCACGGTGCACGAACACGAGATTGCAAACGCTGACGCCTTTCTTGTGGCATCACTTCCGGATACGGCCAACGGCGACATGATCGTGAATGGCGCCACAATCACGATGACGTGGCACGAACTGCCTCAGGCGATGCCGGACCTCCGACGTCGAAGCCAGCCCGATGCCTCCTCTGCAGTGATGGTGCTGGCAACACCCCCACTGGACGATCCAACTCAGGCCTGGCGATGCGAACTCGTTGCCATGATGCGGGGATGCGCCCCGCCATCTCTTGACCGATTCGACTCGCTGCTTGCTCGGCGCGTAGCGCTGGCAACCGCTGGGAACTGGCGATACGCCATGCATCGGCTCCACACACGAGATCCGGGTGTGGCCAGGCAAGTCGCAGACCTTCTGACGGCGACTTTCGAGTGCCCGGAAGGGACGGCGGCCGCATGGCTTACGGATCCACGTTCAATTGCTGAGCTCCTTGCGATTCTCGTGGGTCCAGATGGTGCCGCCGATCCGATTGCCGCCCAGGCCCTGCGGTGGTGCGAGCGGCAGACGTCCCTGCTTGTCTGGATCGAGTCTGATCAGGGGGAATCGGTCTCAGTTTCAGGCGCGAATCCTTCCCATCAACCTCGCATTGCGCAGGTGTCGTGGGCTCGCCCTTATGAATTGCCACTGGCGCTGGCAGTTCCTCCACACGCCATGGCACGGGAATCGCTGCAACCATTGCCCGAGCGAGAAACCTTGCAGCTTCTCGTTCAGGTTGGTCAGAACCATCTCGTCTTACCTGTCAATCGCGCGATCCAGACAATCGAGCCGCCCGGTCTCATGATGGGGCCGCTGCATCCGAACAGGTCATTGAGCGATGTCAGCCAAGGTACGTCGCCCGCCGCGCTGCCGAGCAATCTGCAGACCTACGCGCAATTGCGGCGACTCGCCGGGCGGTGGGAACTGATGTTCGAATGCCGTTGGCCTGCGGAAGGCGCCTCCAATGATGGCGAATCCGTGAGCACTCTCTTGACGGGCGATCACAAGAGCGTGTCAATCGTCGCCACACCATCCGGAACTGTGACCTCTACGAGCGGAATTTTCGGTGCCGCCTCAGCGCATACTGCAATCCATCCACATGCGTGGCTCTGTCGACTTGTGCTGCCTGAAGGCTGGGCGTCCAGCGACACACCATCGATTGCCGTGATGCGATCCCATGCTGGCTCGGCGAACGTCGAAACGTGGCCCACGCCATGTACGCCCTGGAACATTCGGCTGGATCCCGCCCCTGTTGATCTCAACGGATGGAATCAGGATGCGGCAACTGCGGAGCCCTGAAGTGGAATGGTTTCAAGAATATCGCCCAGCAGGTCATCACTGCTCACACCATCTGCCTGTGCTTCGAAATTCAAGACCAGGCGATGCCGCATGGCCGGAACAACGGCGCCGCGAAGATCATCGACATTGACTTCCGACCGCCCGGCACGGAGCGCCGAAACTTTCGCAGCCAGCGACAACGCCTGCCCAGCGCGGGGGGAAGCGCCAAGTCGCACGTATCGATCGACTCTCGCCGGTGTGAACTCCCGCCCGGGATGCGTCGCGAGAACCAGGCTCGCCATGTCCGTTCGCAGTACAGGAGGAATGGCGACGCTACGTACCTCCCGCTGATACGCGAGGATCGCTTCTGCATCCAGCACAGGCTCAATCTTCGCTTGGCTTGCAGCTGTGGTTCTCTCGAGAATCTCACACAACTCATCGCGCGTTGAGTACCCGACCATGAGTTTGAAGAAGAACCGATCGAGCTGCGCCTCCGGGAGAGGGTAGGTTCCCTCCTGCTCAATTGGATTTTGCGTCGCCATGACGAGAAACGGCGGTCCGAGTTGGCGCGTCTCCCCCGCGACAGTTACCGAGCGTTCCTGCATCGCCTCAAGCATTGATGACTGAGTCTTCGGAGTCGCCCGGTTGATCTCATCGGCCAACACAATCTGTGCGAAGACCGGACCTGGCCGGAACACAAATCGTCGCCCCCGATCATCCTCCTCCACAACGGTTGTCCCGGTCACATCAGCTGGCATCAAGTCGGGTGTGAACTGTATGCGCGAGAAGTCGAGCGTCAGTGCTTCAGAAAGCGATCGAACCAACAGGGTCTTGCCCAGACCTGGAACACCTTCAAGCAATACATGCCCGCCCGCAAAGAGACTTGTCAGCACACCCTCGATAATGTCCTCGTGCCCAACGATGACCTTTGCCAGTTCGGCGCGAAGACGTTGCCAGTCGTCATGGAATGCGTTCGCCATACCCGTAAGCCTACCGTGCCTTGATGCCCGATGGAACCCGGGTTGACTGCGGCGGCTCGCAGGAAGCTTCGCTAGAACCGAATGGTCCCTTGAATGCCCAGCACAGGTGCCGGATCGTGATCGCTTGCCCACACGTCGTTGCCAGACGAATCGACAGTCTTGAGCCGGCCGTACGCGTTGATGCCGACAAATGCAGTCACGCTTGCCGTAGGACAAACATCAACCGAGATGAAGAAACTCACGGGCAAAGCCTCGGTCACGCCAGCGCCGCCCGATACAGCCGCATCGTCGGAGAGGCGAAATCGTTGATAGTCGAAGACCGCCGAAACGCCAACATCCACACCATCGCTCGCGGCGTACACCAGCTCGCCGCCGGTCTGATTCGCCCAGCCTGTTGTCAATCTCGTTGAGAGCCTGAGCCGTTTTGTGATCGTCCAGTCGGCGACAATGATTGGGTAGATGAGCACGTCATCTTCGATTTGCGATTGAATGCCGACGCCGCCGCCCAGCACCAAGTCGTGTGTCAACGCATAGGCCGCCCCGAATGCGCCGCCTCCTTCGAATCCTTCGCTGAGCGATCCGCCTTGCTCGGCGGCCCACCGCGCCATCCCGCCACCGAATACCTGCCACCGTCTGGTGGCTTGCCACTGCAGCGCCGCATCGAACTGGGTGGTGTTCACGCTGCCCCACGGCGAGACCATGTCGCTGAATCCGAAGTTGTCCCGCTGTTGGCGTATGCCGAGCAGGAGTTCGAGGTCTTCTCGAAGTGGAATGCGGCCTCGAAGTCTCACGTGTCCACGATCGTGTGTGAACCGACCATCGCTGGAGTTGTCCAGGTCTGTCCGCAGTTGCCACGCCCAGCCCCCTTCGATCGAGAACTTCGGTGTGTACTCATCGGACTGCCCGAGAGCCGCCACCTCCTGCTCTGTCGGATGGATGACCTGCGCTTGCGGCGCATCCGGCGATGCAAACGAAAGCGGCGCACTCCAGATTGCCGTTGGTTGCGTGGCCACACATGCCAGTACCACAGTTGCCGTCACCACCATCGCAAGCCTCCCTTTGCAAGGACGCAGCATAGGACATTCAGGGGATGCGATGCCGCTTGCTCACAAATGATCCAAGGGGCGCACTGGTCCGTCCATGACCAGCACGCCCCTTGTGAGGTGGAACTCCTTATTCAGGAGATGAGTGGTTGGAGATCAGAGTTGGGCCGCGGATGGGCAGCATCCCTCCTTCGATGATGCTGCCGCTTTGGGCTTTGCTTTGGTGCCACAGCAGCCATTGGCTTCGCGTGCATTGGCTGCAGTTCTTCCAGCATTCGGCTTGGCCGGTATGAGTTGGTATGCCAGAAATGGCTCGCCTTGTTCATCGACCATTGGACGCGCCACGCCAATGGCAACCTCCCCATGCACAATGGCTACGAGCTCCTGATTGATTGGACGAAGCACGCACGCTTTCCCCTCGCACTCAACGCGTAGCCCGTCAAGGGCCGCCAGCCCGCTGGCGTCGCGGCAGACGCCGCGATCAGGTGCGCCGCATCCACCCACCGAACCGGCTCCGGGCGGCTGAGGAGTCCCGCCGCAACCGAGCGAAGTCGTCAAAGCCAACGCAAGAACAGATTGAATCATGGCAAGCCTCCGTTTCAGGTCCCCCAATCGGGCCTCAGGAGTTCGATACGCCGCTGATCCGCACAAAGTTCAGACAAGGACCGCCAGCTGCTTTATCTCGTTGCAAATCAACAGTTTGCAGAATTGCGTTCTGCAAAGCCGTTGCGCCACCTGAATAGAAAGTGCCGGCGGTCAGGTCCTGCGTCAGTCGTCTGACTTCTCGACCTGCCAGTATTCGAGTTCCACGGGGGCCTGGCGACCGAAGATGGTGACGAGAACGCGGACCATGCCCTTGTCTGGCATGACCTCGTCGATCGTTCCCTCGTAACTCTCGAACGGGCCCTCGTTGATCGTGACGTGGTCGCCAGGGCTGAATTCGAGTTTGACCTCTGGCTCAGCATCAGGCATCTTCGAGTCAAAGAGCATTTTCTCGACTTCGGCGGGCGACATCGGCGTCGGCTTTCCAGCGGTACCGACAAAGTCACCCACACCTGTGGTCTCCTTGATGAGGAAGAAGACATCCTGCGGAATGCGGCCCTTCTCCAACATCATCTCCACAAAGATGTAGCCGGGATAGAGTTTCGTTTCGGTGATTCGCTGCTTACCGCCCTTGAGCGTGCGCGTCTTCTCGGTCGGCACCATGATGCGGCCGATTCGGTCAACAAGACCTTCGATCTCGACCTTGCGTTGCAGCGTGTCTCGAACCGACCCCTCCTTATTGGAGGCGACGCGTAGCACAAACCAGTCCATACCCTGCCGATACATCGGCATATCGGTTGCTGGATCAAAGGAAGCATCATCGGCGGCGGCTTCGGGCGCCGGGACCTCAACCGGTGCCTCGGCGCCGGTAGCTTCAGTCTGTTCGATCTGTTCGTGTTCGGTCGTCATCGCTGCGCAACCATCCTTCTATCAGTGCTCACGGCCGTGCTATTGCGGTCAGCCGGTTCGCAGTACGGTCATCCACCGGAAAATGCTGGCAAAGCCCACATCGAAAGCCCAGCAGTACAAGGCGATCAGAATGGTCAGCCCGATGACTGCGCGGGTGGAAAGCTCGATTTCTCGCCGGCTTGACCAGTTGACCTTCCGCATCTCACCCTCGGTAGCAATCAGAAACTCGACAGAGCGTCGTCGCGTACCGATAAGCATCCATCCCAGCCACCCAAACACAACAGCCGCCACCAACATGACGCCAACCCGAGCATATGTCGGCTCGAGCCCGAAGAGGGACACCCCTTCAAACTCCTTCCACAGCCACGCAAGGCCCAGCGCGACAACGGCACCGAGGCCATACGCCGACATCAACCGCACCCAGTAGCCCTGTCCAGCCTTGTAAATCGCGGACATATGATTCTCTCCACTCGGGGAAACCCCGACTCACAGTGCCCCAGGGGGCCTGAAACACGCCGGGAGTGACTCGAACACTCAACCTGCGGATTTGGAATCCGCTGCTCTGCCAATTGAGCTACCGGCGTTCGGTGCCAGGATCATCCCGGCCTCAATGTCACTTCCTCTTGATCTTGTGATGCGTGTGCTTCCGCAGACGAGGGCTGTACTTCTTCATACCAGCCTTCACCTTCTCATCAATACCACCCTTGACGCGAATGCTGGTGCGGTAATTGAGATCACCGCACTCCGTGCACTGGAGCCACACATATTCGCGATCAGCAGACTTCTTGGCCATTGTCTCTTTCCACCTTTCCCCGTGCCCGTCCCCTCGTCGCAGCAGCGACGAGGGGACAAGCCGGGCGCGAGTCGCCCGAGGGCTACTCGAGGATCTTGGTCACGACGCCCGAACCCACGGTTCGGCCACCTTCGCGAACTGCGAAGCGGAGACCTTCCACCATGGCGATCTTCTTGCCGAGAGTAACCTTCATCTTGATGTTGTCGCCGGGCATGCACATTTCGGCGCCGACGAGATCGAGTCCACCGGTCACATCCGTCGTACGGAAGTAGAACTGCGGCTTGTAGCCGGAGAAGAACGGCGTGTGACGGCCGCCCTCTTCCTTGGTCAGCACATAGACCTCTGACTCAAACTCCGTGTGAGGCGTGATGCTGCCAGGCTTTGCGAGGACCTGACCACGCTCAACGTCGTCCTTCTCAATACCACGAAGCAGCGCGC
Source organism: uncultured Isosphaeraceae bacterium (assembly GCA_964598425.1). GTDB lineage: Bacteria > Planctomycetota > Phycisphaerae > Phycisphaerales > SM1A02 > UBA12567. The sequence continues at coordinate 84,875 of CAZRBV010000002.1, read as the reverse complement.
CAACATTGTCGCCGGCCTGCGCATCTTCCAGGATCTTGTTGAACATCTCGACGCCCGTGCAGGTCGTCTTGGTGGGCTCGTCGGTGAGACCGACGATTTCGATCGGGTCACCAACGTGAACGGCACCGGTCTCAATACGACCGGTTACGACCGTACCGCGGCCCTTGATCGAGAAGACGTCCTCGATTGCCATCAGGAACGGCTTATCGACCTCACGCTCCGGCTCTGGAATGTAGGAGTCCAGTGCTTCCATGAGCTCATCGATCGACTTGCAGACTTCGTCATCCTTGCCTTCGCTCTCAAGTGCCTTGAGGGCCGAGCCGCGGATGACCGGAACGTCATCGCCGGGGAAGTCGTACTGGCTGAGCAGCTCGCGGACTTCCATCTCGACGAGTTCGAGCAACTCTTCGTCGTCGACCATGTCACACTTGTTCATGTAGACAACGATCTTCGGCACACCAACCTGGCGGGCGAGCAGAATGTGCTCACGCGTCTGGGGCATGGGGCCGTCGGTCGCGGCAACCACGAGAATAGCGCCGTCCATCTGGGCGGCACCGGTGATCATGTTCTTGACATAGTCAGCGTGACCGGGGCAGTCGACGTGAGCATAGTGCCGGTTGTCCGACTCATACTCCTGGTGACTGGTCGCGATCGTAATACCACGAGCCTTCTCTTCCGGTGCGTTGTCGATTTCATCGAACGCTCGGGCATCGCCGAGTCCCCGGGCAGCCTGGCGGGTCGTGATCGCCGCGGTCAGGGTGGTCTTGCCGTGGTCGATGTGCCCGATCGTGCCGACATTGACGTGCGGCTTGGTGCGAACAAATGTGTCCTTCGCCATCGGTGCGATTCTCCTGCGCGGGGCGCTGCGGTCGGCATCGTGCCGGTGTTCCGCTGTTGGCCTCGCAGCAATCTCCTGTTTGGCCCATCACTCATCTGAGAGAAGGACCCCGGTCCGTTGTGGACCAAACCTTGTTGACGGCCTCGCACGCGCGAGGAACCGTTATGAATGCCCCACTCATGCGAGGCACAACGGCGCGGTCATCCGCGCCGAATTGTGTTCCAAGCCACCGACGGGACTTGAACCCGTGACCTCACCCTTACCAAGGGTGTGCTCTACCACTGAGCTACGGTGGCGGGGTTCATCCTGACCCACGCTCGACTTGGATGACGCCGACACAACCGCGCCGACGAAAAACCGCCCCGACAGGGACGGAAGCGAGGATTGTACTGGCATCTCGGCCCATGGCAAGTGGGGGCCCTCCCTCCGAAGGGAATGGACGAAAAAGAGTGGTCCCATGGGTACAAATGCCATACGTCGGAGGGTGAAAAACAGCCCCGGAAACCGACCCCGGGGGACGAATCGGGGACCAGCCAGGGTGGCCTGGGCAGATCGGGATCATGGAGAGGGCAGAGGAGTAGATCCCCCCGGATCTCATCGCCGGTGCCGGGAACCTCACAAGCCCAGTGGGAGGCGAAGAGTGGGAGTACCGGGGAGCCGCCCGGAGGCTTGTCAGTTCTGGAGACGCCGATCGAGGTCCATCACCTGCACCCCGAGCCCTGGCATCGTTGGGGTGCCAACCAACTGCTCATACTCCCGCCACGCGGTCATCGTCTCCACATGCCCGTCGAGGAACATCATCAACGCAGCCGTGTTACCCGCGTATCGAAAATCGACTTCCTGAGTCAGTGACGGTGGGACCCCTGCACCGTACGCCGCCTCGGTACTTCCCTCCGGAACCCAATTGGTCAATGCAGCCCTGGTGCGAGCCTCATAGTCGGCGCGGTCAGCCAACGGGCTCTCACCGATCGTCTCGCCGCGAAATGAATCAACGAGGTACATCGCCCGAGCTGGCGCTCGCACTTGCGGGGTCGCGACAAAGCGATCTACGGTTGGATCTGAATTGGATCCGGTGATATCCGCCCGGCTGCGGGCATCAAAGAAGCCATTGGCTGCGAAGAAGCCGGGTACATCCTTCTCCCAGGCACCACCGCCAATGGGCGTTGGAAGGCCAACCATACGGTTTTCGTCATCGTACGGTGACTCATACATGCCACGATCGGCCAGCAGCGGGTTCGTCAAACCGCCCGCCGAGTCGGTTCGAGGGTAATGCAGCGTGTTTGGCGCGGCAGCTCGAAGCGGATTGGCGTACTGATTCGTCCGATCGGCATACATCCACCATCCTGGCGCAGCCACGCTTGTCGGACCGTAGCCGCCGTGGGTGTTCGATGTGCTGGCGCCGGCCACAGGAGAGTCGCTGAACTCGATTGAGCCGCCGAGATTGGCGTCGACCCAGAGGATGTCGGCCCATGATCCCTGGTGAAGACCGCTCTCTCGCGGTGAGAGCGAGTCATTGAAGGGGTTCGCCGTCGGGAGCCACTGCTCGCCAGCTGCGTCTGATGTAAAGAACCTCGCGCCGCCGACTCGGTTGACGCTGGCCCTGTCCGGAATGCCATCCCCATCCATGTCATCACGCGCATCCTCTCGCCAATAGTCGAAGCGAGACGGCACCACCGTGTCACGATGGTTCGACGCATACTGATCCACCCACTGCGCAATCTGCCGGAGGTGGTTCCGTGACTTGAGCATCATTTCACTACTGCGACCTGCCCTGCCAGCCAACGTAAAGACCGCGATGAGCGAGGCCAGCACAGCAACAACAACCATCAACTCCACCAGAGTCATCCCAGCACGATGTCGTTTGAAGTCACGCACGCATTTGCCTCCGTGTGGGATCTGATCCACGCTCTCTAGAGTACGGGCGATCGGCCGGCGGGGATGCACACTTGCGTCACCCGAGGTTCATTGTCATCAGGAATTCTGCATTGGAATTCGTCTTGGCAAGCCTGGTTCGCAGCAATTCCATGGCCTGCACGACATTCATATCCGAAACGACCTTGCGAAGACGCGATACCAGATCGAGCTCCTTGTCATCCAAGAGCAACTCTTCCCGGCGAGTTCCCGATGCCGGAATGTCGATTGCAGGCCAAATCCGCTTCTCAACAAGCTTGCGGGTCAGATGCAATTCGCTGTTGCCCGTTCCCTTGAACTCTTCGAAAATGACCTCGTCGGCCTTCGAGCCAGTATCCACGAGCGCCGTGGCGATAATCGTGAGTGATCCGCCGTCCTCGATGTTTCGAGCAGAACCGAAGAATTTCTTCGGCTTGATAAGCGCAGCGTTGTCAACACCGCCGGTACCAATCTTGCCAGAGCCCGAGGCTGCGTTGTTGTACCCACGTGCGAGCCGCGTAATGGAGTCGAGAAGCACGACGACCTTGTCGCCCGCCTCGACCATCCGGCGTGCTTTCTCCATGACGATTTCCGCGACTTGGATATGTCGGGTCGCATGCTCATCGAAGGTACTGGCCACAACCTCAACCGACTCAGCCGTATTGCGTTTGAAGTCGGTGACTTCTTCTGGACGCTCGTCAACGAGCAGCACAATCACGTGGGCCTCAGGGTGATTCATCGCAATAGACTTTGTGATCTTCTGAAGAAGCACTGTCTTGCCCGTTCGCGGCGGCGCGACAATCAAGGCACGCTGGCCGAAACCAAGCGGCGCTACCAGATCAATGACGCGAGTCTCGACGATATCGGGAGATGTCTCAAGTGTGACGCGCTCATCGGGATGCAGCGGCGTGAGATTCTCAAAGGTCGGCAGGTGCGCCGCCTCGACAGGGTCAGTCCCGTTGACTGATTCGACCCGTAACATTGCGAAGTATTTTTCAGCCTCCTTTGGAGGTCTGATGAGGCCGCTGACGATCTGCCCACGCCGAAGTCCAAATCGCTTGATCTGAGCAGGGCTGACATAGACATCGTCTGGCGACGGTAGATAGGAGTACTCGGGGCTTCGGAGGAATCCGTACCCGTCCGGCGATATCTCGAGTGTTCCTTCGCCGATCATCAGGCCTTGCATTTCGGCACGGACCCGAAGAATCTCGAAGACAAGTTGCTGCTTCGGCATGGTCGCCGCGTGCTCAATGCCGTCTTTCTCTGCAAGCTTGACCAGATCCGGACCCGACGTCTTCTGAAGCAACCCCAGGTCGAGGCCGTCCTTCTTCGCTTTCTCGAATCGAGCACGCGTCTTCGCGTCAAGCGATGCTTCAAGCTCCTCTGCCTCCTGAGCAAGTTGCTCATCGGTTGGAACTGATCCTTGCTCGAGAACTACTGCGGGAATCGCTGCGGCGTTGCTCGACGGCTTCTTACGACGACGACGCTTCTTTGCCATCTGCTGCTTCCTTTGGCCTCGGTGCTTGCCTTGTTTATGTGACTGGTCACCACCGCCGCCATCTTCGCGCTGTTTCTTTGGCACGTCAGCTGGTCGTGGTGCTTGGGACGGCGTGGGTGTTGTGGTTGTTGACATTGTCCTGGAGCCCTGTGTAGCCGCTTCGCCCACACGGCGAAGGGGGATCTTGCGGCGAAAGTAGTGACCCGAGCGCCGCAGACGCGGCAGGGAATATCGCTGAATACAAACGGGTCAGTCGGTCCGCGGGTGGAGGCGATCCAGAACTCCGGCAACCTGCCGGTGGATCGAGGTCCGATCCTCCGCGTTGACGATCACATCATCGGATCTGCGACGCTTCTCGTCAAGTGCCAATTGTGACGACTCCCTCCGAGCGGCCTCTCCGGGGGCCCAACCATGACGCGCCTCGGCTCGTGAGTGCCGGATTGCCGCTGGCGTATCGACGAAGACAATCCGATCACACCAATCATCGAGGCCTACCTCAAAGAGCAGCGGCGCGTCGAGGATGATGGCTGGCGCATCCTTCGGAGCCTGGGCGATCTCGATCTGGCAGCGGTCCTTGACCTGCGGGTGGATGAATGCCTCAAGTCTGGTTCGCTCGGACTCATCAGCAAATACGATGCCCGCCACCTTCGATCGATTCAGCTTGCCGTCTCGTTCACACATGTCATCTCCCCACCACTGCCTGAGTTGCCGGCACACCTCATCGCCCGCAAGCACCTCGCGAACAACTGCATCTGCATCAACAACGAAGCACCCGCTGGCTGCAAAAACGCCGGCCACCGTGCTCTTCCCTGATCCGATTCCACCGGCGAGGCCTATCACCGGCACGCGACCCATCATTGAAGCACGCGTTCCCATGCCGTCCCACCCGCGGCGTCTTTGATCGCAATGCCCCGCTGCAACAACTCATCGCGAATCTCGTCCGCTCGCGCCCAGTCTCTGTTGTCTCTTGCGGTATTGCGGGCATCGATGAGCGACTCGATCTCCGCCACCTCTTCGTCCGCGGCAGCGGGCGGGGCGATGTCCAGGTCAAGAATACCGAAGACCGAATCCATCGCTCGCAGCGCCTCCAGCTCATCGGCCCAGGTGGCCGAACCTTCAGTAGGCGTAGGTGGTGAGTCAATTGTCAATTCGCCAAGTGCTGAATTCAAGATACCGAGCGCACCTGCGACATTGAGGTCATCACAGAGTGCCGCAGTGAACGGCCCCAGCGCCGCTCGGAGCGGGCCGGTTCCATTGCGAGGTGCTGAAGCGTTGTCCTCAAGCCATCGCGCTGCACGACCGATTCGCTCGACCTGCTTCTGCGCATCACGCAGGCCCTGCATCGTAAAGTTCGAATTGAGTCTGTAGTGCGTCCGAACTAACTCCAGGCGAATGGCCGCTGGTGATGCGCCCCGTTCGAGCAAGTCTCGAATGGTGAAGAACGTTCCACTGGACTTGCTCATCTTGGCCCCATCGACCATGAGGTGGCGCGTGTGAAACCAATACCGGGCAAAGGTGCCGCATCCGGTAGTACCGCGCGATTGTGCAATCTCGCACTCGTGGTGGGGGAAGATGTTGTCCTCGCCACCGCTGTGCAGATCGATCTCTTCACCAAGAAGTGCGCCAGCCATGACCGAACACTCCAGGTGCCAGCCCGGGTAGCCCTCCCCCCAGGGACTCGGCCACCGCATCAAGTGATCGCTGTCAGGCTTCCAGAGCATGAAGTCGGTTGGGTGTCGTTTGATCGACTGCGTACTCATGTCGACGCGGCCACCCTCTCCACTCCGGAGTGCATCAATTGTGTTCCCGGAGAGTTCGCCATAGTCAGGCCATGAAGACACATCGAAATAGACCGCTCCATCGCTGGCCTGATAGGCATGTCCCCGTTCGATGAGTGACGTCACCATTTCAATCATGCCATCGACGTATTGAGTCGGTCGCGGAAGACGCTCTGGATGCGATGGTGCTTCCAGCGCAACCTTGAGTCCGAGCCGCTTTGCATCTTCCATGAATGCTTCTGCGTAGAAATCGGCAACCTCCATCGGATTCGTTGCATCGACATCGGCGCCATCAGGCAGTGTGCCCGATTTCTTCGCTTCGACCAGTCGCTTTGCTGCGACTTCCATCTTGTCCTCTCCACCGCCATCGGCGACAGAGTCATCAGTCATGTGGCCCACATCGGTGATGTTCATGATGTGGATGACTTCAAAGCCAAGCAGCTCAAGCGTCCTTCGCAGAATGTCTGCATTGAGGAAGGATCGGAAGTTGCCAATATGCGCATAGTCGTAGACAGTCGGACCACACGTGTAGAACGTCACCCGCTTGCCCATCGGATCGATGGGAATGAACGGCTCCTGTGCCCCAGAGAGTGTGTTGTGAATAACCAGTTTCATATGCCGCAGGGTACCGGCGCGGGGTGAGCGGTAGCATGCAGGCATGAATGATGGTGCAACCCATTGGCGTGGGCGGCGGGTGCTGGTCACCGGCGGCTGCGGGTTCATCGGCAGCCACCTGTGCCGCAGGCTGGCTGGGGCGGGCGCCTGTGTTCAGATTCTCGACAATCTCTCGACCGGCGTTCGGCCGGTCGATTCGGGCCAGAATGCGACTCTTGATCTCATTGAATCTTCGGTCACGGACCGGGACGCGGTGCAGCGGGCAGCCCGCGACTGCGAGGTGATCTTTCATCTGGCTGCCATCGTCTCGGTAGCTGAGTGCCAGGGGGCCCCCCGTCGATGCCATGAAACCAACATTCTGGGCACCGAAATCGTTACTCAGGCAGCGATCGACAATATGGCAACCCTTGTTTTTGCAAGCAGTTGCGCTGTTTATGGATCTGGCGCGGCCATCCCGTGCCGGGAGTCCGCCACCCCGGCGCCGGCGAACCGCTATGCATCGAGCAAGCTTGAGGGCGAAAGAGCCATTCTCGCAGCGACCGCCAGCGACCGCCTCGCAGCAACACCTGTGCGACTGTTCAACGTATTTGGGCGAGGGCAGCGGGCCGACGTCGCCTACGCAGCTGTGGTCTCATCCTTCGCTGAGGCGATCAGAACTGGCAACCCGGCCACCGTGGAGGGTGATGGCCTGCAGACCCGCGACTTTGTCCCAGTGTCTCTCGCCGTCGAAGCGATGTGCCGCGCAGCATGTTCGCCTGCATGTGAGCCTGTCAACATCGGAACCGGTCGCGAGACTTCCCTCCTGCAGTTGATTGACCTGCTGGAAGCGGCAAGCGGGCAAGAACTTGCCCGGCACCATGTCCCTGCCCGCGTCGATGACATCCTGCGGTCAGTCGCTGACACGCAGCGGCTTCAGGAACACTATGACCTTCCCGGCGATCTTGGTTCCGAAGCTGCGGTGCGCCATGCACTCCAGGAACTGTTGAGCGACCCAGGAACTACGAATCCTGATTGACCCCAAGCACATGTGCGCAAGAATCGAATTGATACCTGTTCAGCAGTGACTTGAGTTTGTTCTTGGTGCCGCGGGTGTTGACGTAGCACTTGAACCTGCGATGCAGCGGCATGGGTACCCGCGGGCAATCGGGCGCAAAGTCACGCGGATGAAGATAGATGACGGCGGGCCGACCCATCTTGTGTTGCTGCGCGAAGCCACGATTGATCAACCAGAGCGGTAACAGCCGCAGGTATCCCCCTCCAGAAAACGGAACTCGTTTGGTGCCGATGCGCATGATGCTCATCGGCAACTCCGGCATCGGTCGCCCGGACGGGGCACCGCCAAACACGTGCGGACCTTCCGGGCATGGGTATCCTCCATGCGCGCGATCTGCCGGAAACAAACTGGCGTCATACTTGATTCCAAGATCGTGCAATACGTCAAATGCCCACTCGGTACCGGGTGTAATGGAAAAGGACGGCGCGCGAAAGCCGAGTACCTTTTGTCCTCCCGCGGATTCAATGACATCAATCGACTGCTTCATGTCCTCGCGAAACGTCTCTGGATCGAGTTGGTACACCTCACGATGCCAGTACGAGTGTGAACCGACTTCGTGGCCATGCCGTGTCATCAGTTCGACGAGTTTCGGATACCGCTCTGCAATCCAACCAAGCACAAAGAATGTGCACTTCGCGCCGGACTCCGTCACGGTTTGAATGATCCACTCGGTATACCGCTCGACAAGCGACTCCATTCCGTCCCACGCGGTTGGATCGGATAGCGACTCGATTTCGACGATGTGAAACCAATCTTCGATATCAAAGGACAGTGCATCTGTGATGTCTGTTGAGACGTGTGTCATTGAGTTGTCCATGCTGACAGATTTCGCGTGGCCTCGCTCCTGTGTGCATCGGGTGCTGCTGCAGGACATGTGCAGTCAATCATCGAGAGATGCGCAGGATGAATCGCATGATGCGCGCTCCCAGCTACGCGGGCGAACTGCGCACAGTGAGAAGACCAGGGGCGACATCAACCCGCTGCCGAACTCGGCAGCCAGCGGCTCCCCCACTCGTCGATCGCTTCCAGATGGGCTCCGTCGATTCTGATGTGCCACCCGGCGGCTATGTCGCCTTGAAGCCAAACCGGAGGAGCAGGCCGTCAAACTGCTCCAGGTCATAGAACTCAATCGCGAGCCGCCCACGGTCCCGTCGCCGCCCGGTGTGAATATGGACACGCGTCCCGAGAAACTCGCCAAGTTGTCTCTCCAGATCATCCAGATGGGCCCTCCCCGCGTCCGGGGCGACCGTGGCGGCTGACTCGGGCGGTGTCCGCGGGGCCAATGCCCGGACCCTTCGTTCCAGTTCTCGGACGCTCCACTCGCCCTCGATCGCCTGCTTCGCAAGATCGAGGCGATGGTCTACCGAGGGCACTCCCAGGAGGCAGCGCCCGTGACCGCCGCTCAGCGCCCCCTGCCGCACCAGCGTGCGGGAGCCTTCGTCGAGGTCACACAGCCTGATCTGATTGGTCACAGCAGCGCGAGTCATCCCAACCTGATCGGCGATCTCAGCATGGGTAAGCCCGAAGTCCTGCTGCAAACAACGGAACGCATCGGCACGCTCGATTGCGTCAAGGTCCTCCCGCTGAACGTTCTCAACGATCGCCCACTCCGCCGCCGTCTGATCATCGATGTCCCGAACGATTGCGGGCACCCGCGACAGACCAGCCTCGGTGGCGGCCCTCCAGCGACGCTCACCAGCCACCAGCTCAAACAACCCATCCGCTCCACGAGGGCGGACGATGATCGGCTGCATGACACCGGCAAGCCGAATCGACGCGACCAGCGGCTCCAACGATGCCAAAGGGATCGCCTGACGCGGCTGCCGCTCGTTCGGCCGAATATCCCCCACACGGACACTCTCCAGGCCCCCGCCAACATCCGCCTGCGGGGCAGCCGCCGCCGAAGCCCCGCCATCACCGGACACCAAACCGACCTGATGACCGGGGGCCGACACCGCAGCAGCGGAAGATGGCTCGGTGGGGGCAGCGAGGGGCACATCTTCCAACTTGACCTGCACCGGCTTCCCGATCATGCCGCTCAAGCCCATCCCCAGTCGCCGCTTCTTAGCAGCCCTGTTCGCTTTTTTCTTCGATGCAGTCTTCTTTGTGCTCACACGAACGCCTCCTTGCAACAGAGCGACCACCTGAACCCCAACCATCTCATCGCCAAAGCACACCAACACACACGAGTGTTGTAACACAACGATTCACGTGAAACCGTGAGCAGGCTCAGGCGAGGGCCAAAAAACCGCTACAAATCAGCCGCCACAGGTTTCACGTGAAACTCCGATGGGCCAGCTCCTTCACACCCGCCTCTCCGTCCTATAACTCTCCTTCGCCCCTTGAGTAGACGAGGCCTCATCAGCCATGGCCGCCCGGCAGGGGGCTGTCTAGACGGGCACCAGCGTGATTGACCGCGCGCCGTGAGGTGGGCATACCCCAAATGCGCCCAATTGATGCACACTGCGGGGCTTCGCCGCAGGCCAGGCCATGTCGCGGCTGACGCCCGATAGGGCAGAGAACGAATCCTCAGACCGGGCGACCAGATATCGCGACCGCAGCTGGCGGGCCCCTCATCCGCCCGGAATGTCGAAGTGGGGGGGTCCGTACACACCCCAGGTGCAGCCCGCGAGCAAGAACACCCCAGACGGCACAAGATACCTGCCGTCCACGGCACCACAGCAACGGCCCCCGGAGGCCTCAATGAACTCCGACCAGGACACGACTCACGTTCTTGCCGCGTACGTCGTTGTACTGCGTTGTATTGTGGCGATCTGGCTCTAATCTGCGAGTATTACGACGTTGTCAGGGCTCGCAGACAGGTGTATGGAGTCGCCGATTGCCGATCGCCGACCGGCATCACCCAGCTCAAGGACCCGCACCGAGGTTGGTTCCCGGCCCCCACACTGAACCGTCAACAGGCAACGCTCTCCGAGGAACATCCGCTCCGTCACCTGGCCCACAATCTCGCCGCCGGCTGTTGGCTCGAACGCCTCCGGGCGAATGGAGCACGTCACATTCCCGGCACCAGGCAGATCTCCCGGGGTGGTGCGTGAGACCAACTTCCCCAGCGGGGTTTCCAGCACGACCTGCCCATCGCGGCGGTCTCCGAGTGTGGCGGGGATCAGATTCGTGTCACCAAGAAACTCCGCCGTAAACCGTGTCTCTGGCCTGGCATACATCGATTCCGGCGTCCCGCACTGCTGTATCTGGCCATCTCGAAGCAGGGCAATCCGATCCGCCATCGACAAGGCTTCCTCCTGATCGTGCGTCACGTAGACGCCTGTCAGCCCATGCGCCTTGCAAATCCGACGGATTTCGCTTCGCATTGACTGTCGTAGCCGCGCATCCAGATTGCTCAGCGGCTCGTCGAGAAGAACGACGCTCGGCTCGACCACCAACGCCCTCGCAAGCGCAACGCGTTGCTGCTGCCCACCCGAGAGCTCGTTGGGCCTGCGGTCGCCCAGGGCTCCCATCTGTACGGCTTCCAGGGCGTCGTTGACGCGCCGAACCCGTTCTGCCGCAGAGACTTTGCGGACTTCCAGCCCGTACCCGACATTCTGCCGCACGCTCATATGTGGCCAGAGGGCATAACTTTGAAACACCATGCCGGCCTGCCGCTTATTGGCGGGCAACCACGTCACATCCTGGTCATCAAAGAACAGCCGGCCTTCGGATGGCTCAAGGAATCCGGCGAGCATTCGCAGCAACGTTGTCTTGCCACACCCCGACGGTCCCAGAAGGAAGAACAACTCTCCGGACTCGATCGTGAGATCGATGCCTCGCACAGCGGTCACCTTGCCGTACCGCTTGACCAAACCGTCCATTCGGATCGTCGTCATACGGGTGAGAGGATACAGCGCAGCGGGGGGGCGGCGAAGAGCGCGGGCCCATGTGCCCCCTCTCGCGGCAGCTCCGATCCGGTCGATAGGATGGGTGCCATGCCCACCGCCGCCGTCCAGCACATCGAACAACTCCGCACGTGGCGCAATCGAAAGCCGCGGGCCAAGTCCTTCGGGGACATGGTCCCGAACCTGCAACAGCAACTTCAGCGAACACAGCGTCAAGTCGGCGACTTCGCCGAAGCGTGGCATTCATGTGTGCCACCCGCGCTCAGAGATCGCACCCGAGTCGAACACTTGCGAGGCGGTACCGCGCGGGTCACCGCGCACTCTCCCGCAATCGCATTCCAGCTGGATCGCTTACTCCGAAGCGGACTCCTTCAGGAACTTCGATCAAGCTGTCGCGCCACGATTGCCCGCATCGATGTGCGCGTTGGACGCGTCTGTACTCCAAGCGACTGATCAGTCGGCCATCGCCTGAATGGAGTCTGGGACTTCCCGCGGCGCACCATCTCGTGACAGACATGCAAGCACGGTGCGCCCCGTCGCAAGGACATCGTGTTCTCGACGCAGCGTATACCTGTGCTCGATCTTCACGCGGCCGCAACTCACGAGCACTGTTTCCAAGTCAAGAACATCGTCATATTGCGCTGGCTTCTTGTAGCTGACTTCAAGATTCACAACAGCGAGCAGCACGCCGTCACGCTCCAAGTCAGCGTAGTTCATGCCGCTGCTTCGAAGCAGCTCGGTGCGCCCCATTTCAAACCACACGGGATACGCCGTGTGATGCGCTACTCCCATCGGGTCGCACTCGACATAGCGCACACGCAACGTCATTCGTCCAGATTCTTCGGTCATCGCGGCTCCCTGGATGCAGCATTTCCTGTTCGCGTATTGCGCTCTATCTGAATGAGTAGAGGCAGCACGATAAATGCCATGAGAATCGCGATTGCAAACACAATGACCTTGACGGCGGTGTCAATGCTCCACTGCCGATACGTCGCTTTGGCAGCATTGTCCTGCAATCGCGCCTCGCGAACCCAATCAGCCTCATCACGGTACTGCATGTCTGTGTAGATGTACCACGTCAGCGCATCATCGCCCGAACACCACCCAGGCAACGAGCCGCCAGCTTGCCGCTGGCGCTCCTCAACAGTCGGAATGAGATTCATCAGCCCGTTCCATGAGCGCTCCCGATCGGTCGGTGCAATGTCGGTGTACCACTCACACAGGTAATCGGCGGCGGCCCCCGAAGGCTCCAGGTCCAATGCCGCCACCACCTTCAGAATGTCATCTTCCACGTACGAACACGGAGGAAGAAACCGCGACGCCCCTGTCACTGAGCTGTTCGACATCACATCGCTTGAGCTGCTTCCATCTCTGGACCGTGAGCCTTGTTCTGCCTCGCGTTCCTGTTGCTTGCAATACGCATGAAATCCTGCTGCATCAGGAACACGAGCAATCTCGCCGGGCTGCTCGGGGACGGCGCGAGACGGGAGACTGATTGCAAGCCAGGCGAGGCCAATCGCAATAGTCGCCACAGCCACGCAGACCAGAAGCACGCTGATTGCGCGAAAGAAACCAAACGCGGCAATCAGCACACGATCGGAGAAGGATCGCATGGACCCGGTGGGTGGATCAACCCGTTGTGTCTCAGGAGTCTGCGGGGGCCGCGTCTGCGAAGTCTTCTGTTCCTGCTTTCGCGCCTGTTGGGCCTCTCGCTTCGCCTGCCTTGTTCTGGCATCTCGCTCCGCATCATCACGAGCTCTCTTCCACTCAACACGTTCCCTGCTTCCCGGAACATCAATCATGGCCCCGCACGACGGGCACTTCGTCGCCTGGCCCGCTTCTTCCAAAGAGGCCACGAGGGTGTCGTGGCATTGATCACACCGAAACGCCACCGAGGGGTTGGGGCCCGAGCCGCCCCGCACTTTGTACTTCACATCAATTCCTCCCGAATACATTCCTTGCGGCGAGGTGGACCCTACTTGCCAACACAGAAACTTGCAAAGACCCGTTCCAGCACATCATCGGGAGGAATCGATCCGACAACAGCCCCGAGACTGTCGAGGGCCTCTCGGAGCCTTGCGGCGACTTCTGCGGGTCGAGTCAAGCCCGAGTGAAGGGGGGCCTTTGCGTCATCGAGCTCCAGACCGATCGCTGACTCGATACTCGCAAGTGCCCCTTCGATCAAACTCCGCTGTCGCATTGAGACAGCGAGTGTCGCGCCGCCACCGGGGACTGATTGCCTCTCCAGTGCCTGCACAATCCGGCTTCGCAAGTGCGCAACGTCGCGAGGATCGAAGGCGCAGACGTCGTGCTCGCTTCGTGGAACGTCGCGCAGGTCGCACTTGGTCCGAACAACCAGTGCTCCGGCTCGTGCCACGACGGGCTCTTCTACCGACGAGTTGCACAACAGCACGAGGTCGGCCTCGGCCTCAGCATCTCTCGCCGGCGAGGCCGCGCTGCGTTCATCCCCGGGAGTGTCTACCAGAAGCAACCGAACGCCATCGAACACTGCTTCTTCGACAATAGCATCGCGGGTGGTTCCGGCTCTGCAATGGGTCACCACTCGATCGGCTGCCAGCAGCGAGTTGAAGAGCGTCGACTTGCCCGCATTGGCCGGTCCTCGCAGCACCACAGTTGGCAGGCCATCACTCGCTTCACCTCCCCGAAAGGACCCGAGATGCTCGCGCAGCGAGTCAGCGATTCCCCCAAGTTCCATTCGCAAATCATCCCGAGAAAACGTAACGACATCTTCTTCGTCAGCGAAGTCGATGCCGCCCTCAACACGAGCGAGTGACCACGCCAACCGATCGGCGGCGGGCGATATCGCGCCACCAACACCGCCTCTGAACGATCGTCTCGCCGCCCCGAGGTCAGCGTCGGAGCGTGCTGAGATCATCGCTGCAACGCTCTCGGCGCGATCGAGCGAAAGCCGTCCACTGAACCATGCGCGATAGGTGTACTCGCCAGGAGCAGCATGCCGCACCGGCAATCCTCTTGAGCGACCAGACTCGACGAATGCATCTGCGACACGTTCCAGGAGAATGGGATTGCCCGGCAGTTGTAGCTCCACCACATCCTGGGTGGTGTAGGACCCGGGCGCAGGCATGCACATGAACAGGGCAGGCATGTTCCAATCACAGACAATCAGCCGCCCTGAGAAAACTCCCCGGCGACTCTGATCTACGCCAGTGCAGTGTGGGCCGAGCACCTCACCGGCACATGCGCCACTCAAGCGAATCAGACCGCGTGCAGAACACCCCGGAGGGGAGGCCACGGCGACAATAGTGCTTTCTGTGTCCATGGGCGTTCGCCCGACGCGCAATCGCTACTTGCGTTTCTTGAAATTTCTGGCCGGACCGCGGCCCTGCTTTTGCTTTCGGCGATCCATCATCTTGGCATACGCCCGCGATTGGGGATCTTTGGCACCACGTCCGGCACTCCTGGTCGGATCAGGTCGCTTGACAAGCGTGTCCAGATCCATGGCATCGACCTGCTTTCGAATGTGGCGGCTTTCCATGATGCCGATGCTGCTCGATGTCAGGATGTACAGCGTCAACCCGGATGGCGCGCTGTAGAGCATCACCGGAAACAGCACGACCATCATGACCCGCATGATCTTCTGCTGCGTCTCCTGCTCTGGTGACATGCTTGTCTTTGGAGTCATGTACTTCTGTTGGAAGAAGAAAATGACACCCATCAGGATGGGCAGCAGATTGATGCCGGTGACATTCCACAGGAAGAACTTGAATGGCTCAGGCGATTCCCAGAAGAAGTGATCGGGTGAAGCGAGATCGGCCAGGAATGGCCATCCCCAGAGTTCCTGGAACACACCCCAGAAGGCCGGCTCCTGGCGAAGATCGAATGAGAAGTACAGTGCTGCATAGAGCGCAACCCAGATCGGCATCTGCAGGAACATCGGCAGGCAACCGAGCATCTGCAGGGGATTGATGCCATGCTCTCTGAAGAGCCGCATCTGCTCTTCCTGCATCTTCTTTTTGTCGCCGCCATATTTCTTCTGAAGCTTGTCCATCTCTGGCTTCAGACGCTGCATCTGCTTGCCAAACTTCTGCATCCCCATCTGGCTTCGGCGTGTCACCGGATGGAGCAGGGCGCGCACACACAACACCAACAGAATGATCGCAACGCCCCAATCGAAGACGACCCAGTGATCAAAGAAGGCGAGCACGGCCAGCAGGAGGTGCGCCAGCCACTGGAACGTGCAGATGGCGCAGAAGCTCGACATCTGATACAGGATGAGTCCCTGCATGTTGAGCGCGCGGAACGGTTGTTCGTTCTCAAGAACGGATTCCTCAAGAGGTCCGGCGAAGATGCCCATCGAGAGCGACTTCACGCCGCCAGCCGCCAACGCGCTGTCCGGCGCGCCAGCACCAGGCCAGGCCAGGCCCGTCAGGATGATCGGCTCATCGTTGACACTGGCAGAGAATCGCGTGATCTCGCCCACGACGCTCTCGAGCGACAAGTCTCCGCGGCCTTCGGCATCGAGTACCGGATGCACAGCCATGCCGAAGTAACGGTTGGTCGTGGCGAACCAGGACAGCTCAAACCCCTCGGTGCGGCTGAGCTCATTTGGCCACAACACCGGGCTCTCACCTTCTCCGGTGACATCGGTGAGTTCAAGCAGCATGGAGCCGTCCGCGACAACGCCGGCCAGACGATCCGGATCATTCTCCTGTCCGAGCAGGTACCCGAACCGAAATCGCCTTCGATCCATGTACCGGCTTCGGTCAGCATTCAGGCTGGGTGGACCGTACTGCGACCATCGAATTCCAAGATCCCGACCCGAGAGATTGCTGATGTGCTGATTGAGGGTGATGTCCCAACCATCCAGCGTCCAGTGCCGCGTGATCTGCAGGATCGGTTCGTCGTTTGCATTGACGATGTCTGCAGCAAACGTGCCGGGCCCCGTCGAAACCCAGCACGTTGAGGGAACCAGATTGAGCTCCGTGCCTTCGACAGTGACACTCCGCGCAGCAAGGAGCGGTATCGTGACCAGCTGGCCTCCCATTGGAACAAGCGACTCGTGAGCCAACACAAACCGATCTTCGATCGGCGGCGGCTCGACGCCGCTTGTATCACCACGCTGCTTTGCCCTGAACCACGCTGCAGCTCGACGCTTCGCTCGCGCAGTGACCCAGATGTCCGCAAACGGGATTTCGACGATGCCAGCCCCCTGGCGGGTGAACTGCAGCTGCATCTTTGCGGCCGCCGGGTCTTCCAAGCCACCGAGCATGGCGGGGGCCGGTCCACCTTCGGCGTGCTGCCGCACCCGCAGCCCCTCAAGTGACCTGGCGCCATCTGCTGAAGTTGTGGCAGGTGGATCTGGCGCCGTGGTCGCAGATTCGGCAGCGACAGGGGCGGCGTCCGCATCGTCCTCTGAGCCCGCAGCCGACGCGTCATCATCTGCAGGTGTTTCGCCTGCGACGTCTGCAACCGCAGCCGCAGTGTCCTGCTGCTGGTCTGGCGAGGTCGCGGTGGCATCAACACCCCGGCCCGAGCGTGGGGCAGTCGCAATAAGAACGATGATCAGAACAATGATGAATCCCAACGCCAGCGGGATAATCCGCCGCAATCTTGCAGCGGCAGCGGCGCGGGGATCGTTCGACCCTCGAGGTCCCGGCATATGTCAGCGCCCCTCGCGAAGTCGATCCCCGAGCCAGTTTGTCAGCTCGGGAATCGCGTAGATCTTCTGAACCACAGACTCGATGTCATATTCCAGCCTGAAGAACTCCACTTCCTTCGCCTCGGAATCCAGAATGGCGTAGCTCGCCCGTGGGTCAAGGTCTCGCGGTTGACCGACCGATCCCGGGTTGATGATGCACTTGTCGTCCCCGGTGATTTTCCATGTGGCATCGTCCATGTCTTCCGGGCCGTAGAAATCCGGCTCGTCTGTAAAGACTCCGGGGACATGGGTGTGGCCAACCAGACAGTTCGATGGGATGTACTCGAACAACTGCTTCATCTTCACAGGCGAATTGATGGCATCCTCGGGGAAGATGTACTCGTTGATCGGGCGCCGGGGGGAGCCATGTACACACAGGAAATCGTCAAAGCTCGTGCGCACTCGAAGCCGCCCGAGGATTTCCCACCGTCGCGCGGCGGCGGACTCGTCTTCTTCCAATTCAAGTTGCGAGCGAGTCCAGTAGGCAGCCTGCTCAGCTGCGGCGTTGAAGTTCGTGGGCTCATATAAGGCGCCATAGTCATGGTTGCCCATCAATGACCACTCACATCGTTCTGCCACAAGATCGACGCACGCCACAGGATCCGGACCGTAGCCAAGAATGTCTCCGAGGCTGATAATGCGATCGACAGTTCGCTGATCGATGTCGTCCAACACGACATTGAGCGCCTCGATGTTGCCGTGAATGTCACTAATCAGTGCGGTTCGCACGAAATGTCCTGTTCATGTGGGGGACGGAGGATCCGGGATCGTACGTTCCCGGTCCACCGGGCGTCAACGCAGGGCCGGTTCGTCTCCAGCACGGCACGCCGCGGGAGCGCCCCCGTCGGTCTGGTGGGGATATCATGCTCGTTTTTCGGAGGCGCAGGGTCCTCCTTTCACCCTATTCGGTGCTGATACGCACTTTGGAGTTCACCGTGGCATCTGAGAATCACTTCGATCTGGTCATCATCGGCGGGGGCCCCGGGGGGTATGTGGGAGCAATCCGAGCAGCACAGCTCGGATTGAAGACCGCCATCGTTGAACGAAACAAACTTGGCGGCGTCTGCCTCAACTGGGGCTGCATTCCGAGCAAAGCCCTTCTGCACAACGCCGAACTGTGGTCTGAAGCCGTCACACATGGCTCCGAGTGGGGGATCAGCTTTCAAGACGCCTCGCTGGACTGGTCAAAAGTCATCGAGCGAAGCCGGGGCGTCACTACCAAACTGAACAAGGGCGTCGGCTTTCTTATGAAGAAGAACGGCGTGACCCACATTGAGGGGCACGCCCGAATCACATCAGGTCGGTCTGGAGATTCGCCGTGTGGAATCGACATCCTCACCGCCGATGCCGACTACTACCACGGAAGTGGTGAAGGTGTCATTGACCAGATCACCGCTGATCGCATCATGGTCGCCACCGGCGCCGCTCCACGAGAACTCCCATTCGCGCCATTTGATCACGAACGCATTCTGAGTTCCCAGGATGCGATGGTGCTTCCGGAACGCCCCGAACGGCTCATCATCGTTGGAAGTGGCGCCATCGGAATGGAGTTCGCCTACTTCTACAACGCCATGGGAACATCCGTGACGGTCATCGAAATGCTCGACCGCATCCTTCCTGTCGAAGATGCGGACGTCTCCAGGGAGGCGCTCAAACTCTTCAAAAAACAGGGAATCAACTTCAAGCCGGGTCACATGACAACAGGAATCGAGCGGACCAACGATGGCGTGTCGGTCACGATCGCATCAGCGTCCGACGAGACGAAAACCGAAACGCTTCAGGGTGATGCTGTACTTGTCGCCATCGGCGTGACGGGACGATATGACGGGCTCTTCGCTGATGGTGTTTCGGTTGACATCGATCGTGGTCACATCAAAGTCGCCACTCAAGATGTGGAACAACCGACCTATGAGACGTCTCTCGCTGGTGTCTATGCCATCGGAGACATCATTGGCCCACCGTGGTTGGCGCATGTTGCGAGTGAAGAGGCTGTCACCTGTGTTGAGCGCATTGCCGGACATCACACGCTTGGTGTGGACTATCGCTCCATTCCCGGATGCACCTACACCAGCCCGCAAGTCGCTTCGATCGGCATGACCGAATCAGCTGCCCGCGAGGCGGGGCACGATGTCAAGGTCGGGAAGTTTCCCCTGACCGCGCTTGGCAAGGCGATTGCCACCGGGGCCGCTGAAGGCTTCGTGAAGATCGTGGCATCGGAGCCGTATGGTGAGATCCTCGGCGCCCACATCATCGGCAAGGACGCCAGCGAGCTCATCCACGAGTTCTGCCTCGCCATCAGGCTGGAAGCCACAGCTGAGGATGTCATCTCAACGATGCACGCCCACCCAACCATGGCCGAGTCACTCCATGAAGCTGCCCTCGCCATCGAGAGCCGCGCCCTGCATTCGTAATCCACGGGTTATCCACAACTGCACTGTTGACCCTCAACCCCACTGAGAGGGCGCTCTGTTGGGTTTTGGGGGACGAGCGGGCCCGATCCGCATTCTCGTCAACAGTGCAAATGGTGGGCAATGGGCCGCCGCCACATACCTCATTGATGGCGAAATCCACCCGCAATTCAGCGGAGACCATGCTCCGATAACCATCCCCGCACGAAGATCTTCCGCAGAACAGTCATCACGCTCAAACCAATTGTGGTGGCATTGTGGTGCGCGGCGGCCGTGCCTGCGGCAGATGCCCCCCGATCGGCCCTCGAAGCGCTCCACCATCACGACCCGCGCCGCAGCAACCGAGGCCGCTACTGCGGGACCATTCGACCCATCACCACCGGCTGCGTTGGCCACGCCTCGGCAACACGACGAACGCCTTCCAACGTCACGGCGTTGAGGCTCGCTAACTCCTCCTCGAGCGGGATGTACCTGCCGAGCGTGGTTTGCATCCGGCCAAGTCGCTGCATACGACCAGCCGGCAACTCGCCATGCACCGTCACTGCCGTTCGCAGCACAGCCCGCGCCATCGCAAGATCATCTTCGGTCAGTGAATCCGCCACCGCATCGTGCTCGGCCCGCATCACGGACTCCACATAATCGATTCGTTCCGGCTCGCACACTGCCCACGAAACAGTCTGGCCGCACCGATCGTGCCCCTCGTATTCACTGCGAGCTTCCTCGGCATCACCGACATCAACTAGCGACCAGTACAACCGAGATCCATCTCCGCGGCCAAGTACCCAGTTGAGAATCGCTGCCGCATGCCGATTGACGTCCTGCAGCGCAGGTGCTGGCGCAATGCCCATGACATACGCGGCTGTCACACGATCGCTTTGAATCACAAACTCCTTCTCGGAGTGCGACAACTC
The DNA here is from genome assembly GCA_964598425.1 of uncultured Isosphaeraceae bacterium. Lineage (GTDB taxonomy): Bacteria > Planctomycetota > Phycisphaerae > Phycisphaerales > SM1A02 > UBA12567. The sequence continues at coordinate 64,352 of CAZRBV010000002.1, read as the reverse complement.
GTGAAGCGTTCGGCTCGCCCCTGTGCGACTCCATGATCCACACAGTTGATCGACAGCCGTAACAATGCGATCAAAGTCAATTCGTCCGGACAACGCCAGGACCATGTTGTCCGCGCCATACCGATCTGCATGCCAACAACGTATCGCCTCCGGGCTCATTGACCCAACAGTTGCAGTAGTGCCGAGAACACGAAATCCCATCGGGTGATCCCCGAAGTATTCCTCGGCGGCTCGCTCCCACAGTTGCCAGAAGGGCTGATCTTCATACATGGCGATTTCTTCAATGACAACCTCTCGCTCATCATCGATATCCGACTCCCGCAGTGCGGGTCGCAGAATGCTCGCCAACACACTCAGGGCTGGCTCGAGGACATCAGGAAGACCATGTACGTGAAACGCCGTGATCTCGTGGCTGGTCCATGCATTGTGGCTGACCCCAAGTTCGTCGAATGCCTCGTCGATTTCCTCGCCAGAGCGATCGTCGTTTCCCTTGAACACAAGATGCTCAAGAAAGTGACTGATACCCATCAACTCACGTGGTTCATCCCTCGCGCCGCTCCGGACAAAGAAACCGGCCGCGGCCGAAGCCGAGGACGGGTCGATCTCACCCACAATCTTGAGCCCGTTGGATAGCGTTTCTTCGACATACTGAACAGCCATCGCTGCAGCATACCGCTCAGTGCAGATCGGGAAACGCGTGGCGCATGGCCTCGGATCCATCGCCAAGAAGATCTCGCACGTACACCGCCATCAACCCGCTTGCGCGAGCTGCGGCCTCCGGTCCAGAAGTCGCCCCATTGGCACCAAGCGACGCCAGCACATCAACCGTCTCCCGCCGCACGCGCCAGTCCTGCTCACCTGGGCACGACACGATGCCTCCGGCCGATGACCGAAATCCGAGAATCTCGACATCATCGGGAATCGGCTCCCCCGTCACAACGTCGCGTGTGACATCCGGCTGCCACCCGACATGGCCAAGCAACGACCATTGGAACCGCAGCAAGTGCAGCGCCGGAGACGGTGGCTCGGACAGCAACCGGAGCACCTGATCCAAGTCGTCGTACACCGATGGATGGGGATCTTCATCCCGCAACAACCGCGATACCAGGTCGAGAGCGTAGATCCCGGCACGATTCGCGGCTGGATCCTGCCGCGTCAACCAATACACGTCTTCCAGCATCCACTCCGTCAGAATCGCCAGATCCCGACCTGGCTTCACCAGCCATCCCAGATGCCCACGGGTCAGCGGTTCGAATCCGCCCGAGAAAGCACTCCCGCTTCGCAGCGCTCCCTTGGCAAGCCCTCGCACGATTCCGTGTTCGCGAGAGAGTGCCGCCACAGTCTGCGACGTCTCTGAATACTCCCACCTACGGAGAATGATCGCGGTGTCTGTTGGACGTGGCATATGCCCAGTGTCGCTGATGCGACGGCCCCCGACTACCCCGCGGACAGCATCCGGTGCAGATCATTGGGAGGCTCACCGCCGGGCATCAATCCACACCACCCGGTTCCGCGATGCCGTACACTCGCACTATGAACGGAGACCGGCGAGTTGTCGCCATCATCAATCAAAAGGGGGGCGTGGGCAAAACGACCACCACCGCCAATCTGGGAGCGGCCCTGGCGCGGTCCGGCATCTCAACCTGTTTGATTGATCTCGACCCGCAAGCGCACCTCTCGCTGCACTTCGGTGTTCGATGCGGCCCGGATGATCCGACCGTCTATGACGTGCTACTCGATTCCGAAGTCACCGCCACAGATGTTGCTGTTGAGATCGAGCCCAACCTCGACCTCATTCCAGCCGAGACCGATCTCGCAGCCGCCGAAACAGATCTCGCAGCTGCCCAGAATCGGCAAGATCGTTTGAACAGCGCACTCAAAGCCGCCGGCGATCATTGGGACGTCGTGCTCATCGACTGCCCGCCAAGCCTCGGTGTACTCACCATCAATGCCCTCGGCGCAGCGACCGAGGTCTTCGTGCCGATGCAGGCGCACTTCCTGGCCCTGCAAGGAGTTGGGAAGCTACTTGAAACCGTCGGGCTTGTATGTGGAAGCGTCAACCCGCATCTCCGTGTCACAGGGATCGTTCTGTGCATGCATGAAACACAGACGACCTTGGCCAAAGAGGTTGTCGAGGATCTTCAGGTATTCCTTGAGGGGTGCCGAAGCCAAAGCGTTCCGTGGCAAACCTGTCGCGTGCTGTCACCTCCGGTTCGTCGGAACATCAAACTTGCGGAAGCGCCCTCATTCGGTCAGTCCATCCTGGCGTACGACCCTGGATGCCGCGGCGCTCAGGACTACCTGGCGCTGGCCGAGTCGGTCCTTGAGATGTGGCGTCCATCACCGCCAGATGTCGAAATCAAGATTGATGCCACTCCCGCAGAAGGTGCCGACACCGTTGGATGACCTCGCCAGCAGGCCTCGCCAAGCAATCATGGTGTGGCGATGCGTGTGTCTTCTCTTTTTCGTCCTGCTGACCACGCTCACCCATTGGCCGACGATGGATCCGCTTGGCCCCGAACACACGCCGCCGGACAAGCTTCTGCACTTCCTCGCCTTTGGCCTGCTTGGAGTGCTGGTCGAACGATCTGCACTGGTCCCACGGGCATGGATGGCCTTTGTACTCGTAGCCCTGTGGGCACCCCTGGATGAGTGGACCCAGCGGGTATTCTCGACCAACCGGACATTCTCCATCATGGACATTGCGGGCGGCTGGATTGGTATTCTCGCCGCCGTCATCGCCTCCTTCGGACTCGCGCCGGCCCACCGAACGATTCGGGCGCTCGATGACATCACGATTCCAGGCAACGGCGGCCTCACAACGGGCGTCGTAGCGGCTGTGGTTGCCCTCGGCGCATTCCCGCTCATCTTCGCTGGCCTCTGGATCGGATTCCAGATCTCTGCAGGTACATTCAGTACCTTGCTCGCCCTTGCAACCGGCATGCTGGCCTCGTGGCCGTTCATGCGACGGAGTTGGAATCGTGTTGGCGGTCCCCGCTGGCCGGTCCCTCCACCGGCAAGCTGGCTTGCGATTCCGCTGGGGATCGCTGCGGGGTGGGGCATCGCGATCGCGTGCGCTTCGATCGGGTATCCGAGCCTTGGGTCGCCGTGGATGCTCTGCGGCGGCATCGGAGGAGCGGCTCTTGTGCTGCGCGCCACCATGGCACAACCACGAAGTGACGTCGATGTCTGACGGACTCGAACGCAACACGCGAACCATCATGCTGCTGACGACGATCAGCCGAGTCACCGGCCTGATTCGTGATGGTGTGTTCAGCCGACTCCTCGGCACCTACGTCGAAAAGAGCTGGTTCGACTTTGCATTCCTGATTCCAAACGCCTTCCGACGGCTGTTTGGGGAGGGCGCGCTGTCGGCAGCGTTCCTCCCCACCTATCAGCGTCTCAGCGCAGCAGACGCCCGCACCGCAGCTGCGCTTGCGGGGGGTGTGCTTGGCGCACTCGCGGTAGGACTCGGCGCGATCGTGGTCCTTGGCGAAGCCGTGATGTTTCTGATGTCAGCATCAACTGGGCACGACGATCCCTCGATCTTCCTGCTGATGCTCACGCTGCCGTACATCCCACTGGTCTGCGTCGTGGCCATCATCGGTGCCATGCTCCACGTTCATGGGAGGTTTGGCCCAACAGCAGCGACGCCACTGATACTCAATGGTTGCATCATCACGGCCACACTCATCGGGTGGCGTCTGTTTGACACATCCACACCAGATGATCGACTTGCTATCACCGTAATGGCCGCTGGCAGCGTCATCGTGGCCGGATTCCTTCAAGTTGCGTGGTCGCTGTGGGCGCTTCGCGGCAAGGCAACTGTGCTACTCGACGTCCGCGGTGCAGCCAAGCCGTTCATCGAAGTGTTTCGCCGGGCCGCCCCGATGATTCTCGGTCTCGGCGTGCTTCAAATCAACACACTGTTCGATGGCCTCATTGCTTCATGGCCCGCAATCGTTGATGACCCCACCGTGTTTGGCTATCAGTACCCACTCAATGAGCACTCGATGGCCGTCATTACGTACTCACAGCGGCTCTATCAATTCCCGCTGGGCGTCTTTGGTCTGGCCGTCGCGACGGTCATCTATCCGCTGCTCACAAGCCTTGCCAGTCATCCCGAGCGTTTCACAGCCATGGTGCGAAGAGGTGTTCGATTGGTGCTCTTCATCAGCATTCCGGCGAGCGCCGGACTGCTGCTCGTTCGAGAGCCGCTTACCAAAGTCATTCTGCAGGGTGGTGCATTTACTGAGCTGGATACTTCACGGGTAGCCTTCGTCCTGATTGGCTATGCAGCGAGCATCTGGGCATACATGCTGATACAGATCCTGACACGCGCGTTCTACGCACGAGACGAGGTGATGACGCCCGTTCGGATCTCCATGGCAATGGTTTCGCTGAACCTGGTACTGAACCTCACACTCATCTGGACCCCACTTGGCGTCGCGGGCCTGGCCTGGTCGACGGCGATTTGCGCAGCTCTTCAGGCCGTGCTGCTCACTGCGATCCTACGCAGTCGCGGCGTCACGCCAGTCAATCGCGAGGTCTGGTCAACCCTCTGGCGCGTCCTTCTGGCCACGGCCGTCATGGCAGCCTGCGTATGGGGGCTCTCGTACGTGTGGACCGCCAGAGCGTCGCTGCTCGGTTCAATCGGACGGTTGATCGGGCTGACTGCCACTGGCGGCCTTGTCATTCTCATCGCGTCCTGGGCGATGCGAATGCACGAGTGGCGGTGGGTGCTCGGTCACGCCAGCGAGATCGATTCAAGCCCGCCGGACGGTGGCTCATGATCTCGCTTGAAAGCCGCACCTCATGACATGGGATGCCCGGGCTCCGGGTCATTCGTGCGGTGGGCAGTATTGGGTGGGATGGACCCCGCGGTGAATCATCCAGCAGTGGTTGAGCCGAGGGTCACCCGATCGACCAGCCAGCACCGGTTCGATGAACCGGTCGATACAAAGTGTCACGCTCCTGGGGTCGCAACCCTGCTTCCAGAAGAAGTCGATGCAGTTCCTCGACACCAGTCTCCTGGTGCGTGCCGCAGCCATCAACTTTCGTGATGTCATACCACACTACAGTTCCGTCAATGTCATCGGCGCCGCCCATCTGCAACATGAGCTGTGAGAGCGGAAGCGTTTGCATGATCCAGAACGCTTTCATATGGGGAATGTTGTCAAGCATGAGCCTTGCAATCGCAATGGTCCGGAGATTCTCAAGACCGGTCGGCCCGTGCAAGTGCTCCAGGACGCTGTCATCTGGTATGAATGGCAGTGGAATACACGCCTGATACCACCCAGTCTCGCAGGATTCCATCGTCGGAAGTCGCTCGCCCGGGTACAGCTCACTCGGCCCCGTCAAGACGACCGTCGCACCGTCCACAGCCTGCCCCTGCGACGCAGCCCACTTCAGCAGCGTTTCGTCCTGCTGCGATCGGAGAATCGCCATGTGACGCACACGCTCGGCTCGACCCTCAATGTGCCCGTACAACATGGTCGCATTGGTGTGCAGACCCAACTCATGCGCGATGCGATGGACATCCATCCATGCGTCAGCGCGAATCTTGCCCTTAAAGGCTTCGTCATGAATGCGATCATCAAAGACCTCGGCGCCACCGCCCGGGAGCGAACCCAGCCCGGCGTGGCGAAGATCCTGCAGCACCTCCCGAATGCCGTCTGTCCCATCGCGGCCTCGCTTGGAGATTCGAGCGAGGTGAACGATCTCGACTGCGGTGAATGCCTTGATGTGAACTCGCGGCGCAGTCTCCCGGATTGCTCGAACCATGTCGACGTAAAAGTCAAACGGATGCCAGGGGTGCAGCCCTCCTACGACATGCATTTCAGTCGCGCCTGACTCCACCGCTTTGCGGGCCTCTGATCGCACGTCATCAATCGTAAACTCGTATGCGCCTTCTTCGCCACGTTTGCGCGCAAACGCGCAGAAGTGGCACGAGAGCGCGCAGACATTCGTGTAATTGAGATGGCGATTGACGTTGTAATACGCAACATCACCATGCATCCTCCGTCGGACCAGATCAGCGAGTCCACACACCGACCAGAGATCGGGTGTTTCGTACAAGCGCAGTCCATCATCGATCGACAGCCGAGAACCCCGAAGCACCTTCTCGCGTACCGGTGCCAGATCGGGATCAGAGGTCACAGGGAGGGGAGTGGATTCGAGCGTCTTCATGAGCCCCGCATGGTAGCGAGAGGCTATCGGACGTCGGGTTACGCAGACGCTGCGGGTCAGAACCCGCGCCGCAAGGCCCTGAAGATGGTTTCTGCCTGATCGCAGATCTGCCGCGAAGTGAACCGACGATCTCGTCGATTGTCAGAAGTGCGGCACCTGCCACAACCAACCATGTATCACCCCGAACACAATCATCACGGATCCCTTCCCCGAAGCGTGCTCCCATTTCCCGCAGAGCAAGCCCGGGACACCGAGACTCCAAGGCAACACCTCCGACGAATTCGGTCCGATTCCAATCGGAGCCTGGAAGCACTCGCCGAGCGGCTGAACTGCTTTGGTTGGTTTGATCCGCCTCACGGTGGCCCCCGCGCGGCGTAGTCGAAGGCGTACGCTGTACGTATGTCGAATTGCCGCTCAACACATCTGACAGCAGCAGCCATCCTGATGGGTGGCCAGAGCAGCCGAATGGGACGCGAAAAGCAACACATTGTTGTTGGCGAGCAATCCATGGGAGACGCCGCCATCGCACTCGGCCAAAGGTGTTGCGACACTGTGGTGGTGTCGGGTCCGGACACCGCCACGTGTGGTGCCCAGCCATACATCCCGGACTTGCCTGAGCACGCTGGTATGGGGCCGCTTGCCGGCATCGAAGCAGTCCTCGCCAGCGAGCTGGCGGGGCGGTGGCTCATTCTTCCGTGTGACATGCCCTGGCTTCAGGCGGGCGCACTCCTGAAGCTTCTTGAGTCCGCATTCCCGGTGGCGTGTCTTGGAGACCCACGCATTCCCGACCATCGCCTGCAACTTCCACTGGCCGTGGACGCAGCGCTGCTTGGGTCGGTGCGTGCCTCTCTCGACAGCGGACGGAGAAGCGTCGCGGCGTGGCTTGATGCAGCCGGGGCCCGCATCGTCCAGCAAGCAGAGGCGTTGCAGGTACAGAACGTCAACACCCCCGACGATCTTCCTGAACATCTCGAATGAGAGCGCTGAGACGACTGCGCTGCTGATAGAGTGCAGGCTGGATCAGATCTCGGATGGTTCCGGGCAAGGATGGTTCCGGGCAAGGAGGTGCTATGAACGATCACCTCGATATGGATCGTCTTCTTCTCGGTATGTCCGAGTATGACGCAAGCGACCTGCACATCAAGCCAGGGTCTCCGCCGGTCTATCGCATCGCCTCCAGGCTTCAGCCCGTCCAGGCCCCCGCGCTGACCGAGGCCGAAACGCGAACCATGCTGTACTCAATCGTGCCACCGGAGCAAGCTGCGGCGCTGGAGGACAACGGCGGCGTCGACTTCTCACACCGCACTCGAAAAGGTGACCGGTTCAGGTGCAGCATCTTCCAGTCGGGAGGGGCCACCCACGCAGCTATCAGGCGTGTGCAACCTGCGATTCCTTCGTTTGAAGATCTTCATCTGCCGGCCGTGTACCACAACATCACCGACACAACGCACGAGGGGCTCGTCATCGTGTGTGGGGTCACCGGAAGTGGAAAGTCCTCAACACTCGCTGCCATGGTCGATCACATCAACCACAACCGGCACTGCAACATCATCACCATTGAAGATCCGGTGGAGTTTGTGTTCAAGCCCGCGCAGTCATATATCAGCCAGCGGGAGATCGGCATCGACGTTCCCGATTTTCCCACGGCGCTCCGCTCGGCAGTCCGGCAGGATCCCGACATTCTTATGATCGGCGAGCTTCGAGATCGCGAAACAATGCTTGCTGGAATCCAAGCGGCCGAAACCGGCCACCTCGTGTTCTGCACATTGCATACCGCTGACACCACGCAGGCCTTTGCTCGAATCCTCGAGTTCTTTCCGACCACCGACCATGGTTTCATCAGGTCCAGTTTGGCAGTCGGGCTTAAGGCCATCATGGCGCAGCGACTCCTCCCTTGCGACCGCGACGATGTACAGCGCGTGCCCGCCACAGAAGTGCTGATCAGCACACCAACGGTTGTCGATCGAATTCGGGAAGGGCACGAAGAAGATCTCAGCGCGGTCCTGGCGGCCAATCAGGAACTGGGCATGCACGACTTCACGACGAGTCTGGCACATTTGGTCGAGACGGACTTTGTAGACCTCAAGGTGGCGGAGCAGTACGCACCCAACCGCGAAGCACTTCGAAGCCGTGTTCGTGGTATCGAAGTCCGCGCGGACCTGCTGGTTGGAAAGCGGTAGCCGCGACTATGTTGCAGCAACCCCAAGTGTTGCAACAAAGCCTTTGAACGCTGGAGTCTTGCTTGCCGGATCGACTGTGCGAGGCACCAGCACATTGCACTCGGGGAAGTACATCGCCGCGGCACCGCGAGCAATATCGAATGCCCTCGCCACAGCCACCATCGCACCGGCCGTTGTCGTGACTTCAATCTGGTCCTCCTCCGCAATCTCCCAGAGGCGCATGTCATCACGATTGAGCAAAATGGCGTGGCGGGGCGCCCCTCCGCGATACACATCTTCGTCCTCGTACACGACCGTGTTGAACTGCCCTTCACTTCGGACCGTGACGACTCGCACTTGCCGATCCTCAAGCATTGCTGGCTTCGGAATGTCCACATTGTGAATGCGCAGGCGCCCAGTCGGCGTCGCGAAGCTGGGCGAGTGAAATGTTCTTCCGTCGATTTGGAACTCTTCGCCCTGTTCGTCAACGCCCTGCTCGTCAACCTTTTCGATCGGCGCATAGCCCGGCACAACAGCAGCAATGGCGCGGCGAATACCCGCATGCGTTCGCAGTTCATCGAGATCCACCGCACACTCGCTCCCAATTCCAAGTTCAGCAATTGCCGCGATGATCTCAGTTTCGGACCGTGGCCCTTCGTGTCGCGGCCGCCCACCTTCGCTGACTCGGACGTAGTTGAACATGCTCTCTTGTGTTGTTGACTGAGGCTCCTCGTCGCGCGCGAGAACCGGCAGGATGATCGTCTCCCGGCCACGTGCTCGCACGTGACCCGTGTTGAGTGTCGTGCTGAGATGCACCACCGTACCGATTCGCTGCATCGCCTCGGCCGCGAAGCCAGCGTCCGGGTTGCTCCCAAACAGATTCCCGCCAAGGCACATGGCGAAATCAATCTCGCCGCGGTGGGCCGACTCCATGCATGCCATCGTGTCGAGGCCGGGACTCACCGGAAAGACATCGCCCCAACGGGACTGCATGGCCGCAAAGGAGGCATCTTTGAGTGTGGGAACGACGCCCATGCTCCCAATGCCCTGCACGTTGGAGTGGCCACGAAGTGGGAGGAGGCCCCGCCCCGGCGCACCGATCATGCCGCGGGACGCAGCGAGGGCTCCGAGAATCTGCACACTTTGGACGCCCGCCACATGGTGTGTCAGTCCCATGGCCCACGCGTAGATCGTTGCCTGTGATGCTGCGCACATATCTGCGACTGCATCAATGATGGCTCGGCTCACACCACTCGACGCCGCAATCTGATCCCACTCCAAAGTGCGAAGTCGGTCCTCCCAGGAATCCCATCCTTCTGTGTGCGCTTCAAGAAAAGATCGTTCGAGTTCGCCGCGTTCTGCGTGACGCTTCATGACCCCCGCCATCAACATGGCGTCACCACCAACTGCCGACTGAACATACAAATCCGCAATCTGTGACGCCCGCAGCATGCTTCGCACATCGCTCGGGATCTTGAATCTCATCAACCCCGGTTCGCGAACCGGGTTGATAACGATCACCTTGCCGCCGCGACGTCGAACATTGACCAGGCTTCGCATGAACCTCGGGTGGTTGCTCGCTGGATTCGCTCCGATGAGAACCACGAGGTCGGCTCGATCGAGATCGGCCAGAACAACTGTGGCCGTGCCAGAACCGGTCACGCTCGCCAGCCCGACTCCCGATGCTTGATGGCAGTAGTAGGAGCAGTTGTTCACGTTGTTTGTGCCACGAAGTCGCGCGGCAAGCTGCAGCAGGAATCCAGCCTCATTGGAGGACCGCCCACTGAAGTAGTAGAACGAGCGGCCAGGGTCAGTGCGATGCATCGCCGCGCCTGCTCTGGAAAGCGCCTCATCCCAACTGACTCGGCGAAACGTCGAATCGAGCGATGTGGCGATCAATGGTTCGGTCAGCCGGCCACTGTGTTCAAGCTCTCGCGGCGTCATCCGCTCAAGCGTCGAGAATGACGTGCGGTCCAGCACGTCAGCCGGAATCGCCCCCTGAAGATCAGCCGCCATGGCCTGCACCGACTTCTTGCAGACCTCGGGGAATCCCCCTGTTTCGTTCACCATCCCCCCGCGTTGCCCTCCCATGCCTAACGCACACGTCTTGCAGGCATTGCGAGAGCGCAGTGCCCGCCACATGCGAATCAGACCGCCGCTGCGGCGGGCCGCTCGCAGGGTATAGGCGATCGATCGCCACCCGCCGCCATGCCGAATCACTCCCATGCCGCGATGGTACGTACCATGCGCCCTGTGAGTCAGACTTACAGCATTCTGGTGGTTGAGCCCAACGCTGCGGTCAGGCGGATGCTTGAGATGCATTTGGGCCGAAGAGGGCTTGGGGTCACCTCGTGCCGCACCGGGCGTGAAGCGACCGCGCTGATCGAGCAGACCCACTTTGACCTGGTCATCAGCGAGGCAGAAACGCCCGACGGCTCAGGATTTGATGTCCTTCGCCACATTCGGAACAGACACGCCGCCGACCGCCGCATCGCAACGATCATCACGTCTGACCGCGAGCAGCCCGATCGCATCCTTCGAGCACTTGAGCGCGGCGCCGACGATTACCTCACCAAGCCGATCAGCCCGGCCATGGCTGTTGCCCGAACAGCGGCGATACTGGAGTTGCAGTCGTCCGGACTCCTCGACTCCGCCGGGCCCGGCGTCCTTGACCTTCCTCGGCTTGATCGAACGCTTCGTGAGGCCAGCGGCGGCGCGGCCAAGCTTCGAGCAATCTGCGACGCGCTGCGAGACGGGCTTGATGCCGAGCGAGCATCGGTCTACCGCCTCGATGACCCAGCGCGTGAGTTGCTCACCGTGGTCGCCCACGGCGACCAACCTCAGGACGGTACACCGCTCATCCGCATGCCCGCAGATGACGGTCTCGCAGGTGCATGCCTCAGGCTGGGGCACCTCATCAACGTCCCCGACGCCTATCAGGACCAACGCTTCAACCCATCATTCGACGAGAAAACGGGATTCACGACGCGTTCGGTGCTCTCGATTCCACTCCGCAGTGATGACGGCTCGACCATCGGCGTTGCCCAGGTACTCAATCATCGACACGGCCCGTTTTCCGCTGCTGAAGAAGTGAAGGCACTTCAACTTGCGCCTCGATGCGCCCTCACGCTTGCCGAGGCCTTCTTTGAGGTGGACCAGCAACTCAATCTGGCGGCAACGATTGTTGCCCAACCAGGGACTGCCACATTCCTGCCGACGGTGCTCCCCAGTTCCGGGGGGATCAGCACGAGCGTTCTTCCAAGTGATCATGAAGTTGACCCAGAGGAATTCATCGGAGCCGAAATCGGCCGGTACCGCGTCACAGCAGTCCTGGGAACCGGAAGTCAGGGGTTCGTGCTCGAGGGTGAGGATGAACTTCTCGACCGGAGCGTCGCCATCAAAGTACTCGGGCCTGACTCAGCGCGAATCCCCATGCTCCGCCGCCAGTTCATGCAGGAAGCGAGAACAATGGCGCAGCTCAGCCACCCCAACACAGTGGCGATCCATGACGTAGGCGAGCGCAATGGTGCCCTCTATCTCGTCATGGAAAAGTGCACCGGAGGAACGACGTGCAAGCTTATTCGGGGGGGTGCCGGAGTTGATTTCAAAGTCGCCACGCGGATTCTCAGAGATGCATGCCGCGGGCTTGATGCGGCCCACCGGCGAGGAATGATCCATCGCGATATCAAGCCCGACAACATCCTGCTCGATGAACACGGCACTGCCAAACTCAGTGACTTTGGCTTGGTGCTCGCGCCAAACACGGCCGACATCGTTGGAAAGGACCGGGTGATTGGCACACCGCACTACATGAGCCCCGAGCAGTGTGATGGGGGGCTTGTTGATCACCGCAGCGACATTTACGCGCTCGGCGCCACCTCATTTCATCTCATGACGGGGAGACCTCCCTATCACGGATCCGCGAATGTGCAGGACGTGCTTCAGTGCCACCGCGAAGTGCCAGCACCGGATCCACGGGAACTCACGCCCGATCTACCGGAAGATATCGCGTCCGTCATCGCCACCTCGATGGCAAAAAGGCCCTCTGATCGATACCAGAATGCGTCCGAGATGCTGCGCGATCTGGAAGCTGTGTTGGCATCTTTCTCCGAGGGTGTGTAGAGTGGATTGCCCATTGGGAGGGCGGTCGCATCGGCACAACTGACAACAATCTGTTTGTTCGATTTGCGGCGGATAACGACGCACTCGTCGCGTCAATTCACGCGCCGACCGTGAGTCAGCGGGAGTCGGAGATTATCTCGGTGGCGCTTGGCGACGCATTGGATGATGCCGATGGATTTCAGTGGCTGGTCATCGACATGCAGCAGGTCACCTTCATGAGCAGCATGGGAATCGGAATGCTCGTTGATGCGCGAAGCCGCGCTGCAGGGCGGAAGATGAAAGTCGTCCTGTCCAATGTGGCGACTGAAATGGACCAGCTGCTTCGAATGGTCAAGCTCGAGAAAGTCTTCTCGATCTGCACCAATGACAAGCAACTTCGCAAGGCACTCAAGCGGTAATGTCGACTCTCCATCCGGAAGATCCAATGCCTCCGAGTCAGAATGGACTCGGCACCGCGTCGTTCATCGTTTCACTCATCGGTCTTTTCTCCGGGGGAACCCTCTCCATTGTGGGCATGATTATGGGCGCGGTCGCGATGAGGCGAGAGCCCAAAGGGCTCGCCATTGCCGGCTTCGTCATCGGACTCTTTGGAGTTCTCACAGGCTGCATCATTCTGATGCTGTACCTTGCCTTTGTCGGTGCGCTGGGTTTGGGAATCGGCTTTGCAGTTCTGTCGGCCGTGTATGCTCAGGTCGACGACGGTATCGATGCACTCGATACGGCCGCCGCAGAGATTGTGGAGTGGCAGGAAACACACGGCGGTGTGCTCCCTGATCGCCAGCAAGCGATTGCTGCCTTTCAAGCAGCTGGCATCGACGCCACATATCAACTCGTAAACGCCAATGAGTTCAATCTCACGCTTGTCATCGATTCAGACAGTGATGACCCCTGGACCTTCACTGGAACTTTCGAATCCGATGGCGACCGGCAGGGACTCATCTGGGAGTCCGAAGACGGGTCTTCGCACGGAGAATGGAACTCCTGGTAGTGGCTCTTAGACCTCCGACAGCAGTGCGACAAGCCCCTCGATGGTGGCAAGATCGACCGCAAGCGCACCCACGGCGATCCTCATGACGAGTACACCGTTCAGGCGACAGTGCGTGGCAGCGAATCGCCCATCGCGGTTGATCGTGTCGAGGAGTTTCCGGGTCTCAACGTCGCCATCGGTATGCCGAATGCAAAGCAGCGTCAGGCTCCGAGGAGCGGCAAGTTCCAGCTTTGTATGCGCTGTCACGACCTCTTCCACGGCAGTAGCCAGACTGACATGAAACCGAATCATTTCGGCAAGTGCCGTGATCCCAGTACATCGCAGCAGCATCCACAGCTTGATCGCTCGGAAACGGCGGCCAAGTTGCACGTGCCAGTCGCGGTAGTCGATCACTTCACCACTCCCGCTGGCTGGGTTGCGAAGGTATTCCGGATCGATGGACATCGCTGCAATGAGTGGAGCCGTGTTCGCGAGCCACAGGCAACAACAGTCGAATGTGGCGCCCATCCACTTGTGTGGATTGAAGCTCCATGAGTCAGCCCGCGAGGCGCCCGCCGTGATCTTCGCCTGAAACTCCGACGCCAGTGCCGCTGTGCCAGCCCATGCCGCATCGACATGCAGCCAGCAGTCATGTTGCTCGCACACGTCCGCAATTGCTTCAACCGGGTCGATCGCGCCACACCCCGTCGTGCCAACCGTCGCGCAGCAGAAGCAGGGCCGCAGCCCAGCTTGGACGTCGGACTGCATGAGCAATGCCAGCGCCTCGGCATCCATTCGAAAGTCACTGTCTGTTGGTACAAGCCGCAGATTGTCGCGACCGATACCGCATATACCAGCCGCCTTCAAGACGGATGAATGTGCCTGCTCGCTCGTGTATGCCGTTAACCCGAAGCAGGCCTCACCGCCCTGCTGGGTTGCAGCGCCATTCGTTGCGCGATCACGCGCTGCAACCATGCATGCAAGTACTCCGCTGCTGGCGGTGTCTTGAATCACACCACCACCGGCGCCGCCTTCGGAAAAGACATCAGGAAGCCCCATCGCAACACGCAACCACTCAAGCATCCGTGTTTCGAGTTCGGTGCAGGCTGGGCTCGATGCCCACAACATGCCCTGCTGGGCTGTGACGCTTGCGAGCAGATCACCCAGAATCGCATCCGGATGTGCGTTGGATGGGAACCACGCAAACCAACCGGGAGCGTCCCACCTGACGAGCCCTGGCTCAATGACCGATGTGAGATCGGTTAGGACCTCCTCAAGCGGCTCAGGATCCGTCGGCGGTGACTTGGGAAGCTTGCCGGCCAACTCCCCCGGAGCGCATGGCGACCACGGAGCCCGATCGTTCTTGAGGTATTCAACGATCCAGGGGATCGACTGTTCAATTCGCGCAGCGAACTCCTCAGGCGTTCGGCGCCATGCGGGCACACTCATGCGGGCAGGCTTGCCAACTCCGCCTCCACCTCGCTGAGCAGACGCGCAATCGTCACCGGGCCGAAGTCAAAGACGAGCCCGGCTGCCTGGAAGAGTTCGGGCAGCGGCCGGGAGCCGCCTAGCGACATCGCCTGTCGATACAGCTCGATGGCTCGCTTCGGATCCTCGCGGTAGATCATCCACATTTGAAGCGCACCGAGCTGAGCAATGCCATATTCGATGTAATAGAAGGGCACTTCAAAGAGGTGCAATTGCCGATGCCAGAGCTTCGCTCGCTCGCTCTGCAGACCTTGCCATGACACATCGGGGCCGAAGAGAGCGTGCAGCTCGAGCCAGTAAGTGTCCCGCTGCTCCTGAGTATGGTGCGGATGGGTGTAGAGCCAGTGCTGGAATGCATCAATCGTGGCAACCCAGCAGAGTGTCGTCACAACACCCTCAAGATGCTTGCGCCGCGCCCTGCCCGCCTCCTCTTCCGAGAGGAACTCATCAAGAAACGGATGCGCAATGAGCTCCATGCTCATTGATGCGACCTCGGCAAACTCGATTGGCGGATGCCGATACGTCACAAGAGGCTCATCGCGCGAGAGCATTGAGTGGAACGCATGCCCCGCCTCGTGCACCATCGTGTCGACGTCGCGCATGAGCCCGGCGGCGTTCATAAAGATGAAAGGAAGGCGGCGACGCTCACGATCGTATTGATATCCACCAGGCGCCTTCCCCTTCCGGGACTCCAGATCCAGCGCGTCACCTTCTCGCATGGTGTCAAAAAGCTCACCGAGTGATGGATCCATCCGGTGGAAGATGCGGCTGGCGCCGTCGACGAGCTCAGCCGCGCCATCGAACGGACGTAATGGCTCGCGGCCAAGTGGGTCGACGTCCAGATCCCAGGGACGCAGTATGTCCAATTGCATCGTCTCGGCACGGTGCCGATTCGTCGCATGCATCAACGGCACGGCGTGCTCTCGAACTCCACGATGGAAAGCCTCGCACGTTGCGGGGGTGTAATCAAACCGGTGCTTGGCGCGAAATGCCCAGTCGCGGTAGTCGTCAAGATCTGCGTTGTCGGCAATCGTGTTGCGAAGCTCGACCATCGAATCAAAGATCGTGTCGAGCTTCTCGCTGTCACGCAATCGGCGCTCTGCTACAACGCGAAACGCATTCTCGCGCACGTTTCGATCGTTCTCCTGCATGTATGGACCCATTTGAGGCAAGGTCTTCTCTTCACCATCGAACTCGACGGTCATGGCGCCGCAGATTTCGGCGTACTCCTGCCCCAGCTTGGTCTCCTGAACCTCCAAGGCGATGTTTTCTTCCCGAAAGAGCTGCACATCCGCATCGAGTCCTCGAAGCAGCACCCTGTATCGCTCTTCGTCAAGATCGTCGGCAAAGGGGCACTGCACGATCCTCCGATCGAGTTTGAACGACTTGTCCTTGATCTTCGGATCCATCTCCTCGACAAATCGCAGGAATGCGGCCTTGATCGCCTCGTCATCGGTATGTCGCGTCATCTCGATGTAGAGGGTGGCGCGTGCTTCGCCAACGGTTGCATCAAGTTCGCTGCGATCAAGCAGGAGCTTCTCCAGGCACCCTTTGCACTTGAGGGTTCGCCCAAGCAAGGACTCATAGAGGGGACCGACCTGAGACCAGTCGGTCCCATCCAGATCTGCAGGGGCAAAGGTGGTCTCGGTGGGGTAAGCCGTCAAGAGTGTCGTCATGGAGAACTCCGATGCCCGTGAGGGCGTGTGTTATCAGTCAAACTGCCGCGGTTGACAGAGGCCGGGCGGGGACAGTCGGTACATCATGGCGAGACTCGATGGCTGTTGCAATCGCACCAGCCTCTAGGCCCGTATCACAGACAAGAAACAGGGTCGAGCCACTCCCACTGACATGTACGGGACGCCCTGCGGTCGCCTCGATCGATGACTGCAATGTGGCGAGCTCCGGGGCCTCCGCCACCGCCGCAGCTGCCAATGCATTGAAGAGCGGCCCGCCGGCAACAGCAACCCGGACAGCGGCTTCATCGAGTCGGTCGGCCCCGCAGGCGTCGAACTGCGTGTACACCGCGCCGGTGGGGCAGGATGCTTCGGGGAAGACGAGCACAACGTGCATATCGGCTGGCACATCCTGCTGCTCAACAGCCTCGCCAAATCCGCTCACGATCGCGCTGCCGCCCCGGACCAGAAAGGGGATGTCCGATCCGATCGCAGAAGCGATGTGCCGAAGCACGTCACCTCCGAGGCGAAGCTCGAACAGTGCGTTGCACGCCCGCAGCATGGCAGCGGCATCCGATGAACCGCCCCCAAGACCACCGCCAACCGGAATTCGTTTCTCGAGTCGAAGCTGCACAGGGAGCCGCCTTCCCGTGTACCGCTCCAGCGCACGATGCGCCCGGACTGCCAGGTCATCCGTGATCCGCCAATCGACATCGACGGGCCGCTTTGCGTCTTCGTGCCACTGCACTGCATACCGCGAGATGGACCCATCATCCAAGCGGGTCACGTGGAGATCATCCATCAGATCAATCGTCACCATCCATGAGCAAATGGGGTGCAGGCCAAAGGCATCGTCCGGCGGACCGACTGACAGTGCCAGATTCAGCTTGGCTGGGGCGTATTCAACGAGCGTGTGGCGCATAGGAGGCGCACAGGATAAGGTGCTTCCCATCCAAAGGAGGAATGCTCATGGGTTTGCCCTGCACCACTACATTTGATTTCGATGGGCACCGCGTTGCCGAGTACAAGGGGCTCGTACGCGGAATTGTGGTTCGAGCTCCGACCATCAGTCAGGGCATTGTGGGTGGGCTCAAGAAAATCGTCGGTGGCCGGATTGGGGCGTACCGCGAGATGTGTGAGCAGGCCCGTGGAGAGGCCCTTGAATCGCTCCTTGAACATGCTCAACAAATGGGAGGAAACGCTGTCATCGGACTTCGCTATGAGTCTTCGGCCGTCGATGAATCGGCCACCGAGGTGCTCTGTTACGGAACTGCGGTTGTGATCGAGCCCGAGTAGCAGCTGTCAGACAATGTCCCACGGCGAAGGGTCGACTTCCGACAGGCGAACGTCGGCCGCCGGCATCCGTGCGGCCAGCTCGCCACGGAGCGTTGGCAGATAGCCCGCCTCTGTGTTGGCATGCCCCGCTAGCAAGACGCTCACGCCACCCGATACCGCCTCGCGAAGATCGTGATGCCTCATTTCCCCGGTGACAAAGAGCGTCGCACCCGCTCGGCGGGCAGCATTCATCATTGAGCCGCCAGCACCTGGGCAGCACCCGGCAATCGTGTGCGCTGTACACGCATCACCAGCTGGCGCGTATCGAAGCGACTCGACTCCAAGGTGTTGCTTGAGCCTCGCAACGACGCGCTGGATCTCCTGCGGCGCGCTGAATTGCATGATGCGCCCGCTTCCAGTCGCTCTGGATGGAATCGGCTGTAGCTCAACAACGTGGACGGGTGGCCGCTCGTATGGGTGCGCCTCGTGCAGCGCAGCAATCACATTGGCAAGTTCGCCACCACCGCACACCATCATCAGACGCGCTTCATCCACGCGCTCAAGTGTCCCTGCCGCGCCCACTGCAGGATGCGTGCCCTCGCCACCACGAAACGTCCCCGTGCTTTCAATCGTGGTTGAACACTGGTCATACGCGCCGATTCGCCCTGCCCCGGCTGATGACATTGATTCTCGCAGGGAGTCGATGGAAGTCCTCGGCGCGTATGTAATAACCATCCGCGATTCGGATTCTGACAACACGCCTTGTGGTTCAATCGGGCGCATCTGCCCTTCGCCCATGCCGGTTGCCAGCCACGCTGCCATGCCACTCGGCGCCGCATCAAGAGCGGTGTGAGGGCTGTACACAGCGATCCCCGCCTCGGCCAATCCAAGGACAAGTTCGCCGTCGGTTTGATCGGTTGTCAACCGCTTGACGCCGCCGAAGAGGATCGGGTGATAGCTCACAACAGCATCGCAGCGAGCACCTGCAGCCTCTGCGAGCACAGCAGGAGTCAGATCAAGACAGATGAGAATCCGCCTGGCCTCGCCTGAAGGTCGGCCAAGCAGCAGCCCAACGTTGTCCCAGTCGGCTGCTCCGCTGAGCGGGGCAATCGACTCCATCGCGGCGCACAGGTCATTGACAGTCGTCATGGCACAAAGATACCTGCTGCCAGCATCTCCGGCCTCTGGAGCCAGCTGGGTCGACGTTACACTGATGGGCTCGCCATGACCGCTACTTCAACCCTCAGCCCGATTCCCGAGATTCTGGACGACCTTCGCGCCGGTCGACCCGTCGTTCTGGTCGACGACGAGGGCCGCGAAAACGAAGGCGACTTTGTTGTCGCCGCAGAGCATGTGGATGTCGAAGCGATCAACTTCATGACCCGGGTTGGTGGGGGGTATCTCTGCGTTGCGATGACGGGCGAAGACTGTGATCGGCTTGATCTCGGACCACAGACCACGGTCAATACATCGCTACGAACCACCGCGTTTACTGTCAGCGTCGATGGACACCCGAAACACGGCGTCGGGACGGGAATATCGGCGGCGGACCGGGCCAAGACCATTCGACTTCTTGCCGATGCCAATTCCCGAATCGATGATTTCGTCCGGCCTGGGCACATCAATCCACTTCGAGCGCGAAGCGGCGGCGTTCTCGCGCGAACCGGGCAAACAGAAGGATCTGTGGATCTGTGTCGCCTTGCGGGACTCAGGCCTGCCGCTGTCATCATTGAGATCGTCAGGCCCGATGGGGAAATGGCGCGTGTTCCTGATCTTGAGCCGCTGTGCGCCGAGCACAACATCCGTATGTGCAGTGTCGAACAGATCATTGAGCATCGTCTCGCTCAGGAGACGCTCGTCAAACGAGTTGATCCTCAAAGCGGAACGCCCGTAGCCACACCCTGGGGCGAATTCA
This sequence comes from uncultured Isosphaeraceae bacterium, assembly GCA_964598425.1. Classification (GTDB taxonomy): domain Bacteria; phylum Planctomycetota; class Phycisphaerae; order Phycisphaerales; family SM1A02; genus UBA12567. Next base: position 44,564 of record CAZRBV010000002.1, on the reverse strand, counting down.
CATTGATTGCCTTTGAAAGCGCCGTCGATCCTCAGCCACACTTCGCGTTGTGCCTCGGAGGTATTGGCGCCGTTGATGCAGTTGGCCGTCCAGTGGACGTTGACGATCCTGTATTGGTCCGCGTGCACCGCCGCGACGTTCTCGGTGACATCTTTCGCGTGGGCGACACGCCATCGGGCGATGTCCTGCATGCGTCCATGCAGGCGATCGCCGATGCGGGCCGCGGCGTGCTTGTCTATCTGCGGCCTGAGCACCTTGGGGACAGCGATCTCTCTCAATTGCTGCACAAAGTACGCCGGCCACACGAAGATGATCCCGATCGACCTGACCTCACGAGGGCCGATGGTGTCGGGGGCAAAGCTGTGCCGATTGACACACGAAACACGGGGACAGGAAGTCAGATTCTTCGCGAACTCGGACTTCACAAAATCCGATTGCTCACAAGCACGGAACGCACCTGGCACGGCCTCCACGCCTTCGGCCTGGAGATCGTCGAACAGGTCGTGCTTTCACAGGGTTGACGGGACGCGCCGCACCTTCTCTTTCTACATTGCGCCGTTAGTCATAATGAACTGTCGCAGTGTCTCTGCACCACCAGATCTGTTGTCCAGTTCGTTCTGGGCATCCATAACGACCCATGCCGCAGCATTGCGAACGGACAGCATGAGTGACTGGTCGCCAATCATGGGGGCGAGCATTGAAATGCGTTCTGCCGGTTCCATTCGCTCTCGCACTTGCCACACGCCGAAGATGGCCATGGCCTGCGCATCCCGAAGTCGGTCAGCGACTTCGCGTGCCATATCGATCTTGACCGCGAATCCCTCCGCTTCCCGATTGAACCCATCTCCATCCCATTGATCGTGACCGTGGTGTGGCTCGCCGTCACGCATAAGCGCGTGCATGATGACTTCGTGCTGCTCACGCATGTCGTCAGGAAGGCCATCAATCATCCCCCACACGACGTGGGGGTCTTCCCGCAACTCGTCGAGGAATCGCATGTGCTGGCGCATCATGCCTTCGTCCATCTGCCAGTTCATGCCGCCATGGCTCATCATTGGATGCTCGCCGCCCATTCCGGGGTGACCCATTCCGGGGTGGCTCATTCCGGGGTGGCCGCTCAATCCACGGCGTCCACGCTCATGTGAACCGTGGTGCCCGCCCCTCGACCCACCGGATGGACAGTGTGGGCACTGGCTCATTCCTCGGCCTGCGATTGCATGGCCGTGACGCTCACCCTGTCCATCACCGCGAGCGTGCCCGTCGTTCATGAACATCATCATGAGTTCACCCAGATCGGCATCGCCGTCCAAGAGATTGATGCGCCGCTCCCGACGGTCTCCGTCTTCGCCTTCAACAGCAACGATGACATCGGCTCGGATTTCGGGGTTTCCCTCGCCACTCATAAGCTTGTTGAAGAGGTCGCCCAGGTCCGCGCCATCGCCGCCCATTTCAATCTTCAGCTCACCAAACTGACGACCGTCGAGATCGACCTCAAACTCCCTCTCCTCGCCATCCCGATTCACCACAATCGTCCCGTCGCCACTGCTCACGTCAACCTCCACCGTGACCTCGCGCTCCTCGGCGGATCCCATCGCGGCGCACATGAGAGCGTCGGGGGTCATTGGCGTATGCGCGGCGACGAATCTGCCGGGCATGACCGAGCGAAGTTCACGCGCAGCTGCTGTTGGCATACTCCCAAGATCCACTTCCGTCACGTCGCCGTGTTCATTCAGCATGACCAGCATGCCGCCTCCGTCAACGATCAGATCTGCGGCAAGGCAGTTATCCGAATGACGCTCAAAAGCTGCGGCGAATCGTCCGGCAAGCCCTGAATCAAAGACACCGCCAGTTGGGGCGGTGGTCCAGGCAGAGAGAACAGCGATTGTGGATCCAATGGCGAGTGTGTGCATGAGAGGCTCCTTCGTTCGGGGAAGGTAAAGCCTCTGCTGGTGAAAGTCGAATGGACCGCTGTCGATGTCGGACCTGCTTGGGGCGAAATCTCAGGAGCGGTATTCTCCAGGCATTTCGTCGGGCACGCCGTCGAGGTTGTCCGGGTCTTCGTCATACTCGTACTCGTACTCGAAGTCGCCAGCTTCGGCGCTGTCATCCGAGTCCTCGGCGCCATCACCCGACGCTTCCATTGCCGCCATCTGGTCCCATTCTTCGAGTGAAATCAGAACCTCGCGAGCAACGGATCCTTTGTGTTCGCCAAGAATGCCCGCCTGACCCATCTGGTCAACCAATCTGGAGGCGCGGCTGTAGCCGATGGCGAGACGACGTTGAAGCAGTGACACGCTGCCTCGGCCGGATTCAATCATGATTCGGACGGCATCGTCGAACATCGGGTCACGTTCGGTTGGCTGGCCGCCGACCTCGCCATCGCTGCCGGGTCGAAGCTGAATGAGCGATCGCTCAAAGCTCGGGGAAGCGACATCCTTGAGGAACCGCACGACCTTCCGGCTCTCACCGTCATCCACAAGCGTGCCCTGGGCCCGGCGGACTTCGGGGTTCCGTGGCGTCACCATCATCATGTCACCTTGCCCGAGCAGAAGCTCGGCACCCTTGGCATCGAGCACGATACGGCTGTCCATGCCGCTGGAGACCTTGAAGGACATTCGGAACGGCATGTTGGACTTGATCAGCCCTGTCACGACGTTGGCCTGTGGTCGCTGGGTGGCGAGAATGAGATGAATCCCGACCGCGCGAGCCTTCTGGGCGATTCGAACGATCGCCTGCTCGACTTCTTTGTTTGTCATCATCAGGTCTGCCAGCTCATCGATGATGAACACGATGTATGGAAGCTGCTTGGGGATCTTGGCGTCTTCCAGATCGTTCTCTGGTGCGAATCGTTCTCGCTTGTCCTCTTCGCTCAGGCCGTTAAAGGATCGAATATCGCGTACGCCAGCCTCGCGGAAGATCTCATAGCGCTCTTCCATCTTGCGAACAGCCCAGTCGAGAATCGCCGCGGCGCGGTTCATCTCAGTAATCACCGGGCACGCCAGATGTGGGATGTCGCCGAACATGCTCAGCTCAACCATTTTCGGGTCGACCAGAATGAGTTTGACCTCATCGGGCCTCTTGAGGAAGAGCCAGGACATGATGATCGAATTGATGCATACGCTCTTGCCCGACCCAGTCGTACCGGCAATCAGCATGTGGGGCATCTTCACAAGGTCTTCGACGAGTGGCTCACCACTGGCATCTTTACCAAGGAACATGGGCAGCACCATGCCTTCGGCCGCGCCGCTGCTGATGAGTTCCTTCATCCGCACTTTCTCGCGGGTCGTGTTTGGAACTTCAATACCGATTGTCGTCTTGCCGGCCATCGTCGGAACAATGCGAATGTTCGGAGCGCCGAGACTTCGGGCCAGATCAGTGGCAATACTGTTGATGCGAGCGACGCGTGTTCCGGGAGCAAGCTGCACGGAGTACAGCGTGACCGTCGGTCCTGAGTCGATCCCGGTCACTTCGGCGTCGATCTCGTAGGTCGTCAAGGCGTTTTCGAGAGCCTCGGCCTGCTGGCGCACCATTTTTTCGGCGCGTTCCGAGAAGTCGGTCTCTGGTTCAGCAAGCAACTCCACTGATGGGAACTCGTACCCTTCGTAATCCGCCCGTTGAATGTCCTCATCCTTCGCGACGTCTTTCTGCCCACCAAACATTCTGATTGGAAGCCGGGCAATCTTGGCCTTGAGCTCTTTCTTGCTCAATCGGCGGCGTGGCTCTTCGGATGCTTCTTCTTCATACTCTTCTTCCTCTTCCTCTTCGTACTCATCTTCGTCGTAGGCATCTTCGACCTCGGGATCGTCGTCATACTCTTCTTCTTCGCCTTCCTCTTCGTCTTGGTCGTAGTCCTCTTCGTCCTCGTCGACGTATTCCCAGTCCTCGATCTCGTCCGCTTCATCTGGCTCTGCAAGAGCAGTTCCTCCCTCTGGGCGCAAACCCAGACGGCGGATCCAACCGAAGCTCGGTCGTGGCATCCCCGATGTGATCGGCTCCTGTATTGATCGTGCCCGCGCCCAGATCCAACCTGGAACTGCCAACATGATCTCGTCGGCCATCACGACCAGACCGACGACCAGCAGCACCAGCACGAGCAGTGACGTACCAATGGTGCCAAACTCAGGCGTCAACATGGCAACCGTGGCATGTCCAACCAGTCCGCCCGGCGCGCCAGCAATGCCACCGATGTTCGGAAGCACCGCTGCATGGAGCGACGAGATTCCTATGGCAGCAATCACCAGGCCTGCCGCGCGAAGCGCGGGGTGTCCTGGCCGCCGGCCGAACGCAACGAGGCCGAACCAGCATCCGAGTGACAGTACGATCAGCCAGGCACCGACGCCGAGAAGGTGAAGCGACCAGTACGCAGCCCACGCCCCGACGCGGCCGCCAAGGTTGGCAATCGGATCACTCCAGACCGATACGGCGTGTGATGGCGGGTCATTCGCGGAGAAGGAAACCAGAGACAACACCAGAAAGGACCACACTCCAATGGCGATGATCCAGCCAACCCACGGAAGTGGTCCCGCCTGCTGGCTTGCCCCCGGGCGAGACCCGCTGCGTTGTTGGCGTGAACGTCCTCTGGTTCCGGCGGTTGCTGATGTAGCCATGACCAGACTTCATCGGCGTTTGGCCCGCCCATAGACCAGCAAAGTGATCCCCGAAACACACCCATAGTGGAATCATTCTCGGACCCTGGTGGTGCGAGCGGCCTGCATATCGGAGAAACTCTCCGAAGGTATGAAGTCGGAACACGAACACGAATCGCTCGGTGGAGATGCCTTCACCTGGGCAGCACTTCTGGCGCGGTGGATGGACCTTGCCAAAGCTGCCGTCGCGATGGATCAGGGGGGCGGCGGAGGCAGTCTGCCTGGTGGCGGATGGCGGCGGGGGGTGCCCGCGCTCATCACCTTTGAGGCGCTGTCGCATGCCATGGGCCAACTGGGCATGCTCCCACCGGACGAACGTAGTTTCGCGCTTGATCAGGCGGTGGTACTGCTGGAAGCACGGCGGGCTGACTTGGAGGATGCCTTTGAAGAAGCGCCGAATGTCATTGCGGAGGCGGAGGCGGCCGCGGTGAGGGCGATTGAGCGGGCTCGACTGCAATTCGTCTGGACCATGGTCTGGGAAGGCCCAGGTCTGCTCACGATGCCGGATGTCGCAGGTGTTCCGGCGGGGCAAACGGATGACGGGGCAGTCGCGCTCATGCTCCCCGGGACGCTCGCTGTGCCAGGTTCACCAATCGCGTGGTGGACCGGCCGCCACGAACCGATGCTGGAACGCGGGATTGCGGGATGCCAGGCCCGGCCAATCGACTGTGGGCTTCAGATCTGGCGGCGATTTGGCTCTGACGGAATTGCTCTCGAAGATCGAATCCGTGATGTGAATGACGAGCCGCCGGATGGAGGCGTGCCACTGCTTGTTCCATTGATTGCCGGGGGACAACGACTGGACCGACCGTCGCCTGACGCGTGGCTCCCCGCGAACCCGAAGTCCATGCCCCCTCACCTGCCGCCGCTCAGGTGGGACATTGATCCACCGTGACGGCGATCATGCCTGTCGCCTCATGCTGCGACGCGATCGTCATCCGATCCAGTATGTGCGGGGCACGTTCGCGCCACAGCGACTCAATCACCCCGGGGCAATTGCACTGCTCGGATCGATGCAGAAGCACCACGTGTTGTAGTGCGCTGGCCTCGTCAAGTTCTCGCACAATGTCAATGGCTTCGCTGTTGGACAAATGTCCCCACCCGCCGGTGATGCGGTCGATCAGGAAGGGGGGACGTCCGCTTCGCATCTGCATGTCGCGATCGTAGTTTGACTCAATACCGAGAATGTGTGGGGATGCCGCTCGAAGGAATGATGCGAGGGACTCATCGACGCGGCCAAGATCTGTTGCCCAACCGACCACCGCACCGTGGTGGCGGACAACGTACACCACCGTTCCATGCGTATCGTGCGGCGCCATCGCGGTTTCGATGTGGGTGGTGCCACATGTAATCTCTCGCTCAAATCCGGTGATGTGCTGCGGAGGAATCCCTGCTGCTCGAACACGATTGGTATGCGATGTGTGCGTGTAGACCCTGAAGCCCCACGATCCGATGGCCTTCGCCCAACCTGCATGAAGGTGGTCTCCATCGCCGTGTGTCAGCAGGACGCCCGCAACATCCCGAGGTGTGCGGCCCCGCTCTTCGAGCGCCTTACGAGTTCGCCGCGGCGATAAGCCGGCATCGATCATGAGCACGGTATCTTCGCCATCCGATGAGAGTGTGAGCATCGCCGCATTGCCACGACTGCCACTGGCCAGGACTTCCAGCTCAATCACGTGCGGCCTCGCGCAAGGCAAAGTCCACGGCTCGATCCCTCAATGAAGTCTGCGTACTCAAGGGCTACCGCGTCGCCGTCATCGCGAAGCTGTTTGATGACACTCGGCATGGACAGGCCCTTGCGGTAGATGATTCGGAAGACTTCCCTGCGGCGTTGGATGTCTTCTGGTGACATTCCCGACCGCCTCATCCCGACAAGATTCAGTCCCGCCACACGATTGATCTCGACCGCCACGCACCATGGAGGAACATCCATCGAAGCGCCAGCGAGGCCGCGGAAGAAGACGCCTTCACCGACGCGGCAGAACTGGTGCACGCCAGCTCCGCCACCCATGATGACCCGGTCTCCCATCGTCACATGGCCAGCCAGCAGCGCGCCATTGGCAAGTTGGATTCGGTTTCCAACCTGGCTGTCGTGACCGATGTGCGAGCAGGACATCAAGTAGTTGTCGTCGCCGATCCGGGTCGGTGAGTCGGTCTTCGCGCGATGCGCCGAAGATCCTTCGCGAAAGACGTTGCGTGAACCAATCTCAATGCCCGCGCCGGGTTCAAGGGGATCAAAGCCAACATCCTGCGGAGGGCCGCCCAGCGTCGCGCCGGGCCAGACCGTGTTGTCCTCCCCCATTCTGAGAGGCCCAGTCACATAGCAGTTGGCAACAAATCGGCAGCCTCGGCCGATGGAAATCGGCCCCACCGTGCCGTCAAACACACAGTTCGGGCCAATCACAACATCATCTGCGAGCGTGACGTCTCCCTCAATGGTTGCGGAATCGTGGGTTGTCTCGGTCTGGCCGGTCATGGCGGCATCGTATCATCGGCGGTCCACATGGCCTCCACATCGGACATCCTCACCGTACGGGATCTCGGGCGGATGCCCTACACCGAGGCTCTTGCGCTGCAGCGGTCCCTCCAGGCAGAGGTCATCGAGGGCCGTTCGGGTGGGGGCCACGGCGGGTATCTGCTGCTGGTCGAACACGCTCCACCGGTCATCACCGTGTCGCGACGGGCCGAAGCCAGCTCGCACCTGCTTGCAACGCCGGAGACGCTTGCGTCTACTGGCGTTGAGGTTCACGAGACGGACCGGGGAGGCGACATCACGTATCACGGTCCGGGGCAGCTCGTGGCGTATCCCATCCTCGATCTGAACCGCCTTGACTTGAGGCTGCATGGCTACATGCGGTGGCTCGAGGATCGCGTCCTCGATGTGCTCTCGCAGTTCGGTATCGAGGGGCACCGCGACAGCGATGCCACTGGCGTGTGGGTCGGACCGGCGGGTCAGGACCGAAAGATCTGCGCGATGGGCGTGCGAGTATCCCGCTGGGTCACCATGCACGGCCTGGCGCTCAACGTCGATCCAATCCTCGCACACTTCGACCTCATCGTTCCCTGCGGACTGCACGGCCGCGGCGTCACCAGTATGAAAGCGGAACTGGGCCAAGCGTGCCCCACCATGGATGAGGTCAAACAGGCCATCGCCAACGCATTTCGACCCGACGGATAGGGGTCATTCGATGCCGAGTTCTTCCATCACTTCCTCGGTGATGTCGATGTCTTCGGGATACCGCAGCACACTCCGCAGCCGAATCTGGAGCATGGCGGCCTGAAAGGCCCCTGGCCCCGGCTGAATCTCGAAGGAGTCATCGGTCGGAATGAAGCGGTGAACGGTGTCGATCTCAAGTCGGTCTGCGACCACGTTGACCGCATCGACGAGCTCTCGATACGCACGCTCCACCTGCTCGGCGCCAAGCGTCGCCTTCGCCGCATTGGCCTGCTGCACGAAGCGGTCCCGTTGCTGAAGCACTGCTTGAGCTTCCTGGTTGATGCTGTCGAACTCGGGATCTTCCGGCGTGATTCCCTGCATCTTCTCCTGCATGGCTTCGAAGGCATCAGCAATCGCCTGCTGGGCCTCCTTCATTTCTTCCGTCAGCAGCTGCTGCTCTTCGACATACGACTCACCCTGCATCAATGCGCCGAGTGCCTTGCCGGTATGCACATAGGCGATACTTCGAATGCGCTGCTGCGGTTGGTCACCCCACGCAATCCGCTTTTCCTCAACTTTCAACGTGATTGTTTCGGCGTTCTCATTCTCAAGTGTGAGCTGCGAGGCCGGACCAAGCGACGGGGCCTTTGCGTCGTCCTTCGCCCCAGCCTGTCCAGTCAGGCGATCGCTCATGAGCACGAGAACCGCTGCTGCCAACACCACGATCGCATACTGATGGATGTTTCGAGTCATCATCTTTTTCTCCGGGAGGTATCCCTGTCACTCCGTCTGATCAAGGATCGAAAGGAATGCTTCTTGTGGAATCTGTACCGAACCAACGGATTTCATCCGTTTCTTGCCCTTCTTCTGCTTTTCAAGCAGCTTCCGCTTTCGCGTCACATCGCCCCCATAGCACTTCGCTGTGACATTCTTTCGAAGCGCTTTGACGGTTTCTCTCGCAATGATCTTGCCCCCAATGGCAGCCTGCAATGCGATCTCAAACTGATGCCGGTCGATCTGCTTCCTGAGTTTCAACAACATCCCCCGGGTCCGCTTTTCGGCATTGTCACGGTGGCAGATCATGCTGAGCGCTTCGACCGGCATGCCATTGACCAGAATGCTCACTTTGGCGAGCCGTTCAGGGCGGTATTCGATGACTTCGTAGTCCATCGTTCCGTAGCCGCGTGTGATTGACTTCAACTTGTCATAGAAGTCGTAGATGATCTCAGCAAGCGGAATCTCGAACACGAGCATCTGCCTGCCCTCCGAGATGTACGTCTGCGACTGGAAGATCCCGCGGCGGCCATCACACAAGCTCATCAGGTCGCCGATGTTGTCATCCGGGCAGATGATCTCAATCTTCACGATTGGCTCACGAATCTCGGCGATGTGAACCGTATCCGGCAGGTCTGCGGGATTGTGTATCTCAACCACGCTCCCATCGGTCTTGAGTACTTCATAGGTCACCGTCGGAGCAGTCTGGACAACCTCGACGCCTCCTTCGCGCTCCAGACGCTCCTGCACAATCTCCATGTGCAACAAGCCGAGGAACCCGCACCGGAATCCGAATCCGAGCGCCTCAGAGTGCTGCGCTTCAAACGTGAACGACGCGTCGTTGAGTCGCAACTTCTCAATCGCTTCCCGGAGCGATTCAAAGTCGCTCTTCTTCCCGGCTTCGGTTGTCGTCGACGGGTAGAAGTCGCAATACACCATCTGTTGCGGCTCTTCATATCCGGGCAGCGGCTCTGGAGCAAGATTCTTCTCGTGGGTAATCGTGTCGCCGACACGTACATCCTCCAGCGTCTTGATGGCAGCGACCATCCAACCGACCTCGGATGTGCCGATCGACTCCACCTTCACCGGAGCAGGGGTGTTTCGACCCAGTTCGGTGATCGTCCAGGTCGTCCCGGTCCCCATCATTCGAATCTTGTCGCCTACCTTGAGTTCGCCATCAAACACCCGGATGTACACAATGACGCCTCGGTATTCGTCGTAGTGACTATCAAAGATGAGCGCCCGCGTCTGGGGAATCTCCGCTGGACGCGGATCGGGTAGATCGCGGCAGATACGATCGAGCAGTTCCGTGATGCCCTGTCCCGTCTTGGCGGACACGTAGATACATTCCTCGGCGGGCAGACCGAGCACCGACTCAATCTCCATCGCAACCCGGTCCGGGTCGGCAGCGGGCAGGTCGATCTTGTTGACAACAGGAATGATGTCAAGATCGCTCGCTATGGCCAGATACGCATTGGCAACCGTCTGCGCTTCGACGCCCTGCGTGCTGTCAACGATCAGGACGGCCCCCTCGCACGCCGTCAAAGCCCGCGAAACTTCATAGGTGAAGTCAACGTGCCCAGGGGTGTCGATGAAATTCAGCTGATAGTCCTCGCCATCGTAGGTGTGGTGCACCGTGACGGCTGAGGCCTTGATCGTAATACCACGTTCACGTTCGAGGTCCATCGAGTCGAGCAGCTGTTCGCGCGCTTCACGGTCACTCACAGCCTGCGTGGATTGCAAGAGACGGTCGGCGAGCGTGCTCTTGCCGTGGTCTATATGCGCGATGATGGAGAAGTTGCGGATTGGCATAGGTGATGGGAGCGGGGGATTGTAGGCCACAGGCAAGGAATGCATGTGGCGTGAATCAATCCCAGGTGGTCGTCATGGCATCCCCGCTCCGCCCACGCTCTTGGCCCGAGGTTGATTGCCCTGCCGAACGCCCCCCAAGCCCCTCTGGTTGGTTCGATCACGGGCTCGCCGACGCAGCCACATGCGCCTCCGCAGCAACCAAGAGGGCGACAACGTCAGACTTGGCGTGGACAAGGGCGGACGCGACCTCTTCAGACCACGCTTTGAGGCATTCGTCGCCGAGAACTCTTCACACGATGACGGAGAGCCCGGATACTTCTCGCGCAGTTTCGGTACCGAAGAGGACCCCGCTGACGACGGAGGACTACCAACAGTACCTCCTCCATGGTGAAGATCCCCACATTCCCGGCTGTGAGTTTTCAGCGCACGAGTATGCCACGCACTGTGCAAGCGGGGGATTACGAATGGATAACCAGGCCCGATACGCGGATCGTCGGGAAGGACCCCACCGACACAATGCTCACACTTTTTCGGTATGCCGGGTGGCTTGTGAATCTGCCGGTCCTCAGCTACGCGTACACACAGCGGGAGAATCCGGAGGAACCGACCGAGGAGATCATCGCCATTCTCTACGCAATCCTGGACGGGGAACCATACCTTAGACGAGCCGAGCACCTATTCCTTGCGGCAAGCCCGTTTGAGGAACCCTGTGTGAGCGGTGGGTGGATGAATGAATACGTCAGAATTCGCGAATCTTCTTTCGATGCCCGGGACGAAATGGCTGCTGGTGAGCGTGACCCGGCGAAGGAGTGTGGGGACTGCTTCGACGGCGACCTCAGTCACACCACCCACCAAATCCAGACTCGACCATCAGTACGTACAGATCACTTGCGTCGACGATGTCATCGTTGTTGAGATCGCAGATGGGATCGTGTTGGCCCCAATAGGTCAGCAGCTCCAACAGGTCGTACACTCCACGATCCCCGTCAAACGAAACGTCGCCCTCGCAGCTGGAGCAGTCGTCGGTGTTGATATAGAGCTCATTCGACCACGCACCACCCGTGAGCTGGGCTGGATTCGCACCGCAGCCGCAGATATAACTCCAACCTACTATGGCGAGGCTCCCATTCACATTGAGGGCCGCGTGGGGGTTTGGAGGGGTCCGCCAACAATCCATACAATAGCTCTCGATAATGTCGCTTCTCATACCTGGACCGAAACTCGTGGCGTTGACTGCGGACATGGCGCCTGAGCACCGTTCAATAACGCACCGGTTGATGTACGTGTCGGCGTCCTGAGACTCCACGGCACCGCTTCCATAGGTTGACGTGCAATCCAGAAACTTGCATTGCCGGATGGTGTAGTCTGCTCCAGACCAGGTTGAATCATTCAAATAGATCGCCCCGGCAGAGTACAGATCGCCACAGTCTCTGAACACGGAGCCCGAGAATTCCGCATCGGTGCTCCCGGCACATCTGATAGCACCACCGTATATCGCATGGCACTTGTCGAAAAGACAATGCGTGACTTCAATGCTCGCATCAACCGCGTCAATCGCGCCGCCGCCAAGATACGGACCGGACGCCGGAGGCGTCGTGTCGTCAATCCAGCTCGCCTCGCACCATTGAAACACACAATCATCCACAAAGAGGGTTGACCCATTCACGACGATCGCGCGCCCATCAAACGCTTCGGTGACATCTGGATGAGACGACTGGAAGATTATCCCCCTCACATACACAGTGGCCCCCCCAGTCACGCTGAGCAGCGGGCCCTCATCACCGTAGTCTGAGTCGGGTCGCCAGCTCACCACAGTGTCAGCCACACCGCGGATCGTCAAGGACTTGGACGTGACACTCACGCAATCTCGGTGATACCCCTCGGCGATTTCTATGACATCGCCGGAGTCTGCAGCGTCGACAGCCTCCTGAATTGTGGGGTAGGTCGAAGGCACGTAGCGTACGGTCCAACTCGGTGTTGAACCGCCACCTCCGCCCGGATCAGCAAGCGACCATGTTGAGAACGATGCAGCGAGCAACATCGCGCCGCACCGTGAGGTGAAACTGGGCGCTGGTGAATCTGCCATTGGTGGACCCCTTCTGCGAACTGCGGCTCTCGCGCAGGGTGAGCCGCCACACTAACCTATAGGGGACGTGGCCGAGACTGTGTGCTGCTATCTCGCAGCAAATCGCCCAAGCCGCCGTTGGTGGTTCCAGCGATGTCCACATCTGATTATGTATGCATCATTGCGCCGCCCCAACGGGGCACAGGGCGAGCAGCAGTTATGGCCGAATCGCCGACACAGATTGCGTGGACGGCGATCCCAGATCATTTCCTCGCATGATTCGCCACCATCCGAGCCCGTTGGACATCTGGCTCCATTGAACCGCCTGTCCAATCGCCTCTGCATCAGGGGACCCATCCCCCCAAACGGCGACTTCGTCCAACTCTGGATCGTGCACGAATCCCGGTCCGACAACGACGCCCGCGCCTGCGGCGTATTGCGACGACGCGTCACGGTTGAACATGTCGTGTCCGAATGAGTGGTAGTCATAACCTTCTGGTGCCAGCAATTCGATGAGGGTCGGCGCGATGTCAAGATGTGAACCGTAGAACGATGCGTCATCAATGTCGGCAAGCGCTTGCGGTCCATACAACACACATGGGCTCTGGCACGCAGCGGTCAATGGCGGCCGGTGAGTCGGATACCGACGCGACCAATGATCTCCGGTAATGATAAACAAGGCATCTGGATACTCCGCCTCCACCGAGCGAACAAAGTCTCCGAGCGCCCGGTCAGCGAACCACGCATGCCCAACCGTACTGAGCCACTTTGGCGTGCACGTCTCACATGGCTCCGGAAGCTCGGATGGTGGTGTGTCCACGGGGTACCCCATCTCATGCACATTCAAGTCATACGGTGGGTGGTAGGTCGTCGACACAATGACATTGAAACTTGGAGCGTCTCCAAGAGACTCTGCGACATGGCGAAAGAGTACATCGTCCTGCACGCCCCACTCGTTCACGGGCGTGTCGTCGCGCCGTATGACCTCGGCGCCTTCGATGCGCTCGAATCCCTGCTCACGCGCAAAGTCGGCGTACCGCTGAAAAACCACAAAGCTGCCCTTGAAGAAACGAGGCTCATAGCCGAGTGCTGCCATCTGCGGCGCTATTGACGTGCCATAGACACTCTGACTGTTGGGTTGAAAGTTGGTTGAGACTCCAACCTCAGGAAGACCCGTAAGAATGCTGGCAACCGACTCGATTGATCCTCTGCCAGAAGCAACGAAGAAGTCTGCCGAAAGGCCATTGTCAGCAAGAGCTGCCAATTCGTCGCTCAGGTGCAGTGATCGAAACTCGGGTTGCATGGCCCATGTATCAGCGCTCTCCATGATGATGAGGAAGATATGGCTCGGGTGCTCGATTCTCGCGCCGCTGGCGGTGCGCTTCGTCGCCGCGTCAACGGTGTATGCGGCGGCGCCTCCGCTCACGACCTCTGCTGCATGTTGAATTGACGTGTCGCCCAAATGCGACTTGATCCCCTCGGATGACACCATCCTCCAGTGCTGCTGCGCCGCGCACCGTAGCGAGAACAAAGCGTTGGGAACAATCTTGTTGAGCTCTGTGTCAGCCGTTGCGGACGAATCCTTGAGCTGAATCGGGCGGTTGCCGACACCACCACGAACCGCAACAACGATCAGTGCAACAAACACAGTCATAAGCGAGATCCGGAGCACCGGCCACCGCGTTATCCGCAAGACGCCAGGGCGGCAGAGCCAGTTCCACCGCAAGAGCAGTCGAAGGCTGACAACACATACCGAGACGGTGATGATGAGTCCAAGAGTCAGCCACCCAAGCGGGTACTCTGCCCAAGCTGTTTCGATCACCGGGCCGAGATATCCCTGCATCGCCCCAAGCGCAAAGTGGTTGAACTGGTCGTGGAACTCCGCGAAAAACACAGCATTGACAACGCTCAGCAGAGTCACCACGATGACTGCGGTGGGAGCCCATACAGCACGGACAACTCGAGAGAATCTCCGGGCATCACCAAACAGACACGCAGCCGACGCAAGAATGCAGGGCAGGGTCAGGTACATGCCGATACTGATGTCATACCGAAACCCACGTGCCGCTACGAGCAGGTAGTCCGCGAAGCCGGACTCCGGACTCCACTGTCCCTGGAACGTTGCCACCATGACACTGCGTGCAAGCTGCATCAGTATCACCAGCACGGCCAGGAGAAGGAGGTCCCGCTGAATCTCGCCAAGCGTCCATCGCCAACGCAGGTCGGGCGGGTAGGCGGATAGCTCACGTCGGGAAGAAGGGGTCGTCGTCGGCATCGGACCCAGCATATCGAAGCAGCTACACACCTGGTCTGCCCGAAGGGCATTCAGCTCCGCCACGTCTCCCCAAGAACCCGGGTCCAGTTCTCGGAGCAAAGTCGCCTCAGCGATGCCTCCTCCCAACCACGATCCCGCAGGAGGCGGATGAGATTGGGGAGGCAGGACACATCGCGCATTTCTTCGCACATGTCGGCGCCGTCAAAGTCACTTCCAAGGGCAATGTGCTCGTCACCCATGACATCCACCATGTGCTCAAGGTGCTCCGCCATTCTTCCCAGGGGCATATCGGATCCAAACTCACCGTCGCCCCGAAGATCACCCGTGAAGAAGTTACATCCGACGACACCGCCGGTGTCGGCAATGACCCTGAACTGGTCATCGGTGAGATTGCGGGCACTCGCCGCCAGCGCATGGCATCCGCAGTGCGTTGCCACAAGTGGCCTGTCGCTGATCGCGGCCACCTCCATGAACCCGCGGCGATTCAGGTGGGAGAGATCGACCATGATTCCCATTTCGTTACACCGAGCAATAAGCTTGCGTCCTGGTTCGGTCAGCCCCGGACCGACGTCGTTGGTGCTCGGCCAGCCGAATCGAATCCCGGTACCGAAACAATTTGGCCTCGACCACACCGGGCCGAGACTCCGCAGGCCGCGCTCATACAGTGCATCGAGTTCATGAAGCTCTGGTGAGATCATTTCGCACCCCTCGATGTGAAGGATGATGCCGAGTCGGTGGTCATGCAGGGATGCGGACAAATCGCCTTCTGAGCGAATCAGTCGCACTTCGTCCTGTGCCGAGGCGAGCAGTGATTCGAACTCAGCGAGGAGGCGTCTCGTCTCCTCTTCCGCCCACGCGTGTTCGATCGGTGGTGGCGCAAACGTCCAATGGCCCTGTTCATTCCGATCAGGACTCTCCGGAGGCGGAGGCGCGTTCGGAACAGGTTTCGAACGAATGAACAGTGCAAAAAAGCCCGCTGCCATTGATCCCTGCCGCGCCCGCGGCAGATCAAGGTGACCCTCATCAGAGCCTTTGATAAATGAGGATGCGCCGCCTCCATCCTCTCCAAAGATGCGAGTCAGCGTGTCGTTGTGTCCGTCGATGATTGGCAGGGAACCGGTATCCATTGCCTATCAGGATACGGGCGAGGAGGGGGGCTACTCGGGCTGAGAGCATGGCCCCCAGGTACTCGCCAGGAACAGGAAGTCCTCGGCATCG
Source organism: uncultured Isosphaeraceae bacterium (assembly GCA_964598425.1). Taxonomy (GTDB): domain Bacteria; phylum Planctomycetota; class Phycisphaerae; order Phycisphaerales; family SM1A02; genus UBA12567. The sequence goes on along the minus strand of CAZRBV010000002.1, from coordinate 28,617 downwards.
ACCATGGCATCTCCGGAAATGTCAGCGCACGCCCCATCATGCCAAGCTGATATCAACAGGAGCAGGTCTTGTACATCAATCGCACCACTCCCGTCGATGTCCGCCCCACACGCAACCTCCGGCGCGCCGTCACTCATGCCATCGGGATCGACCGTGAAGATGCCAAGATGGCGCTGCCATGTCTCTCCGAACTCGTCGCTACCCTGCATCAGGGCTGAACACGTGATGGACGACTCGGCGCCGAGCAGCGTCAGTTGTGCAATCAGAACACCGTTGCCTTCGCGGCCGCATGGGTCCACGAAGGAGGTCGGCCAACCCTGCAGATCGGTTGGGATGATGAACCAGCTCCCGTTGTCGGAATCAATTGTCCCGCCAGCATCAAACGTACTGAAATCGATCCCGATGTGATTCAGGTTATTCGCCCCGCCAACAGCGCCCGTTCCATCGTTGTCCTGGGCCCCGATCGTCATGAAACTATCCCACTGCACATCTGGGGCCAACGGGTAGACGGCTGGATTGATGTCCATGCTCGTCGAGCCACCGAACATGCTCTGAAAAAACACGCCATCGGTGGACAGGTGCAGCGGCTGTGTGGTGTTTCCAGCCACCACATCCAGCCGCCAGCCGGCAGGAAGCACGGCCCAGAGACGTATCGTGCGATTCGCTCCATACTCATCCGTATCGATCAGACCGTCACCGACAATCTCAGCTGCAATCCCGACGCGATCGGTCGTATAGAACCAGCTCGCAGCAGCCGGCAGCGATGCTGCCAACCCCATGACGAGTCCAAGTGTGATTCCAGCCTGCTTCATGCACCGCCCTCCATGTGAGTCCACGTCTCAGTGGATCGGCAGTTGGGGGGGGACACTTCACCGACGTGCCGACGAACGGGGGGCCAGTTGCGCCAGGTGTAGGGTTTGCGAGGGGCGGCAGCGGCATAGGTGCCGCCGAAGGGCCACTGGCGGCATCTAACAGGCGCCAAACACCTCGACCAGAATGAGTAAATCAATCAGGTCGACGTCGCTGTCGCCGTTGAGATCGCTTGGGCAATCCACAGCACCGGGGCAGACGCCCCAATCGGTCAGGAGTTGCAACAAGTCGAAAATGTCGATGACACCATCCTCGATGATGTCGTCGCACTCACATTCGTCGGGAACACCATTGCCGTTGGAGTCATCGGAAGTGCCGGCATCGATATCGACCAGGTCGGACACCCCGTTTCCATTGCAGTCAGGATCACACTCATCCGGGTTCCCATCCAGATTCTCATCCAGGCTCGTACCTGCGGCGACATCACACGTGTCGGGAACACCATTTCCGTTGCAGTCGGAATCCGCGACATCACACTCATCCGGAATGCCGTTGGCGTTGCAATCCTCGAATGATTCGCACTCGTCCAGTGTGCCATTGCCATTGCAGTCGCCGCCTGGCTCACAGGCGTCGGCAATACCATTGGCGTTACAGTCGTCGAGAGACTCGCACTCATCTGGGATGCCGTTCTCGTTGCAATCGTCAAACGACTCGCACTCGTCGGGTGTTCCGTTGGCATTGCAGTCGTCGAGCGTCTCACACTCGTCCGGAACGCCATTGGCATTGCAATCACCGAACGTCTCACACTCGTCGGGAACACCGTTCGCGTTGCAATCCTCGGCTCCCTCGCATGCATCCACCAGACCGTTGGCGTTGCAGTCAGGGTCGCAGTAATCAAGAATCCCATTGTCGTCGCAGTCTTCGCCGACCTCATAGGCGTCAAAGGCCTTCTGCCACACATCAGAAAACTCATCCTTGCCCTGTAGAAGCATGGAGACATTGAGTGCTGATCCCGCACCCAGAACAGTGAACTGACCGATCACGATTCCTGTGCGCGACGTTCCACAGTCGTCTTCAAACGACACGGGGACATTCTGTGGCCCCGGTGGCAGTACAAAGAGACCGCCATCATTGTCATACATACTCAGGCCAGCCTCGAAGTCTTCAAAGTCAAAGCCGATCGAGTTGACGTCGTTGTCCACGTTGGTCAGGGCGCCAATCGTCAGAAAGCTGTCCCACTCCAACTCCGGTTCCATAGCGAAGAAGGCCGGGTTGATTGAAGTACTCGTCGGACCTCCCCAGGGATGCTGGAAGAATGAGCCGTCGGTCACGGTGAGCTTCAAGGCCATGGTGCTGTTGCCTGCCACAGCATCCAGCGACCAATCGCTCGGCATCTCGACCCACACCCGAAATGTGCGGTTCGGCCCAACCCCCGAAACCAACTCTTCGCCGATCATCTGAATGGTCAGCTGAACATCGTCCGCTGAACCAGCGTGAGCCGCCAGAGAGGCGGCCAACAGAGCAGGCAGGCTGAGAAATCGAAGGTGCATTTCAGTGTGTGTGCCCTGCGGGGCGTCTCCCAATCTCCATCGGTCGATACAGACGCTGACTTCAGCTTGAAATCGGCAACCGAATCGTGCGGTCAAACTCCGCCTCTGGTCGCGCTACAAGGTCATATCCCTCGCTTGCAATCACCCTACAGCGTACGAGCGAACCGGGCACAAGGGGGGTTTTTGATTCGATGATGGTCCGGGAATCAACCTCAGGTGCTTGGTGATAACACCTGCCCGTCACCAGATCTGCGTTTTCCGGCTCTGGTCCGTCCACCAGCACGTCAAACAGGCTCGCCTGCTCAGCCACCCAGGCTGCGTTTTCGAAGGCGATTTCCTGTTGCAACAGCATCAGCTCGGCCTCGCGAGCAGCCTTCACATCGGCAGGGACGTGCAGCGATGGGTCTTCATCAAGTGTTCCGGCCACCGTTCCGGGCTCCGGGCTGTACTGAAAGACACCCATCGCATCGAACTGGACATCCTCGATGAACTCCAGCAGCGCCGCGTGATCTTCATCCGTCTCGCCGGGGAAGCCGGTTATGAACGTCGTTCGCAGAGCCAGACCTGGAATGCGGGTTCGGAGCTTCTCCACAAGCGCCGCCTGAGCGTCGGCGGTCACATCCCGCCGCATGGCCGAGAGCACTCGATCGCTCGCGTGCTGCAGCGGCATGTCGATGTACTTCACGATGCTGTCGAGAGAAGCAATCGCATCAATCATGCCGTCGCTGAAATTCGTCGGGTAGGCATACATCAATCGAATCCACCCACTGCCGTGGGCACTTACAACACCATTGAGCGCCTCAAGCATTCCAACCAGACCGCCATGCTCTCCGATGTCCAGTCCATAACTGGTCGTGTCTTGTCCGATCAGATTCAACTCGAAGCATCCAGAAGCCATGATCGCTTCAGCTTCCTGAACAATCTTCGCAAGCGGTTTGCTCCGCATCTTTCCTCTGATTGAGGGAATCGTGCAGAACGCGCAGTTCTGATTGCACCCCTCACTGATACGCAAGTAGGACCAGTGCCGAGGAGTCAACCGCATTCGATCTCCATCATCCTCGAAGTATCCGAGACCACGCCCGTCCATTCCCCGGACTGTACGATCAGTCGTATCAATGCCACGAGCCTTTGCAGCCTGCATGGCATTGGCAGCGATCCACCAGGGCTTGTCTTCGGTCGTGCCCGCGGACTCGCTACCTGACACCGCTGCCCGAATTCGATCTCGATCAAACACGCCGAGCAAGGCATCGACGCCGGGAACCCAGTCCAGGATTTTTGCGCGGTGCCGCTGCACAAGGCAACCCGCCACGACGACTCGCCTCAGCCGCCCTGATCCTTTCCGCGCGACCGCCTCCTCGATCACTGCGATCGACTCATCTTTGGATGCTTCGAGAAAGCCGCACGTATTCACAACAATAGCGTCGGCAGCATCGTGATCCGAAACCAGTTCGTAGCCCGCGGAGGCGAGATCAGCCAGCATGGCCTCGGAGTCAACGAGATTCTTGGGACACCCAAGGCTGACAAATGCAACCGTTCTGATCTGTTCTGTGCTCATGTCTCGACGTTACCGCATTCGCAGCCACGGTACAGATGATGTGTCTTGATGTATGCCGCAACCAGTGGGTGGACATCTCCGTCCACAAGTGGGCCCGATTCGACACGTGCTCGGACGTCGGTGCTGGACTGCCCCATTCGCGGCAGGTTCACGATCCACTCCCGCCAACGCGTTGCAGATCCAGCGCCCTGGTTGGACTCAATTGCAGCCAGCACGTGATCAACATCGTCATCCCCGCGAACCATGACCGCGGGCGACGCCACATCAAGGATGTCTCGCCAACGATGCCAACGATGAAATGCCATCGCTTGATCGGTGCCAATCAACAGCCGGAGTTGCCGCGAGCCGTCTGTGTCAACTCGAAACGACTCCAACGTATCAATGGCAAAGGACGGCCCTTCACGATCGAGCTCTCGGGTATCGATTTCGGCTCCGTCTGGAAGGGCGAGACGCAACATGGCCAGACGATGCGCTGCTGGGGTGGGAGGAGACTCAGTCTTGTGAGGGCTGACTGCCGCGGGCACATACACCAGCCGCGAAGCACCGAGAGCAGCCGCAACCAGCGGCGGCAATTCCACATGGGCTCGCGTTGGTGGATCGAACGATCCACCAAAGAGGACAATCGGGCCGTCCGCCGTCATTCGCACGGTCTGCTCAAGACCCGGACCTGCGCGAACTGCCGATGCCCGGCTCGACCACTGTGGTAGCCGTACCCACTCTGGCGGGCACCTACCCACGGTGATCCTTCTGCACCGCCGCACCCCTGATTGATACCGATCATGCCAGCGGTGAGCCTTCGAGCCACATCCTCGGCGCGAGCACTGCCGAAGACCGCCGCGCCGAGCCCGTATGGGGTGTCGTTGGCGAGCTCTACAGCCTCATCAGCATCTGCGACCCGCATGATGCAGGCAATCGGCCCGAAGGTCTCTTCGTGCATGATCCCCATGGCATGGGTCATGCCGGTCAATACGGTGGGCTGCACAAAGTTCCCGTCCATTGGTTCATCCCCACATGAAACAACGGCGCCATCCCGCTTGGCCTGATCGAGCTGCTGGATCACGCTCGCCTTCTGCTCACTGCTGACCATCGGTCCAATTTGCACGCCATCATCAGTGCCGCAGCCAACAATGAGCTCCTTCGTGCGGCGGGCGACCTCAGACTCAAACGCCTCGGCGACTCGATCCACCACGTAGATGCGCTCGGTACTGACACATACCTGGCCGCAGTTTCGGAACGAGTTCCGAACCGCGAAGGCGGCGGCGGCGTCAATGTCCGCATCCTCGAGCACGATCATCGGATCCTTACCGCCAAGCTCGAGAATGACCCGTTTCAGGTCACCAGCCGCTTCGGCCAAAATGTGCCGCCCCGCGTCCCGTGATCCCACGAAGCCGATCAAGTCACAATTGCCTGCTACCAGCGCTTTGCCTTGTTCGTCAGCGCCGTGAACGATCTGAAGAACGCCAGAAGGAAGTATCTCGTTGAATGCGTCGGCACATGCCTGGCCAACAAGCGGTACCAATTCGCTCGGCTTCATGACTACCGTGTTGCCAGCCGCGAGCGCAGGAACCACAATCTGAAGTGGCATCAGGAAGGGAAAGTTCCAGGGTGTGATCGCAACACACACGCCGAACGGGTCGTAGTGCAAGGTAGATCGTGTGACGCCGTCATCAAGAGCCTCCGCAGAAAGTGCTCTGGCAAGCTCCTCGAGTTCACTTTCGAGACCGTCGATGCCGTAGCGAACTTCGCCAATACCTTCGGCTATCGGCTTGCCCATTTCGGCTGTGACAAGGCGTCCAATCTCTTCAGCACGCTTCTCCAGTACCGGGATGACGCGATGCAGCATCTCCAATCGCTCATCCAAATCCAACGCCGCCCAGAGGGTCTGCGCGGCGCGGCTTCGCAGGAGAATCTCTTCGATTGACCCGGTCGGAGTCACCGGAACACTCCCAACGGGCTCGCCAGTCGCTGGATTCAGAGATACGAGTTCATTGGCCATCGCAGTAGCGGTCATCGCAGGATCTCCCTCAGGGTAGAAGGCCCATTGTAGATCCGGACCTGCAATCGTGACATCCCGAATCCTGTCAGACGGGCATGTTGTCGATCAGCCGTGTTCCGTCCAGTGTGGCGGCAATCAGACCGCGTCGTGGTTGATCGCATGCGGGACCAAGCGTTTCTGCATCCCGGACAACCGCGTAGTCAATTTCAAGGAGCGAGTCGCTGAGCTCCTGCTGCATGACCGCCTCGGCCTCCACCACCGAGAGACCCCGAGCAGCCGACAGTCCCCGGAACAAAGCCAGCGCCCGGTGCCGCTGGTCCTCATCGAGATATGTGTTTCGACTGCTCATGGCCAATCCGTCATCTTCACGCACTGTCGGTCCAGCGAGAATCCGAAGATCCCCCCATCGCGGGGACCCACTTCGAGCCATCGCCTCAATCACCTTGAGTTGCTGCCAGTCTTTCTCGCCAAACACAGCAACGCTCGGACGCACCACGTCGAAGAGGCGTGCCACGACGCCGCACACTCCCGCGAAGAAATGTGGCCTGCATGCGTCTTCAAGTGACGGCGTGGTTCCAACGCCGGGAACTGGTGGCGGAACAATCGAATCGGGTTCGGGATACACCACATCCTCGCCCGGAACAAACGCCGCGACAGCACCTTCGGCAGCGACGCTTTCAAGGTCGCTCTCAAGGGATCGTGGATAGGAGACAAGATCCTCGTGAGGGGCAAACTGGGTTGGGTTCACGAAAATGCTCACCAGCACCGGGCGACCCTGCGCAGAGGCCAACCGAATCAGACTTCGGTGCCCCTCGTGCAAGGCACCCATCGTCGGGACGAAGGCGCAGCCCCAGTAGGCTTCCAGTGGCGGGATGTCGGTGATGATCTGCATGGCTGACCGCGAAGACTTGGATTGATGTGTACGGTAGACGCACTGTGACAGATATGCCGATCTACCTCGACTACGCCGCCAGCACACCCACCGATCCCCGCGTGCTCGGGGCCATGCTGCCGTGGTTTACCGACCGCCCTGGAAACGCCGCCAGCCAACACCCGCAGGGACGGGCGGCCGCAGCGGCGGTCGAGCGAGCACGCGGCCAGATCGCGTCGATGCTGTGCGTGGCGAGTGACAGGGTCACGCTTGTTTCTGGAGCCACCGAGAGCTGCAATCTCGCGATCAAGGGGCTGATGAGGCCAAGGCTGATGCGAGGTGAACGCGTTCATATTGTCAGTTCCGCCATTGAGCATCCTGCGGTTCTCGACCCGCTTCGGCGTCTTGAGCGAGAGGGTGCCGCAGTCGATCTCGTGGCGCCAACCCAATCTGGATTGGTTTCTCCAGAAGACATTGTCCGGAAACTGCAAGATGACACAGCCATGGTCAGCTTGCAATGGGTCAATAACGAGCTTGGAACGATCAACGACGTCGAGGCGGTTGGTGACGTCTGCCGGGACCGGGGCATTCTCTTTCACTGTGATGCAAGCCAGGCGCCCGGCAAAGTACCGATTGATCTTTCCCGGATGCCAATCGACGCGATCACCATCAGCGGGCACAAGATGCACGGACCCAAGGGCAGTGGTGCACTCGTTCTTCGAGGGAGAGCGGAAGGACGCCCGATCGAACCGCTTCTGGAAGGTGGCGGTCACGAGCGAGGTCTGCGCAGTGGCACGCTCAACGTACCCGCCATCGTCGGGCTTGGGCAGGCTGCAGCGTTGGTGGCATCGGGTTGGGAAGACGAGTGTGAGCACGTCACTGACCTGATGAATCAACTTGAGATGGGGCTGAAGCGCCAATGCCCGGACGCCGTATTGAATGGAGATGGCGGTCAGCGGGTGCCTCATATTCTCAATGTCACGATCCCCTCGCAGCATCCTGACCCACTTATCGATCGCCTCTCCGGAATCGCCTGTAGCAGCGGATCAGCCTGCGGAAGCGCGCGGCACGAGCCCAGTCATGTTCTCCGAGCCATCGGTCTTGATGATGCGGCGATCGCCAACACAGTTCGCTTGAGCCTTGGTCGAGAGACAACGAAGGCAGACATTGACGCCGCGATTGGGCAGATTGGATCGCTCTGATCAGTCGCCGAGGGGGCCACAACCTGTCGCCGCTGCCAGATACCGACGGTCGGACTGCTCGCCGTTGAGCACTCGCAGATTCACTTGTACGCACTCAATCGTTTCGCCCTCCGGGGCAGCCCAACTGGTTTCGATCGCAGTTCGTTCAAGTGGACCGTCAGTCTGTCCGGTTGCGGTCACCCACAAGATTGCGGTCTGGCCGTCGAGGCGTCCCCGGTCCACCTTCATGGTCCATCCCGGTCTGGGGGCCCTGTAGCGGACAACGGCGGCGTCCTCACGCGTTCCAGCTTCAACCGGGCCTCCGGCCCAGCCGTGAATGCGGGTCACTGAGCCACAGCCAACCAGCATCAGAGCTGCCAGAAGAGATACGGCGAAGCGCGTCACAGTGCCGCACTCGCTGTTTCTATCCCAAGGGCCGCGGCCATGCTCGAACCCAGATCCGCCGGCGACTCGCAGACGTGAACACCGCACGCTCGCAGCGCGTCCATCTTGGCCTGCGCGGTGTCATCGGCTCCACCAATAATCGCGCCAGCGTGTCCCATCCGCTTACCAGGCGGTGCCGTCCGACCCGCAATAAACGCTGTGACGGGTTTTGTTGCATTTGCTTCTATCCATCGGCCGGCATCCGCTTCGTCGCTCCCACCGATCTCACCGATCATCACGATGCCGTCAGTCTCCGGATCCGCATTGAACAGTTCGAGGAGTTCGATAAAACCGAGCCCGCGAATTGGATCGCCGCCGATGCCGACGCATGTACTTTGACCCAGGCCGAGGACGGAGGTCTGCCAGACCGCTTCGTACGTCAGCGTGCCGCTGCGGCTGATCACACCGACCGCCTTTCCGCTGGCAGCGTCCTCTCGGGCGGTATTGATGTAGCCCGGCATGATGCCAATCTTGCAGCCGCCTTCAAATCTGGCCGATGGACCTTCGCCAGAAACTCGCCTGCCCGGTGTGATGATGCCGGGGCAGTTCGGCCCGATGAGTACGCTGCCGGGGTATTCCTCAAGTCGCTTGCGGACCCGCACCATGTCCTGCACAGGAATCCCCTCGGTGATGCAGCAGATCACCGAGATGCCGGCATCGGCTGCCTCAAGAACCGAATCTCCGGCAAACGGCGGCGGAACGAAAATCATCGTGGCGTGGGCGCCGGTCGCGCTGACGGCCTCGGACACGGTGTCAAAAATGGGGAGGTCGTTGACATCACGCTGACCGCCCTTGCCAGGGGTCACGCCGCCGACCATCTGTGTGCCGTAATCCAGACAGCCCTTGGTGTGGAAGGACCCGGAGGCGCCTGTAATGCCTTGGCAGATGACTTTCGTCGTTCCGTCAATGAGAATGGACATGTCACTCGCTTTCGTGCCGTGGATTCAGTGGAAAAACAGTCGGAAGTCGGGCAGGGTAGCCCATGCGGGGTTCGGCTGGGGGCCAGCGGCGTTTACACTGCCCCGATGCCCGCGACAACCAAGTCCAAGACTGGATCACAGGCGATGACCTACGCTCAGGCCGGTGTCGATATTGATGCCGGCGATCGGCTCGTCGAGCTCATCAAGCCATCGGTTCGGCGAACCCACGGGCAGCGGGTGATGGGACAGCACGGCGCATTCGCCGGGATGTTTCGGCTCGACTTCAACGAGCAGATATTCCAGCGGAACTACAAGGATCCTGTCCTTGTGGCATGCACCGATGGCGTTGGAACCAAGGTCAAACTCGCAGCCGATCTGGGGGTACTCGACACTGTTGGAATCGACTGTGTGGCGATGAACGTCAATGACCTCATCGTTCAAGGCGCCGAACCGCTGTTCTTTCTTGATTACCTCGGGCTTCACCGCCAGGATCCTGAGGCAACGGCGAAGATTGTTGAGGGCGTTGCACGGGGATGCGAGATCGCGGGATGCGCGCTGATCGGTGGCGAGTGCGCCGAGATGCCGGATATCTACACGGAAGGTGATTTCGATATCGCGGGCTTCGCCGTTGGAGTTGTGGAACTCAACCGCGCCATTGACCCAGTCCGCGCCTGTGCTGGCGACGTCCTCATCGGTCTCGAAAGCAGCGGCATCCACAGCAATGGTTACAGCCTGGTGCGCCGCATTGTCGACACACGATCGCTCCGGCTCGACCGAGCCTATGCGCCACTTGGCGATCAGTTGCTGGGTGATGTGCTGCTGGAGCCGACTCGAATCTACGCCCAGCCCATCGTAAAACTGCTGCGCCGATACAAGGTGAAGAGAGTTGTCAGCGCCATGGCGCATATCACCGGCGGAGGACTCCCGGGAAATCTTCCCCGGGTGCTGCCATCCAATCTCGATGCTGTCATTGACACAACGGCATGGGAAATCCCACCAATCTTCACGTTCCTCCAGAATCGCGGCGATGTCGAGGTTGACGAGATGTATCGCGTATTCAATATGGGGATCGGATATGTCTTGGCCGTCCGGCCTGCATTCGCAGAATCCGTAGTCAAGCAATTGCAACAGTGCGGCGAATCCGCGCGGATCATAGGCACGCTCAAGGCAGGCAGTGGCCAGGTCCACATGTAAGGGGACTTCCTGATGTTTCGATCGATTGCGATGGTGCTCCTCACTGGTTCGATAGCAGTCGCTGCAGATGAGTCCGCTGAGCCCTCGGCAGACCTGGCTGCACTTGGAGAAGCCCCACTTCGAATGGACCTGGACGCCGGCGCGTGGTTGGTCCGCGCCAAAGGGGAAGGATCCAATGGCGGCAACACGTTGCAGATCGGCGATGACACCAACAGTTCGATGGACCTCGGAAACCTCACTGCGCTGTTCCGCGGCGAACTGACTCTGTCAAAGGACCCGTGGGCCGTGCGCGTCATGGGCACTCATGGGTCCTGGAGTGGAACCGCCAATCTCGCAGCGGGTACAACCTGGGGAGGTCAGGCACTGCTGCCAGGGGTCGATTACGACTCCTCACTCGATATGTCGTGGCTGGCGTTCGAAGGGCACTGGTACCCGATCATCTTGCATGGAGATGGCCGCCGCGACACAACCGAGCCCGTTGAACTCCTCTTTGGACCGCATGTCGGTGTTGCCTGGCTGGATATCGATCAGTCGCTCGCAGGCGTCGACAATGGCGCCAGTTGGTGGAGTGTCTATGGTGGTGCCGAGCTCTCGCTTGATGTCGATCTTCGGCCGTTCACCAGTTTCGCTCATGGAATGAGCATCGGTGTGGGGGGCAGCGTCGGGGGAACCGGCAGTGATGGTGGCCTCTTCTACAAAGTCCGTGGCGGCCTGACGCTGCACATCACTCCCAACTTTGGCGCCACTGTCGGCTACAGGCTCATGGAGTACAAGAATCTCACGGATGGGGACTGGGACATTTCGCCCAGTTTCCCCGGCCTCTTCGTCGGAATGAACGTGAGCTTCTGACTCTGCGTACAGCAAGAACCCAATGAGTATGTCCAATCGAAAAAAGAAGGCATCGGTCAAACTCCGAAAGGCCAGAATCCGCCACCTCCTCATGACAGCGGGGCCGAACCGAATCACGAGGGGGTGGTTCTATCGACGGCACCATGCCGAAGGCGTCCTCGTCCGCGACGAGGAGATCATCGCGCCGGACTGGCCCAAGGCATTTGATGGCATTCGCATCGGACATGTCAGCGACTTGCACGTGGGCGACATGATGAAGCCAGACCGGGCGATTGAGATCATCTCACAGCTCCACGATGAGCGGCCCGATCTTGTGTGCAATACCGGTGATCTGGTCGACTTGCACTGGCCGGGCGTTGAGCCTGTTGCCGATGCCCTGGCCGCAATCGATGCGCCTCTCGGCAACTACTTCGTAACCGGGAATCATGATGAGTTGGACTCCGGCGACGATGTCGAGCGAATCGTCGCTGAGGCTGGCACGACCGTGCTGCATGACGACGTTGCCCTGGTACGGCGAGGTGATGACACGCTTCGAATAGGCGGCATCGGCTGGGCTCGAACGCCATCGAGCTGCCGGAGCCGTATTGATCGGGCGCTTGGCGACGAAACTGTCGACCTCTTGCTCTCACACAACCCAAAGGCTTTCGACCACGCCGCTGAGAAAGGCGTCCCGCTGACCCTTTCTGGTCATACACACGGCGGTCAGATTGCTCGACGCAACCGACCCAATGCCAACATGGCAGTCCTGCACGGGCATCGCCGGAATGCTGGCGTCTACGAAGTCGGAAAAAGCAGACTCTTCGTCACAGTCGGCGCCGGGTCATGGTTTCCGGTGCGGTGGAACGTCCCCGCCGAAATCGTCATCCTCACGATTCGAAGTGGCGACGCCAAGTCCTGATGAGCCATCTTGCAGGGGGTCACATTTCTTGCAGCACTGCGGCAAGGGCGCGTGTCGCCTCCGCCCTGTGTGAACGCCGGTTCTTCTCTTCAGGCAGAAGCTCAGCACTTGTCACGCCTTCGGGAAGCACCAGGAGTGGGTCGTAGCCGAACCCATACCCTCCGCGCGGTTCGCGCCCGATCACGCCCTCAAACTCGCCACGCGTCTCGGCCACAATTGAGCCATCGGCGTCGGCAAGGCACATACAGCAGACGAATCTGGCTCCGCGTTCACCATCGGGGACACCGGTCATCGACACGAGGAGTTTGGCGTTGTTGGCCGCGTCGCGCTCCTCACGAGTCCCGCCGGTGCCCGCGAATCGAGCGCTGTACACGCCCGGGGCGCCTCCGAGCGCATCGACTTCGAGGCCGGAGTCATCTGCAAGACAGCGCTGTGCTGTTGCAGCCGCGTAACCGATTGCCTTGAGTCTCGCGTTGCCTGCAAATGTGTCAGCATCCTCGACTGGTTCGGGAGGCATGATGTTCAGTGACTCCAGGCCGAGAACATCGATTCCAAGTGGCGCGAGAATGGCCGAGACCTCCTCGCGTTTGTGCGGATTCGATGTCGCCAGCAGGATTGACTGCATCAGCCACGGGCCCAGCAATCAGGGACCGTTCCGTAGCTGGCGGTGATGCAACTTCGGAAGCCACCGCGTCCGCGCCATTCGGTCACGACCTGCAGCCATCTGGGGGACATCACTGCGGCGAGATCATCTCGAATCTGATTGGTCACAGCCTCATAGAAGATGCCTTCGTTGCGGAACGACTGGCAGTACAACTTGAGGCTCTTGAGCTCGACACATGTCGCACCGGGCTCGAATCGGAACGTGATCGTTCCGAAGTCAGGATGCCCCGTCTTGGGGCAGACAGATGTGAACTCCTCGTTGATGTGCTCGACGAGAAAGGGGGTGTCGGTCGGTGTCGGGAATACTTCAAGAAGCGATGCGTCTGGCATGGGGGAGATGATACGGAAGAAGCAGACCGAACCAAATCATCTCGATGCCCACATGGGCCTACCATGGCCTCCATGCGAGAAACCCTGCTTGTCTTGGCGGTGCTCGGACTGCAATCATGCTTTGTGTTCAAGAACGGAGAGCAGGAGGCGCAGCGGGCGCTGCTTGAAGCCCGCGGGGAACAAGCGGAGTCGGCCCTTACAGCAGGCGACTATCTGGAAGCTGCCCGGCTCTTCCTGGAGATCCTCTCGGTAGAGCCCGAGAATGTGCCCGCCTGGATCGGCATGGGCGATGCGTATGGCGAGATCGGCGAGTGGGACCACGCGGAGCCCGCTTTCGCCGAAGCGACGCGGCTGGAGCCCGAGTCATACGACGCGCAATTCGGCCACGGGTTGGCCCTTCAGATGCTCAACCGCCTGATTGAGGCGGTTGCCGCGTATCACCGTGCCCTCACGATCGATCCGATGAGCAGCAATGCCAGCCTTGGCGTCGCAACGAGCTACCTGCAACTTGAGGAGCCTCAACACGCGCTGCCATTTGCCGAGCGAGCTGTCGAGTTGAATCCGGATGATGGCCGCGCCTGGATCAGCCTTGGAGCTGCGGCGGAACAGGTCGGCGACAACGAGAGGGCATTGGATGCCTACCTCGCTGCATCTGAACGACTCGAAGCGTCCCCCGAACTCAAGTACAACCTGCTTCATGCCTACGCTCGGGCCAAGCGCTATCAGGAGGTCGTCGGTATCGCTCGAAGCATGCTTGCCGATCAGGCCAATGCTGAGGCGGCCGAACGGATGGGGTGGGCCTACTTCCGACTCGGGCACTACGAGAAGTCGGCGGAGGCCTATCGACGCGCGGTCGAGATTGAGCCGCCCATGTGGCGGGCGTGGAATGGTCTTGGGGTCACTGCACTCAATCGATGGCTGCTGAGCGAACAGGCTGACGAAGAGTCGCGGATTGAGGCGAGCACCGCCTTCAGCACATCACTTCGCTTGCAGCCAGATCAGCCCAAGGTCGCTCAACTTGTTGAGCGATATCGGCTCTGACCGATCACTACTTGCCAGCCACCATTGGGGGCGTCTTGGGTGCCGCGATGCCGAGCATGGCAGCCGCCCGGTCAACGATGTCACCTCGAGACAATCCGCACTGCGCCAAAATCGAAGCTTCGTTGCGAGCTGACTTTGGAATGCGGCGTACTCGCAGCGACTCGACGGTAAACGCGTCTCCCGCCTGCGCACAGGCCTCGGCAACTGCTGAGAAGAGACCGCCGCCGTAATTGTCTTCCACCACCAGGACATTCCCACCATTCTCGTTGGCCAGATCCAGCAGGCGCTCCTCGTCGAGCGGCAGGGAGTAACAGTCGACCAATGACACGTCGATACCAAGTTGGTCCAGCCCATCAAGCGCTGCATTGCACTCATGGACCATGAATCCCGAACTCGCAATGAGGAGGTCACGTCCCTGCACCAACGTCTCCATGCCACCGAAGGTGAACGCTGTGTTTTCGTTGTAGAGGAATTCGACGTCAGGTCGGTGCACCCGCATGTAACACATGCCCCGGTGTTCAGCCATCAGTTGTGTCAGGCGGTAGGCCGCCCATGCATCTGCCGGCTGCAACGTCCAGCAGCCGGGGCCTGGATCGTGGCCTTCAACGCTACCGAGGCTGCGGAACCATGCCACATCGGGCAGCGACATCTGACTTGGACCGTCCGCCGCGAGTGAAATACCCGAGTGAGATCCGACGATTTTCAGGTTGGCACCCGAGTTCATCGCCATCTCGATCTGGTCATATGCTCGGGTCACGAATTTCCCGAATGTTGAACAGAACGGTGTCTTGCCAGCTGCAGCAAGCCCGGCGCCAACGCTGATCATGTTCTGTTCGGCGATGCGGCACTCGGCGAACCGCGGTGCAAGCTCGTCATCTTGTGCGAACCACTCTGCGAAGGTTGAGTTCTGGACATCGGCGTCGAGCGACCATACGAGCGCGTCGGAGTGTCCAAGGGCGCGGAGCGCCAGACCATATGCCTTTCGTGTGGACAGGCTTCCGGTCTGCACCATGGTCCGCATGTCCCAACGGTCCGCAGCCTGCTTGAACCCGAGCGGCTCAAGCACCTTGAGCTCCGGCCGCGTGGTGCAAGACGGGGGTTGAATCGCCAGCGTGGTGCCGCCGAGTGAGCCGGTATACGTCGAGCCCGCCGCAGCCAATTCCTGCAGTGCCTGATCAAGTTTGGCACCCTTGGCTGGCTTGCCGTGCCACCCGCCACCCTGCATCGAGGGAACACCCCAGCCCTTGACCGTCCTGGCAACAATCGCCATCGGTGTTTCTGGGCCGCGTGCAAAGATTTGCAGGGCTTCCTGAATCTTGTTCGGATCGTGGCCATCAATGGTCAGAACGGTGACGCCCGCAGCTTCAAGTTTGGCGGCGATCCGCTCGGGCGACTGCTGTGTGCTCACACTGCCGGCCTGCCCCAAGCCGTTGCAATTGAAGATCGGCAGCACATTGGTGAGTCCGTGATCGACGATGAAGTCGACGGCTTCCCATATCTGACCCTCTCGAGACTCGCCGTCCCCGATGAGGCAATAGGTTCGTTGATCGAGATCGTCGCCACCCGCAGCCAGACCAAGGCCAGCCGCGACGGAAAGGCCCTGTCCGAGGGATCCGGTTGCCGCGTCGAAGAAGGTGAATCCTTCACGAGGATTGGGGTGTCCGTCAAGGGGCGATTCGCTCTCGCGGAAGTGTTCGATGTCCTCCACGGTGCAGGGCCGCATGTCGCCAGGCTTTCCGATCATGGCTCCGAGGTCCGCAAAGGCGGCGTACACGACCGGAACCGCGTGGCCTTCGGACAACACCAGACGGTCGGCCGTCGTGAGACCGGGGTTCTCGGGAACCCAGCGCATCGCGTCATACATCAGGCAGGTCACCAGATGCCCGAGGCTCAGCGCGGTAGTGGGGTGGCCGCTGCCTGCATGACCACACATGGTCAGCGACAACGAACCGAGACGGACGGCCTTGGCTTGTACGGCGGCTTCAAAGGACATCGGTGAGGCACTCCCTGTGGACTGATACGTGGCGAAACGGCGGTTGTCCCCGGGGATGGACGCAGACAGCCGAGTATCGCATCCCCCGCGGCCCGCGGCAAGGGCCTCCGGGTGCCGGATGTTACACTCCGGTCGCTTTCAATAGACGCGGGAGACGTGATATGGCTTTCAAGGTGATTTGCGATCAGGGCGCTCTGGCCGATGCGCTCAATACTGTGTCCTCTGTGGTGGCGTCCAGAACGCCCACCCCGGTGCTGACCTGCATCAAACTCACCGCCGGCGGTGGCCGGCTGAGGCTCGCCGCCACGGATGGTGAGATTTCACTCCAGCTCGACATGGACCGCGTCGAGGTCGACAGTGACGGCGAAGCGCTTGTTCCAGCCGACAAACTCACTCAGATCGTCCGAGAGTGTTCCGACCCGACTGTCAGCCTCGAGGCCGAAGGCCATGCCCTGCATATCAATGCAGGTGACTCACACTTCAAGGTCTATGGATTTGATCCAACTGAAGCCCCTGAATTGGAGCCTTTTGACGAGAGTTCGGTCGACTGCACTGTGGCGGCTGGCACCCTTGCTGGGATGGTCGCCCGGAGCCTGTTTGCCGCAGCGGTCGAGCACACGCGTTACGCGATCAACGGTGTCCTTTTCGATCGGAGTGGAAAGCGAATCCGGCTGGTTGCAACCGATGGACGCCGCCTCGCGATGGCTTCAGGCGATTGCACCGCTGAATCCGAATCGCAGCAGTGCATCATTCCCGGCAAGGCACTCTCATTGATTCGCCGCCTGACTGGAGACCCCGCCGTTCCAGTGCGAATCTCGGTCAGCGATTCCAGAGTCACGCTGCAGTTTGACGATCCCGACGCCCCAGCCACGCTTGGGAGTTCGCTCGTTGAGGGTCGCTTCCCGCCATTCGAAGATGTCATCCCAAGGGATCAGGACAAAAAGGTTGTCTTCGATCGAGACACGCTTCGCAGCGCGATCCGTCGAGCGAGCCTTCTCACCAACGAAGAGTCTCGAAGCGTTCGCATGCTCTTCGAACCGAACAAGTTGACACTCACAAGTCATGCTCCCGAAATGGGTGAGGCGGTCGTGCACCTGGAACTGAAGGACTACGGCGGCGAGAGCCTGGAAATCGGCTTCAATCCCGCATACATCGCTGACGCACTCAAGGTCGTTGATGAGAGTGAAATCTCATTCGAATTCAAGGCTGCCAACAAGCCCGGCCTGATTCGGGCTGGCCGCGACTTCACCTATGTGCTGATGCCGGTCAACGCCTAGTACGCCGCTCAGAAGCGACTCTGGAGATCGGTTTGGAGCTGCGTGATCTGATCGGCGGGTCGGCCTACTTGTACTTCACGCCACAGCCCCAGGACTGTATGTGCGAAGGGTTGGGTACCTCGCCAGCCCTCAGTGCCTTCACGCTTTCAAGCACGTGATTCGTCGCCTTGTCGCCCTCTTCCGCAAAGCGGTCATTGTCGAAGGCACCCTTGTAGCGAAGGGTGCCATCCGCATCAATCACAAACATATTCGGTGTCTTCCGCGCATCATAGGAACGTCCGACGGTGCCCTCGAAGTCGATGAGAATCGGGACATCAATCTTCCACTGCTTCACAGCACGCTTGTCGCCTTCAATCACTTCAGCCTTCGTGTGATTGCGGGCAGTCGAATCGATGATCAGATACACAATCGTAGGATCGACCTTCTTGAGATTCTTCCGAAGCGTTGACGCCCTGGAGGATGCATGGATGCCGTGCGACGTGTCTTTCCCACTGAATGGGCACTCGGCATTGAACCACTCCAAGACAACAATGCGTCCTACATGGTCAGCGAGGGAGTGCTGCTTGCCATTGAGATCGTTCAGAACGAAGGCGGGGGCCTTCTTGCCGATTACCGCCTTGGCTGGCGGCCGGGGCGAATCGATCGGGGGTTTTGGTCCGCCCTGTTGCCCATCAGCTACCGCGACCGCGCCAGCAGTGCTGAACACAAGACACACTGTTGTGAGAATCCGAATCATTCTGATTCCTCCGATCCTGTATCTGGCTCGCCCGCTGATGTGTGGCATGGAAGATCGATCAACCACGCCGAATCTGACTGCTTGGAGCCGAACGTAACAAGCCCTCGTATGTGGCAGGGGAGTCCGCCGGGACGAGATCCATCGTAGCCAATGGGAATACGCAAGTGAAACGTAGATTCATCCCGGATCAATTGCACATCGCCATATATCGCGCCCTGAAACCGCACAGGAAGAAACCCTGGATCCCCAGCCACATCAAGCGGTCCTGAAATCTCAAGGGCTTCGCTGTGCAGCCGCGCCTCAGTCCCGGGTCGACCGGCGATCGGCTGTGGCAATAGCCGCGACTTGGCCGCTGCGGCTGTGGGGGGTCCGGCGGCGTCAGCAACCACAATCGGGAGGACCACTCTCTTTCTGCCAAGGAAACACAGGTCCTTGCACACGAACCACGTCACATCAAGGTGCAGTGTCTGCTTGCTTCCAGGCTGCAGCTCTGGCGACGGTGTCACCGGAACAACCAGCGTGACCTCGCCCTCCAAGGTATTGATAGTTCCCTCGGGGGGGTGGAGAAGATTCGGGCGCTGATATCTGGTTGGCGCCTGTGTGAAGTCGGGCGTGGCTTCCATTTCAATCTGTGTGGGCATCCCGCTCGCGCCTGGATCCTCCCAGTACACATGCCACCCCTCTGGAATCTGCAGCGTGCAAATCACATCGAACGGTACTCCGGGGGCGACATGCTGCACGGAGGCCGCCGCCTCGCACGTCACAGCAGGAGCTGCGGGATCCAGGTCCGCAACTGCCGTCAGGAACAAAGCCGCAAACATCCCAATCATGGACACACCCTACGCCGGAAGCACGGCTGGGGTGAAACGCCTATCGTGGTGAACTGCTCATCCTCCACAGAGAAGGTGACAGAAGGAGAATCTCCGATGGGGCGACGCCTGTGCCTGATGCTCATCACCGCAATGCCAGTCATTGCTGGATGTTCAAAGACCTACAGCGACAAGGATGTCCATTGGCTCAGCAATACCGAGGCTCAAGCGGCCCTGGCGGACACGAGTGGTTCGTGGCTCTCGGAGGCGAAGCCGAATGCATGGGTGGATCCACGCGATGATGATGTGTATTTCAAGGTGGGGCACATCCCTGGGTCGCTGAACGTTCAACTCTCGGACCCTGATGCGATGCAGCGACTTGATGCCTATGGCTTGCTCATTGTGTACGGCAATGGGTATGAAGCGCCGCTTGCCGATGCCATGATCAAGGCTCTTCTGAAAGACGGTGTGAAAGACGTCAAGGGTCTCAAGGGCGGCTACGAAGGATGGGAAGAGGCCGGTCTGCCGATCGAGAAGGATGGAGATAGCAACCGAAGACCGGGCGTCACCGCGGGCGATCGATGGCAGCGGCAGCCCATTGAAGATGAGTAGTGCCGCAGCCGCAGGTGTTCACTCCATCGATCTGCTGCACCTCGGGATTCCCGGCGCTGTCGCGTCTTGGGTGGTCGAGGGGCCGAAGGGGTGGGTACTCATTGAGTCCGGTCCTGCAAGTACGTGCCATACGCTTGAAAAGGGGCTTCACACACTCGGTCTTCATCTGTCCGATCTGTCGGCGCTCCTGCTCACGCACATTCACCTCGACCATGCTGGCGGCGCATGGCAGGTGGCCGCGCACGGAGTGCCTGTCCACGTCCACGCCGTCGGCGTTCGGCACCTTGTTGATCCATCTCGCCTTGAGCAGAGTGCTCGCCGCATTTACGGGCCTCGCTTCGACACGTTGTGGGGCGAACTGCGACCAATCGACTGCAATCTCGTTCGAGCGGCATCGGATGGCGACATTGTGGAGGCTGCCGGTCTTCGCTTTCAGGCCGTCGAAACTCCCGGCCACGCCAACCACCATCACGCATGGCATCTGTTGGAGAGTGGAGACCTCTTCTCGGGAGACGCGGCGGCGATGCGCGTCCCAGGGACGGATTGGGTCACGGTTCCGATGCCACCGCCGAAACTCGATCTTGAGCAGTGGACTGCGACGATTGCCATCTTGCGTCACGGACCGTGGAAGCGGCTTCGACTCACACACGGCGGAACAGTGGGGGACTTCGCTTCCCATCTCGACCAATTGGAATCATCGATGGCCGCCCAGGTGGAGTGGCTCAAGAACTCAGCGGACATGCCCGATCGCCGCGATCGCTACCGCGACTACCTGCGAGCGCAGTCAATGCAGTGGGGCGTGACCGATGAACTCTTCGAAGGGCACGTCAGCCGCGGGCTTCTCGACATGAATCTTGCCGGGGTCGATCGGTGGCTGGCGTCTCTGGGCAACTCAACAGCCTGATCCGAGACACGCCAATCTGCAGCAATCGGAGATCCGTCGTGGCACGAAGCTGGAGGACGCCACAGCAGCGGACGCATTGTGGTCACCTGCTCACCTGACAGAATCCAGTTGTAGCGAATGTTCCGTCTGTGATGTCTGGTCGATCAATCCGCCGTTGGGTTGTGAGTGAATGTGCGTTGACACGCTCCCGACCCCCCATACAATCGCAGCCATGACCTCACCATATTCCGGCGGGGCACTGATTATGGCAACCCCGTTTCTGTTCGTTCTGCTTCTTGCTCAGGCAGAACCGGTCGACCAGCAGCCCCCTCACATCACAGAGCTCAACGCCAGCAGCAGCCTCCAGACACCGACAGATGAAACCCTGCTGCCGTGCCACATCACATGGAAGGACTGGCTTGACTGCGCCACACAGGTCTCGGGTGGCATCGATGTGGCATCCCTTGCATCTCAATACACGCCGTACCGGAACGGGCTCGCCGAAGCAAACAGGCGATCCAGCGATCGTCTCCGTGCACTTGATGTGGACGAAGTGAGGCGGGACATCTTGCAAGGCACTTTGGATCCGAGCGATCGCAGGCCCTCGCAGATCGATGTAGTACTCCGACGGCTCGAAGCGGTGGAGTTGAGACTCCGTTCGGATCTACTCACGTCACTGGCTGAACTCATTGGCGATGAAGCCGCAGGCGCTGTGATCCGAATGTGGCGTCGGCGAGTTGTCATCGATCAGCAGCCATCGAACACCATCGACTGGAGTCGGTTTCCCGACCTTGATTGTCTTGTGGCCACCCACGGCTCACCCTGGCACACCATCGCCACGAACTCGAAGATGCAGGAAGATGCCGCTGCCATCTGGAACGTGTGGGATCTCGAAGCCGACACAATCACGACCGAGATTCTCATGGGCTGGGCGACGCTCCTTCGGAACGGTTGGAAAGCAGCTGCAACAGCGTCCCGCCAACCTACGGGCATGGTCGGAAGGGCAGAGCTGAGGCTCTGGAAACACATGATTGCGACGACCATGTCGCTGGCTGATGTTGCAAGACAGCATGGTGAGCCGGAACTCGCCGGTGCCCTCATCGCCGACTTTCGCTCAAGATCTTGCCCGCACGCATGGGGGCAACAAAGCATTGATCGTCACGTAAGCGCGCTGGCTCAAGGTACGTTTCCAAGCGACATCGCAGCGCAACTCCATGTTGTCGCGAGCGATTGGCGTAGTGTCTCCCAGGGCCTCCGTAATCGCGCGGCGGCCTTGTCGTGGTGGGACCGCGAGGTCATGCTTCAAGAGCGCGAACCAACGACGCCCCCTGATCGTTGGATCGACATCAATCAGGCATTCATTGACGCCATGCTCGCCACCGCCGACACCCTGCAGGGCATCATCGATCTGGATGTGCTTGAACCAAGAGACGGGGATCTTCTCAATCCTCACATCACCGGACCTGCCCGGCCTCCCATGAGCCCCTGGCTCGCCGAGGTGGCTCCGCTGCCGACAGAGTCCATGCAACAACGTGGCGTCAATAGTTACAAACAACTCTATGAAGAGCTCACACAGAGGACGATGGCCGATGACCCACAAACACCTTGAGCATACAGCCAGTCCAACTCGAACCTGGAGCGGCGCTCTTTCATGTGCACTCATTGTCGCTGGCATTGGTGGTGCGGCAGTCTCCCAAGTTGTCCCGAATCAACCTGTACCGGGTTTCCCAATCACTCCAAACACTCGCCCTTGGACTACCCACAGCATGAGTAAATGCAAGGCCATGCCTGGCTGCCCAGGGGCGATCTGCGATCCCTTCTATGACCACCAGCCAGGCGGTCCATGCATCATCTGTTCGCGACCTACCCCACAGTCTTTCTGTGGTTGGGCCTGGCTCCCGTGGACCATCTGCATCATGGGGGACCCTTCCTGGCCAGGAACAAACTGTGGCCGCGGGCTTGGTGGCACATGTGATCCGACAACATTTGGATGCGTGCCGTTTGAGTACGAACCGGATGCCCCGATGCTCTACTGCGCCCAGCTCCAGTGTTCGCGTGGAAGTAGCAGCCAGCCGGGAGGTATCCCTCATGATTGACCCTTCATGGCAGCGAGCCGCTCAGGCAGTCTCGCTGGCCGGAGTGGTGTGCTCTGTTTCGCTTGCGACCACACCACCCGGCATGCCGAGCATCGCGGATGTACGGGCAGACTTGACGAAGGCCTTTCCTCCGCGATCCGCCTGCTTTGAAACGACATTTGAGTCGTGCGTGTGGGGAGGGGGAACCAAAGCGCCAGCCGACCAACATGGGGGTGTTCCCTACCAACGGACCATCTTTCACCTCCAATCAATGCCCGGCTTTGTGTTGCTCAAGGGACAACAGTCTCACCCTGGCAATCCCGACGGGGAGTTATCGCCTCCGCGATCTGCCATGTGGCGGCGTGGGGTGGCTTGGGTTCGCGAAGAAGCGAACCCAAGAGCCAGCTCGTGGATCACATCGGGATCGCTTGAGGGTCTGTTTACACTCGATCAGGCGTGGACTTTCAATGGAACGGATGCGCACTACCCAACCCATACACGGTTGTTCGGAAGCCTGGATCTCCTTGAAGTCACAGGCGTCACCCGAGATGGAGATGTCACCCAATACCAACTCCAGCGCCCAGGTGTGGCGTCTGGCCGGTCGGTGTTGACTATCGGGATGATGCCAATTGACGGTATCTCTCGACCAATCTGGCACGCCCTTGACATACAGACGCTTGAGGGTCCATTTCATTCGTTCTTGTGTGAGTACTTCGATTGGCGCACCAAGGACGGAATCACGCTGCCTTGGGGAGCGAGGCGATCAAGTTGGGTCACACCTGGCGACCACGATGTGACCGCAATTGCAGCCCCGGCTCGGTATCGCCAGGCAAGTGCTGCAGATCAATCCCACTGCACAACCTATTGTCGAACAACACTTGAATGCCGTGCGATTCAAGAAGTAGAAACCATGGAAGATGCTGCCCAGCTTCCGCAGCGTGGCGACTTGGTGTGGCACGAAGACCTGTCGCTGGCGGTCCGCACGGGCGATCCCGAAGTCAATCTCGATGGCATCATCTGGAGGGTTACCGATCCACCTACAGGATTGCCCCCAAAGAACTTGCACGAGTTTCTGAATGGGGCTGTAGAAGTTGGATCGCCACCCACCCCTGAGCGTTCACTGGTCACAGCATCGCCACTGAGTAGGTGGACGATCGCAATGCTCATGCTCGCGGGTGTAGGCACCGTGTGGTTGTTTGTGGTGAAAGTGCGGCGTCAAGGTCGTGGCGTGTGGCCTCGATCTCACAGGAAGATTGTGCCTTGAGGTCTCCTGGTATCAATCGGGCCGCGCGAGTCTGTACGTGCATCACGGCAATCACGATTGCGGCAATGAATGGGTGCGACAACACCAACCAGAACGACTTGCCGCGCCATGTCAGTGGACTGCAGGGGTCGACCGCACATGAGTTCTCTGCTGTTCCTGTTGGCGGGCCTGCTGGCGAACTCTCTCACACCTTCGTGTTACGGCACATGGGCAATACTCCCCTGACAATCAACGCCATCAAGACGACCTGCGGGTGCGTGGGTGCGACGCCCTCTACAAGACACGTCAACCCTGGTGACGTGCTCACGATCGACACGCGAATGAAACTTGGTGGTATTGGCCGCAAGGAAGTCGTCGTGTCGGTTGGATTTGTGGAAACCGAGATACCACCGCTGGTGTTGAGTCTTGCTGGGCAGGGGACGCCTCGGCTGGCTCTGATGGTCAGGCCCGAGTTCGCTCGGGCAGACACCACACGGAAAGTCGTCGTCAATGTCTCACTGGTAACTCCGGAGCAGGATCCGCCGCCGCAATTGCATGTCATCTGTCCAGATGGTGTGCACTGGCGGTCCAAGGGGTGGGTTGCGCTGCCGTCAGCGGCGACCGGACCACGGCGTTTCGAACGCCAGGTTGAGCTGATGCTGCCCGAGGGATTCAACCGCGGCATCGCTCGAATCGGAGTCGATGGACACCCCGACCGTATCGTCCAGGTTGCTGCCACAGATGGTTGAATCGGATTCACAATACAGATACGGGCCCTAACCTGCTGGCCGCCACCATACGCAACCGCACTCAAGAACTGGGGATCCTGCCGTCCCGGTGAATCACCACGCGCGGTTCTTGGGTCCACATATGGCTGTGAATGAAGGTTGTGGCGAATTTCCCAACCAGGCCCACACGCAGCGTGGTTCCAACCGTACAAGTACATGCACCCCGGCTCACCCATCGCCCCATGTGGAGTGCCACCCATGACCGCCAACACGCACATTCTTCTCATTCTGACCGCCTGCATGCTCGGGGGCACGCTGGCCCATGCCGGACTACTTGAACCCACGCACCGCCAGCAGGCTCTTCCCGGGCTTGGTTCCTGGAGCGGTGTTCGAACCCTTCGATTGAAAAATGGCCGGACAGTACGCCCGGACGCGCCACTGCGCCTGGAAACCGCGACGCGAGGTCGAGTCAGGGCGGCGATTGCCGATGACCCGACCGGCACCGTATCACTCCAGCAGTGGAAGGGCCACGTCCGAGGCGTAGTCCGGTCAACCAAGTACGGCACCTGGCTCATCAAGGTCACGCCAGATGGAACAACCTCGATGATTGAGCTCGACCCGCGGACGCTGGTCGGATGCGAGACCATTGATGCGCCGACAGCTGGCGTCGATGGCGATGGGGGCGATCCAGAAGATCCACCGATGCCACCGATGGATGGCGACGCCCCAGACGGAGACGATGGCGGCGTGGTCGATGTGTTCGTCGCCTACACCGACCTGGCTCGGGCCAATGCGGGGAGCACCGAGGCTATGGAAACTGCAATTCACGGTTGGATCAACGAGAGTAATGATGTCTACCGCGACAGCGATTCGGCGATGCGAATCCGTCTGGTCGGCACAGATGAAGTGGTCTACAGCGAGTCCGGAGGGTTCTCGCTGCACCTCTCAAGACTCGCCAGCACAAGCGATGGCTTCATGGATGAAGTCCATACGTGGCGAGATGACACCGGCGCCGATGTGGTCATGTTGATTGTGACCGATTCCAGTTCATGTGGTCAGGGTTACACGATCAAGAACGATGTCACAGGAACCCCGTCTGGGGCCTTCGCAGTGGTGCGGGACTACTGCGCCGATGTGCAGTATTCATTCACACACGAACTCGGCCACGTGCTTGGGTGCTGTCACGATGAGCAACACCCCGGATCGTGCAGTGGTGGCAACAGCCTGTATCCATACAGCTTCGGATATCGCTTTGCCGGGAACTCGGGAAGTTGGCGCACCGTCATGGCCTATACGGATGACGAGGACGATCCCTGGACGCCAATCGTGTCCTACACACGCGTTGGCCTGCTCTCAAACCCGGCGGTGACCTACGACGGCGCCGCAGCTGGCTCAAATACCGCCGACAACGCAGCCACCCACGACTCGATGCGCGTGGTCACCGCCGCCTATCGCGCAGCAGTCACGCCAATCTCCTGCCCCGGCGATCTGGGGAGCGACGCCGAGGTGACGGTTGATGATCTCCTTGAGCTTCTGGCCCTGTGGGGCGCGGTCGATCCCGGCGATTCGGCCTCACTTGCGGCGGACCTGAATGGTGACGCCGCCATCGATTCCTCTGATCTGGTGGTCCTATTGGCCGAATACGGGCCCTGCCCGGGCTGAATCGACGCAGAATCCTGATTCCGGCCCTCTTCACAGGATCCGTTCTTGCGGAACCCCCGTAGTGAACGTACGTTGGAGCGTCCATGGGAATGGGCTCGATGCGCGGTTCATGCGCGTCGAGGTGGGTCAAGCCCCCATGGACACACTGGAAGCCCAGAGGAGAGGATTCATGCTTCGCATCGCCGCCACCGCCTGTCTCGCAGGTCTCAGCATTGCCGCCACCACAGGTACGTCTTCCGCCGGAACCACCGACTTGACATCCCATCGACTGATTACCGGGCTTGCTCGGCCCGTCTATGTCTGCGCCGCCCCCGGCGACTCGGACCGACTCTTTGTCGTCGAGCAACGAAGTGGGAGTACGGGTCGGATCCGCATCTTCGACCTCACAACGAACTCGCTGCTCAGCACTCCATTCCTGAGTATCTCGGTGAGCACGTCAAGCGAGCAGGGCCTGCTTGGAATGGCCTTCCATCCCGACTACGACGACAATGGTTACTTCTTTGTGAACTACACAAACACGTCTGGCACAACGGTCGTGGCGCGATACCAGGTGAATTCGGGCAATCCGAATCTGGCCAATCCATCGTCAGCCGAAACAGTCCTGACAATCAGCCAGCCCTACACGAACCACAACGGTGGCTGCATTCAATTCGGGCCTGACGGCTATCTCTATATTGGCACCGGCGATGGCGGGAGCGCGGGTGATCCCGGCAACCGAGCGCAGGACACGACCAACCAGCTGCTCGGCAAGATGCTCCGAATCAACGTCGATACGCTGCCGTACACCATTCCTGCCGACAACCCCTTCGTTGGAACAACCGGCGACGATGAAATCCATTCGTATGGTTGGCGAAACCCCTGGCGGTTTGCCTTTGACAGCCTCACGGGTGATCTCTATGTCGCAGATGTCGGCCAGAATCAGTATGAGGAAGTCGACGTCTTCTCACCAGATGACGGCCTTGGCGGCAACTTTGGTTGGCGGTGCTATGAGGGCGA
Source organism: uncultured Isosphaeraceae bacterium (assembly GCA_964598425.1). Classification (GTDB taxonomy): domain Bacteria; phylum Planctomycetota; class Phycisphaerae; order Phycisphaerales; family SM1A02; genus UBA12567. The sequence continues at coordinate 1,301 of CAZRBV010000002.1, read as the reverse complement.
CCACACCTACAACACAAGTGGATGCCCTGGGTCAGGAACAATGATCTTCCCGGTCCATGAGTTCTCGCACGGCGGATCTCCATACCGTTGCTCGATTACCGGTGGACACGTCTACCGCGGCGATGCAATCCCTGATCTTCAAGGCACCTACTTCTTCGGCGATTACTGCTCGAACCAGATCTGGACATTCCGCTGGGATGGTGGTGGCGGCATTACCGACTTGCAGGATCGCACCAGCGAGCTCTCTCCGGATGCTGGCGCGATCGGATCCATTTCATCCTTCGGCGAAGATGCCGACGGCAATATCTACGTGTGTGATCTCAATGGCGAGGTCTTCGTCATTCAGGCCGACGCCCCAACTGGCGCATGCTGCATTGGGACATCGTGCGTCAGCATCCCTGAGGCCAACTGCAACGCTGGCGGCGGTGACTATCAAGGCGACTTTGTCTCGTGCACGGCTGACTTGTGCATTCCCGCTCCGGACAACGATGAATGCGTTGCAGCAGCACCCATCGGACCGGGCATCACCGGGTACACAACCGAGTACGCCACCGACAGCGCCTATAGCGACTGCTCGATCGGTTCGGATGTGTGGTTGCGATACACCGCCGATTGCTCCGGAAGCGCGCTGGTCAGTGTCACAGGCGACCTGTTCAATGAAGTCGTCGCCGTGTACGACGGATCCTGCCCAACGGGATCCGGTGAAGCTATCGGCTGCGGTGAGACCACCTATATCCTTCCAGTGACCGAAGGGAGTGACATCCTCATCCGCATCGGCAGTACCGACGGCGGCACGGGATCCGGAACCGTCAACGTGAATTGCGTCGCGGGAACGACCTGCGACGGTGACTGCGACGGAAACGGTGAAGTCGACGTCAATGACATCCTTGAGATGCTCGGTCAGTTCGGCATGAGTGGCGATTGTGATACGAACGGCGACAACATCATTGACGTCAATGACCTCCTTGCCCAAATCGGCAATTGGGGGCCGTGCTGATCCACTGGCGCGGATCAGCACAGCGCGGAACTGCTTCGCAGTGCCGCAGTCTCCTGCTCGCCTGTTCACCTGCTCGATCGCGCACGCGCTCAATCAAGCACCCGATCGCCCCCCGGTCGACTCTTTCGTCCCCAACCCCCAGCACCGCCCCTCAATCGAGGGGCGGTGTTCTTCTCACTCAGCCCCTCGGTCGAAACGAGCCCCCTCCTTCCAACCCGCTCCCGGCTTTGCTATCCTCCCGCGTTCGCTCGGGCTTGTAGCTCAGTTGGTTAGAGCGCACCCCTGATAAGGGTGAGGTCGGAGG
>CAZRBV010000001.1:161317-162540 GCA_964598425.1 uncultured Isosphaeraceae bacterium | reverse complement strand
ACGCAGCCGGCCCCACGGTTCACGAACGACGCCGCCGAGAGACCTCGGCGGCGTTGGTCGTTTTGGGGCGGGATTCTTGGGACTTTGCGAGGTGTTTGCGGATGTCCACTCTCTCATTTAGGGTGGACCAAAGAACGGGGGAAGGTCAATACCATGGAGCTTGCCCATAGTCCATGGCTATAAACCTGAGCTCAATCTGCTGGGAAGCATCGCCCAGATGCAACTACCGCTCCCAACCAACATCACGTTCCAGCGACGCAATGAGCGGTGTCAACTGGGCCAGCAACTCCGGCAGGTGGTCCACGACCACTTCATACACTCTGTCAAGCACAACCGTCCCATATTCATGCGCAAGCACATTCCGCATACCGATGATTTCGGGCCATGCGATGTTCGGCGCACGCCGGCGGGTGTCATCGGAAACCAGTCGTGCCGCCTCACCGACGACTTCTACACATCGGATGACCGCAGATTGAATCAGGCTGTCATCAAGGAACTCGCCCAAAGTTTGTTGGCCGAGAAATGAACAGGCATTTTCGGCATGAATCCGCATGTCTTCGCACTTGACGAGATCTCGCTCACGCGGATCAGGCACAGTCATAGAACGGTTCCGTGTTTCGAAGTACAAACCGTCTGAAATACTTGTTGGGCGACTGCTCAATTGATCGTCGAGTCAGCAAGTCAACGGATCGCCCAAACAGGGACTCAAGGGAGTGCTGGAGTGTGATGATCCCCAAGCCAATTTTGCTGCCCGGATGAAACGTGACGAGCACATCCACATCGCTGCCAGGCCTCGCATCGTCACGGGCATAACTGCCGAAGAGTTCCAGGCGAGCGACATCAAATTCGCGGCAGATCGTATCCAACCGACTCTGATCAACGTCTAACGATTCGATGCCCATTGGAGTTACTTTCTGAAGCAGTAGTTGGCCCGAACGCCACAGCAATATGGCCCATCGTACCAGAGAATCGCCCCACCTCAATCGTGGGTTTGTGGCAGTTCATTGGCATTGAGACATAAGGGAATCCTGATGCCGAAAGGTCACTACCAGTCACCCCATAACCCCGCACCACCATTTGCAACCCACCTGAGCACGCCGACACCCTCGCGCCCTTCTCGGCCCAGATACGGTGACTCGAAGAGTGTCACGACCGCTCTATTACAAAAGTCCACCGCCGGGGGGCGCGGGCGGTTTGAAAAACACCCGGGCCAACCCCCCCCC
>CAZRBV010000001.1:0-161307 GCA_964598425.1 uncultured Isosphaeraceae bacterium | reverse complement strand
CACTACCGCTCTATTAAAAAAGGCCGCGGCCTTCGGCCGAGGACTTTTGCAATAGCAGGGGAGACTCCACCGAGCCCCCAACCACACACAGCTCCAACGGGTCCTGCCCAGATCGCTCCTGCGGCACCGCCACTCGTACAATCGCCCTCACCCGTCCAGAGAGGCGACGCCACCGTGACCATCTCAATCGAAACAACCTCCACGATTGACCAGGGCAATGGCGATGACGCAGTCGTGTGTTTGCACGGCTGGTGCTGCCGGCCTGGCGACTTCGCGCCACAGGTACACCAACTCTCCAGACACTGCAGAGTATTTGTTCCTGATTGGCAAGCCCGACGAACCGATGCAGCGACCGCCTGCAACTTTGACGCAATCTGCCACGACACCCTCGAGTTGCTCCACCAGGCAGGGATTGAGCGGCCGCTTCTCTGCGGACACAGCCTGGGTGGGCTGCTCGCCTTGATACTCGCGTTTGAGTTTCGCCTGCCAATTCGCGGCCTGCTCATTCTGGACAGCACCATCCCCCTGCCCGACCACGTTGGCGCCCGCTGGCTGGCCGAAGCCAAACGACTGGAAGAAGGCCCGTTCAAACCGCGGTGCGAGACCTTCGTGCGACCCTTCTTCAGCGAGACGGAGCGTGGTCCAGTCGAAGACTCCATTGTGCGCGGGATGGCCAGCCAACCACCGGCGATTGCGGTTGGACTGCTGCGATCCATGTGTGAACGATCCTGCAACCAGCCCCTCAGCCCCATCGACGCGCCAATCCACATGGTGGCTTCGCAGCACGGCGCCGCGGTTCTGGATGCCTTCCACGCGTATGTCCCCGGAGCCACAAGCGAGCGAATCGATCACTGCGGTCACTTCATCACAGTCTTTCAAGCCGATCGAGTCTGCGAGGCGGCGCAGCGAATGCGCGCGGACTGTTGAGACCAGGCGGCGATCGTCGGCCATCGAGCGAAAGATGCTGGACACGCATCAAACTGCCGCAGACCGGCCTTCTTGCTACCGCAAGGGTGGTCTGGTGGGTGTCCACAATTGCCCCAATGCTGGACACCCTGAGGTGGTCTTCAATTGCCCAATTCTCTCCCTCTGGGGAGCAGAGAAGAAGGACTACACCGAGCGGACAGAAGCTGACGCAACGCCCGCCACTAACACGGCCCCCACGACCCGATCACGGCCATCAGGTCATCGACATTGACGACGCCATCGCTATTGACATCTCCTTCGCATGGCGGCGGGCACGATGCGCAGTCTCCTCCCACACCAAGCCAATGCCCTTGCAGCAGATCGCAGGTCGCCTGCGACACTTGGGCGCAGCCAGTTCCGACACAACATGCGCCAACGGTCGATTCGCAGTACTCCCATTCACACTCTGTGTAGGGACCGTAGAACCATCCGCCGGCCGCCAGACAATCGACTTCGGTCGTATGCACACACGTACCATCCATGCAGCACGCGCCGTGGCCGCCACAGAACGCCCAGTCACACACTTCCTCGTCGGGCAGAAACGTGCCCATAACCAGATTGCACTGCTCCTGACTGAGTACGATGCACTGCCCATCAAGGCAGCACGCCCGATCGCTCGAGTAGCACTGCACCTCGGCGCACAGTTCGGCCGTCGAATGAAACAGGCCGCCTGCATCGGTACACTCGGTCAGCCCGGCCTGGATGCAGACATCTTCGATGCAACACGGCCGGGTCGGTGGTTCGTAACACGGGTCGTCAACACACAACACATCGGTTCCGAGAAATGCGCCGCCGTTTGTGATGCAGGGCATCTCGGGGACGTCATAGCACTCTTCCCCCACACAGCACGCGCCAAGTTGGCAGGGCGTATCGTCGCAGGTCGTGTCATCTCCGAGATACAAACCACCCATGGCGAAACAGTCCGCCGCTGAATTGATCAAACAGGCGCTCCCAACGCAGCATGCACCGTCCACGACGACCCCGCAATTCACCTCGGTGCAGAGCACGCCGACGCCATGTGGAACCCCGCCGTTCATCATGCACCCCTCCTGATCAGCCAGCAGGCAATACGTCGTACCGCTCGATTGATCAGTCAGGCAACACGCACCAAACTCCGCCCCTGGGCATGAGAGGTCACTGCAATGCGTTCCATCACCCAGCCAGTTGCCGGCGTAGTAGGCCTCGCATTCGTACTGAGACATGAACAGGCATCCCCAGGACATGCAGCAGGCGCCACGGGCGGGCCAGGGTTGATCGCAGGCCAAACCCTCGCACGCTGTGTTCGCCCCTTGCCAGGTTCCTCCAGAAGACGTACAGGACGACTCGGACTCAATCGTGCAGAACTCTCCGCCGAACCCGGTTGCCCTGCAGCAAGCCCCCCACCCTGACATCCCCGCACACGGATAGGAATCGCAGTCAATGCCCGGTCCCAGCCAGGTCCCTCCGCCGGAGAGGCAGTCAGCCTCAGGAAGTTCGTCCATGCACTGTTGGAATCCTCCCGAATTGAAGCAGCATGCGCCGACCGGTTCGGCAGCCGCCGACCCGCAGGCAAGCAGCATACACGCCAGCGACGAAGCGACAATCCACCGTGTTGCCATACCCCTCTCCTCTCCCTGCGGTTGCGGCAGGTGAACTGTTTGTATTACAGCAGAGCCTGAATGCAACCGCAAACTGCTTACAAAAGCCGCCGCGCAGCACGCAAGGGGTAAAAAGGAGGGCGTACCAGGTGCTCGGCGCCGAAGACTCCCTCAGCGTGCCCCGAACGCCCTCGGAAGGATGAAACACGCCACGTCTCAGGTCCACAGCATGCCAACACGCGGGGAGTTGCTCAGCCTCGGCTCGGCTTGCCTGAGCCTCTGCGACGCTTGGTCCCTGCCTTGCCACCGCCCTGCTCGCTTCGCCACTTCGCTTTGACTCCGCCAGACTTTGATTTGAAGCCGCCAGACTTCGCCTTGAATCCACCCGTGCGCTTCGAGGCGCCGCCACCAGCCTTGGCGCGGCGCTTGCCGCCACCCGAACCCGGTGTGGTACGTGACTGCCCATCTTCTCGCCAGGCCGGGGTATACCCGTTTCCAGTCGATGTCTTGGACTGTGACCGCTTGCTGTACTTCTTCCTGCCCCCGGCGTGCGATTGTGGCTTTGCCTCATCGCCGCCCCGCCAGGCCGGGGTGTATCCGTTCGATTTCTTTGCTTTCGCAGCGCTCGGCTTCTGATATCGCTTCCCTGAATTCGTGCGCTGCGAATTGCTGCCGCTGGAGTCATCTCGCCATGCCGGCGTATAGCCATCGGCCTGCGTGGGCTTCGCGCGGCCTTGCGACACGTGCTTCTTTGATCCGTACGAACGCTTGGCAGGAGAAGAATCTCCCGTGTCCTTTGGCCGCCAACTGGATCGAACTTCGCCCTGCGGCGCCCCACCGGATCGCTTGACGTACTTCTTCTTCCCTGCTGCTGACTGTTTGCGTCCCGACATCCAACTCGGCTTGGAGCCCCGGTTGACTCTTCGCTCGCCACGATCCCGCCGCGCGGGCTCAGACGCTTCGGCTGGCTCTTCCTGCTTTGCACGTGGCAGTGGCGCCATCGTGGGAAGATTCTCCGCAGCGGGCAGCTTGATCCTGGCCCGCTTTTCGATCGCTCGCAGCATCTTGCGCTGGTTTCGGCAGCAGAATGTGACTGCCTGGCCGCTCGCCCCCGCTCTCGCCGTCCGACCGATGCGATGCACATACGTCTCCGGGTCGATCGGCATATCGAAGTTGATGACATGCGTCACGGATTGGACGTCAATTCCTCTTGAAGCGATATCAGTCGCCACCAGAATCTGCACCTCACCAGTGCGGAACTGCTGCATCGTGGCGTTGCGGGCGGACTGTGACTTGTTGGAGTGGATTGCATCGGCCGCAATGCCGCACTGCTGAAGACGGCGAGCAACTTTGTCGGCGCCATACTTTGTGCGTGTAAAGACAAGAGCACGGTGCACTGGCTCCTTGCCAAGAACATGCGCAAGCAGTTGGATCTTCTGCGGCTGCTCCACCATGATGACCCGCTGCTCAACCGACTCGACCGTCGTCGCCTCGGGCGCCGTCTCGACAAGCTCGGGATTCTTCATCAGGTCGCCCGCGAGCTTGCGAATGCTCTCTGAGATTGTGGCTGAGAACAGCAGCGTCTGCCGGTTCTTGCGCGTCATCGACTCGATATCGCGGATATCGGCGATGAACCCCATGTCAAGCATTCGGTCCGCCTCATCGAGGACAAGCGTCTCGACCGCCGAAAGATCGATGAGACGCTGCTGCACAAGATCCTTGAGCCGACCGGGCGTGGCAACAAGCACGTCAACGCCTCGCCGCATCGACCGAATCTGGTGATACTGCTTGACGCCGCCGTATACGACGGCAAACTTCAGCTGCAGGTGATTGCCGTAACCCTTGAAGCTCCCGTGAATCTGGGTCGCAAGTTCACGCGTTGGACACAGCACGAGCGCCCGCGGGAAGCTCACGTGGCGATGGCGCTCCTGCCCCTTTCGGATGCGAGGCTGCGGCCGTGTTCGCTGCAGCGAGAGCCGGTGCAGAATCGGGAGTGCGAAGGCGCACGTCTTCCCGGTCCCCGTCTGGGCCGTGCCGAGCACGTCGCGACCTTCCATTGCTGGAGGAATCGCCCCAGCCTGAATATCAGTGGTGGTGGTGTAGCCCTTGGCGGAGACAGCGCGGACAATGGGCTCAGCGAGCCGCAATGCTGAGAAACTCATGAGAATAACATCCAATGTTGTTGAGTGGCTGCATACCGCACATGCGACGCAGCCGGACAGGGGGAGTGGTCGGCCTTTCCATGCCGACCTTGAAACACGCTTGTGACGCCTCCCCCTACGGTCCTTGCCACTCATTACGGAGTGGTTTCTGCCGTTGCGTCACCCGAAGTGGCGGATCGTACATCAAATGTGCCTTCGGCGGCACTGCATTGAAACAAATCTGGCCAAACAAGGCATTTGAGTCCCTGTACAGTGTCCCGGCACCCGAACAAGGCGACGCCCAGCACGGATGGCTGGCCCCCCTTCGGTGATCACAGACCCGGGATTGGGAGCGTCATGACAAACAGACCTGTGAACCGGGCTGCCGAGCAGAAGCTGCCTATGCCCGCGGCGACCGCACCTGCAAAGGTGTACTGGATATACGCAGCGCCCCTTCTACTCATTCACGCGCTTGCCCTGCTCGCCGCTATTCCGTGGCTGTTCAGTTGGAGCGGCGTGATCGCCATGGTTATCGGCGTATTCGTCTTTGGGCAATCGATCAACCTCTGCTATCACCGAGTCCTCGCCCACAAGTCCGCGAAACTACCGAAGTGGCTTGAGCACTTCTTCGTCGTCATCGCCCTGTGCTGCATGGAAGATACGCCCGCCCGCTGGGTCTCGACACACCGCAGACACCACAACGACTCTGATCAACCAACCGATCCTCATAGTCCGCTCGTGACCTTCCTTTGGGGGCACTGTGGCTGGCTGATGCTGCTCAACCGCGACACGAATGATCTTGATACCTACAAGAAGTTCGCACCTGACATTCTGCGAGATCCGTTCTACCTCAAACTCGCGAAGTCATTCATGTGGGTGTGGCTATACGTCCTGCATGCGGCGCTGTACTTCATCGCTGGACTCTGCATTGGGTGGATCGGCTCGGGCGCAGCAGAGACAGGAGTGCAGTTCGGCCTGAGCCTGCTGATATGGGGCGTGTTCGTGCGTACCGTCGCCGTATGGCACATCACATGGTCTGTGAATTCACTAACGCATCTGTTCGGGTATCGCAACTACGCCACGTCCGATCAAAGCCGCAACAACTGGATCGTCGCCCTGTTCGCCGTGGGCGAAGGTTGGCACAACAACCATCACCACGATCCGGCAAGCGCCTCTAACCAGCATCGCTGGTGGGAGATCGACATCACCTATTACAACATCAGGCTGCTGCAGATCCTCGGACTGGCAAAGGATGTCATTCAGCCAAAGCATCGCAGGCGAGCCGCCAGACAAGCTCAAGCCGAGGACGCGACCCGAATCGAGGGATGACTCTCGGTCCAGGACGCAGCAGCGCGCCCGGGTTCGTGTGCTTTCTTCCCGCCCAGAGAAAACCTGGCGTCATCCGCGAAGCTATGCGGCCTTGCGCACGAACATGCACACCGCCACTGCAAACTTCGGCGGCAACAGCCGGTGCATGACCAAGAGCATCCTGTAGATCAGGACCCTGTTGAAGTGATACGCAGGCTCGGCGATATCGTAGTACCAACTCACTTCATCCTTCGGGAAGTACCGTTTGATGTCTCGCGGCGAGTTGAGCTTATAGACGGTCGGAAACACATCCTGAGCCTTGCGATAGGGCTGGATGTAATGCAGCAGTCGGTCGTGCATCGAACTGGGGATCATGCGGGAGCACATGACGAGATAGCCAAACTTGTTCGGCGTACGAACACAGAGTAGCCCCCCAGGCTTAAGGACTCGGCGGAGCTCCGTCATCATCTCGCCAGGGTTTGCAATGTGCTCGAACACCATGTCACTCACGATGACATCGAACTGCTCATCCTCAAAGGGCAACGCCTCGGAGGGATCGAAGTGAACCTGATGGTCGCTACAGGGATGCGACTTGACGACCGGGTCGAGGTCAGCTGCCCACACCTCCGCGCCTGCGTTCCTGAGATCCTGAAGGTGCTTGGAGTAGTCTGACTTTCTGTTGTCATGGAAGCAGCCACGCCCAGCGCCAAAGTCGAGCACCTTCGGATTCGGGCCAGCCTTGAGAATAGCCGCATGGACGAACCCATAGAACCGAACTCCACCATCCATTTTGGTGAATGAGTCAATGGCGTATTCCGAATGAACCCGGGCCTCAACCCGCGCGTGATCGCTCATTGGGTGATCTACCTCGTCTCTCTCCGGCTGAGACACATTCTATCTCGCGCCGCGCCATTCCGGACGGCTGCGCCTCGTTTTTCTCGTACGGCTGAACGCGATGTTCGCTACGCATATTTTGGCCGCCAATGCCGATAATGCCGATAATGCGACATCGCTCACTTGTTATTGGCGACCGGGCAATGGCAGTGATCGTGATCGGCTTCAGGCGCGTACATCGTTCTGGCGGAATGGTCCGGCAACGCCGGTAATGAGTGCCGCCCCGAGGCAGTCGCGATGAATCCCCCGCAGATCCGGCAACGCCAGATCAACGCGGGCAAAATCTGCTACGCATCCGGCCGCGAGCATCCCGGCATCGAGCCCGAGCGAGGAAGCGCCGCCCCGCGTGGCCATATCGAAGAGCGGACGATCGTTGCGTCCGTCCCCGTCTACGCACGCGCCGCGGCGACCGTCTCGGAGGCGCTGCCCGTACTCGCACCATCGCATCTCTTCGATCATCGAAACTCTTGCGTTCGAATCGGTTCCAAGGCAGATCGATGCGCCGCTGCGCCGCATTCCTGTCACGTCCGCAATGCCGTCGCCGAGATTGGCCTCGGTCAGGGGACACAGGCACACGTGAGCGCCGCTCGCAGCGTACTGGGCCATTTCCCCAGGGTCGGTGTGCGTACAGTGCACGGCGGTCATGTCGGGACCGGGGTCGAGCCGGTCAAGCACCAGCCGCATCGGCGTGCACCCATGAGCCGCGCGGCATGCTTCGATCTCGGCTGGCTGTTCCTCAAGATGCAGATGTACCACCATGCCACGCCGATGTGCTTCGACTCGCAACTGAGCGGCCACATCGATCGGCACCGCCCGCAGCGAATGAACGACGACACCAACCGATTGCTTCGGCCCTCGGCAGGCGGCGCTGGCACGATCAACCGCTTCCCACCACCGATCCAAGTCCGCGCCATCGAAGCGCCGCTGCGCACCTGAGAGCGGCGAATCGAAACCGCCGGTCAGATAACAGGCGTGAAGCAGCACAATGCGAATGTCTGCATCCCGAGCCGCTTGAAGCACGGCCTCATCGAGCGCAAAGTCGAGGCCCGCATCGCTGTGATGAATGTAGTGAAACTCACCAACGCTCGTGATCCCTCCGGACCGCATCTCCTGGAAGGCACGCAGGCTGTGCTGGTGGGCCGTCTCAGGCGTCAACGTCTCAACGAGTCCATACATAGCCTCGCGCCACGACCAGAAGTCATCCTTCGGATTCGTAAACACTTCGCCCCGTCCCCGAAGGCCGCGTTGAAAGGCATGGCTGTGAGCGTTGACGAATCCGGGAAGCAATGCCGTGTTCGGCTCGTTCGGCGCATCACGTGTTGCACGAACGGCCACAATGGCATCGCCGTCCGTTTCAATTTCGATTCCTTCGCGAAACTCGCCATCGAGCCAGGCAAATCGCGGCCTGATGAAGTCGCTCATGAGGCAGCCCCACATCGCCCCGCAATGAGCCGCGAGAGATGCTCCCTCGCAGCCTTCATGTCAGCCTCAGGCACATACTCATCCGGGCGATGCGCCACAGCAATATCCCCCGGACCAAAGAGCACGCAGTCGAGCCCGAGCCTGCCCAGGTGTCCGCCGTCACTGCAATACGACACACCAATATCCTGATCCTGCCCCACGAGCGCCCGGCACGCCACCTCGATCTCGCTTCCTCGTGGCGTGCGCATCGGAGGATTGTCGTTATAGACGTCAAGCGACCAGTCGAGCGGCCACTTCGCAAGCGCCGCTCCAATCGCAGCCCGGATTTCGTCAAGCAGTACAGCAGCGTCCTGATCGGGAAGGACGCGAAGGCCACAATCCACCTGGGCCAGGTCCGGGATGACATTCCATGCATTGCCTGCGCGCACCCTGACGGCAGCCAGAACCGGATGCGGCACCCGCACGAATGCGGCCGACTCGTCGCTCCGCATGTCCTCAAGCCGAGCCCGCTCCTCGTCGATCGCCGCGAGCACCAGCCGCGCACCATCAATCGCGTTGACGCCGCTCAGTGGCGTCCCGGTGTGCCCCGTTGCGCCCTTCACAGACACCGTGAATTTCAAGTGCCCCTTGTGCAATCGCACCACGCGCAGTGAGGTCGGCTCCCCCACGACGCAGGCCTTCGGAAGCGGCGGAAGCGTCGCTGGATTGTCGGCCATGACCCCAGCCCCAATTGAACCAAGCTCTTCATCGCTCGTGAGAATGAGCGCGAGGGGCCGTTCGAGTTGGTCCACTTCGCGCAGCAGGTTTGTCGCCATAGCCACAAAGCCCGTCATGTCACAACTGCCGCGGCCGTACCACCGATCATCTCGCTTCGTCAGCGAAAACGGATCGCTACTCCACCCATCACCAACCGGCACGGTGTCCATGTGCCCCGACAGGCTCAGACCGCCCGGCTCGCCAACCGGGCCCGCAATGGCGATGAGATTGTCCCTCCCCTCACCTGCACCTGCATGACGATGAACCTGACAGCCCGCATCGTCGAGAAGCTCGCCCACCGCATCGAGCGCGGGGTTGCAGGGGCCGCCCGACGTCTTGTCGATGGCCATGAGGCGACCGAGCAGTTCATAATCAGCGGTGAGACCATCCGGCGGGGACAACATATTCAGCAGGATACCGGCGGCGGGTACGATGCCACGCCAAGCAGAGGAAGCCCCAGTCATGCCCACACGCCGCACCGGCATCACGCCCCAGGATCTCGAACGAATCATCATTCCCAGCCAGCCACAGGTCTCGCCCGATGGCAGCACAGTGTTGTTCACACGCAAGCAGGCCGGGCCGCGAAACACCATGACGACCAACGTATGGATGGTTCCGACAACTGGCGGTGAGCCCCGCATCATGACCAGCGGTGACAAGGACAATCATGGCCGCTGGTCGCCCGATGGCGACACGATTGCCTTCTCCTCCGGCCGCACCAAGGGCCGCCCCCAGATTCGTGTCATCCCTGCTGCCGGAGGCGAGTCACGCGACCTGACCGATCTGCCCGAAGGATCGCTCGGAGAATTCAAGTGGTCTCCCGATGGCAAGTCAATTGCATTGACGTGGCGGGTCGCTGATCAGGACTGGACCGAGGAAGCGAAGAAATCGCGAGAGGACTCCGGCGGCAGTGAGCCACCCCGCATCATCACCAGCGCGTGGTACCGGCTTGATGGGGACGGGTACTTCATGCAGCGACGGTACGTGCTGATGATCGTCGACGTCGCGACCGGCGCAACACGAACCATCTGGGACAAAGATGGCATTGGGTTCTTCTCGTGGGACTGGTCCCCCGACTCGCGCACGATCGCGGTCGCAACCGTGTGCGGTACGCGAGCGATGTACAACTGGGAGAAAACCCAGATCCGCCTGATCAACGTCAAGACCGGCAAGAACACACACCTGGACTGGCTCCCGGTTGGTCCCAAGGACGCGCTCACGTGGTCGCCCGATGGAACCTGGCTGGCCTATGCAGGACGAGAGGGCACCGACGGCGCCTACTCAACCGAGAATCTCGAACTCTGGATATGTAACCCGAAGAAGAAGGGCTCAGCGAGATCGCTTACGGCCAGGACCGACCTCTGCCTCATGTCCGCGACGCTCGGTGATACCGCCGAAGTGTCATTCTCTGCATCGCTGCGCTGGTCGCCAGACAGCAAGAGTATCTACGCCCGAATTGGCACCGAAGGCATGCAGCACGTGTACCGATTCCCCCGCCGCGGCGGCGCGCCGGAGGCGATGACGTCGGGGCGAGCGATTCACGATCCTGGCAACATTTCCGGCGATGGCCGCGTCATGACACTCATGATCGACACGCCCACATCGCCGCCGGAAGTATTCGTCATGGACCCGAAAGACGACGGGCCACCCCGCCGTCTGACCAATCTCAACGGAGCCTTCCTCAAGGAACGGCACATCGCGAAACCGACCTCGCACTGGGTCAAGACGCCCGACGGCACCAGAGTGCAGGTATGGATGCTCACTCCCCCCACAGCCAAGTCCGCCCGCAGGCGACCGACGGTGCTGCAGATTCACGGCGGTCCGCACGCCCAATATGGCTACTCGTTCTTCCATGAGTTCCAATGCCAGGCCGCCAGAGGCATGGTGGTCGTGTATTCCAACCCACGCGGATCCAAGGGATACGGGCGTGACCACTGCCATGCCATCCGCGGCGCGTGGGGTACTGCGGATTGGGTGGATGTCCGGGCGGTCATCGATTGGATGCGAGAGCGACCGGAAGTTGACACCAAACGCATGGCGATCATGGGTGGTTCATACGGCGGCTACATGACCAATTGGGCGATGGGCCAGACCAATGAATTCGCGTGCGCCATCACCGACCGCTGCGTATCCAACATGGTGAGCATGGCTGGCAACAGCGACTTCCCGGAGAAACCGGACAGTTACTTCCCTGGGAACCCATGGGACAAACCGGAAGCAATGTGGGAGTGCAGCCCGATCCGATTCGCCAACAGGTGGAAGACCCCCACGCTGGTCATCCACTCTGAGGGCGACCTCCGGTGCAACGTCGAGCAGGCAGAGCAGGTGTGGTCCGCACTGCAGTGGCGCAACATCCCCTCTCGGTTTGTGAGGTATCCGGTCAGTACCAGCCACGGATTCAGTCGAAGCGGCCCAACCGACTTGCGGATGCACAGGCTTGGCGAGATTCTCAACTGGCTGGATCTCTACATTGGCAGCGGGAAGAAGAAGCGATGAACATCAATCTGGAAGACATCTTCGGTCGCGACCGCGACATCCTGATCGGCATGGTGCACGTCCACGCCCTTCCGGGAACCGCCGGCAGCGATATGGACCCGATCTCCATCGTCGAGCAGGCAGTCGAGGAAGCGTGCGTGCTGGAGGAAGCCGGCTTCGATGCTGTGATGCTCGAGAACATGCACGACACGCCGTACATGCTCCGCGAAGTCGGACCCGAAGTCGTCGCATGCATGACCGCCGTCACCTCCGCCGTCCGGTGCGCCCTCGACGTGCCGCTGGGCGTTCAGATTCTGGCTGGTGCCAACACTGCGGCACTCGCCGTGGCCCACGCCAGCGGCGCCGACTTTATCCGCGCCGAGGGTTTTTGCTTCGCCACGGTCGCGGACGAGGGACTGATGAGCGAGGCCGATGCCGGACCCCTGCTGCGGTACCGCCGCAGCATCGACGCCGACCACATCGCAATCCTGGCGGACATCCGCAAGAAGCACAGCAGCCACGCCATCACTCGTGACCTCAGCATCGCAGACTGGGCGCACGCCGCCGAATTCATGGGAGCCGATGGTGTCGTCGTCACCGGCACCGCTACCGGCCAGGCGACGGACCTCGACGAGTTGACACAGGCTGCATCCGCATGTGAACTGCCGGTCTTCGCGGCGAGCGGTGTCACAGCAGATACGATCCGCTCCACACTGGACGCCGCCCACGGCGCCATCGTCGGATCGTCCATCAAGGAGGGCGGCACATGGCGTCATCCCGTGGACGTAGCACTCACACAGACGATGGTCACCCGAGCCCGCTCCTGACACCAATCCACCGTATTCTCGGTTGCCGGGGACCATTTTGGACAGTAGATTTGCGTCCTGGAGGCCCCAATGCGCATCAAAGCCGCCGCGTTTGCGTCCGTCATCGTCACCGGCACCGCATCCGCCGAGTACTTCAGCGTCGGCCCGGTTCCCGGGAATGCCCCGCAGGGCTTTTCGCAGGTCTTTGCCAAGCATGTCGAGGTTCTTGGCGGCGTGCACGTGTACGCCTCAAGCAGCACGCCCAATTCCAAAGTGCTGCATTCGGCCAACGTACTGGCCCAGTACCTCGACAATGACGAGGACGGCACTCCTGATGATGCGGCGCTCTTTGCAGATATGCAGTCAAGGCACGCCTCGGTCGTCATGTGGCCGACGGAGAGTGCCTTCGAGAACTCGGGCGCCGAAGACATCATTCCCGATTCGGTGTGGGACACGGTGCTGACGCAGCTGCTCTTTGGCGAAGAAACGAATCCCGGCTATCCCGGCAACAATGAGTTTGACTGGGCACTTGAAGAGAACCTGCACCTGGTCTACGGCGGGCTCGTTGAAGTGTACCCAGGAGTGTTCAGCGATCACCACAACTCTGACCTGGCCGATGCAATGGACATTGTCATCGCGGGTGGCTGGTACCACTACAACGATCCAACCTGCGACTACGGATGCAAGGTCGCCGAGTTTCACTATTGGGCGTTGACGTCCATGCTCGGAGCGCAGGACTATGCGTGGCGCATTCCCGAGATCGCTGATGAGTGGGAACTCCCCACCGCAGCGCTCATGCAGCAGCACGCTGCGGCCGCAGTCGCGATTCTGAGTGAGCCGCAATACCACCAGGCCACTGTGCTGCCGGATGGGAACTACGATCCTCAGACCAGCACCTGTCCGGGAGACTTCGACGGCAACGGCGAGGTTGATGCCAACGACATCCTCGACATGATCGCCGCATGGGGGGGGAGCGATACCACGATTGACCTCAACGGCGACGGCATCGTCGGCGTGAGCGATCTGTTGATGTTGCTGGAGGCGTGGGGAAGCTGCTGACGCCTCCCCCCTGGCGGCCTGCCAGATGGATCGAGCGGGTCGCATACAAGAGAACCATGTGCACACGGCAGCAGAGCTGCCGGATGGTAGAGCGGCAAACCCGCCTTGCGACAGTTGGCGGCGACTGCGCGGTCACGGTCGATGACCTGCTCAAGGTCGTCGGCGCGTACGGCACCAACTGCCTTCTGACCGATGCCTGCTGCATTGACGGTGAGTGCTTCGGCGACATGCCGTCAGCACCATGCGCGAAAAATGGCGGCGCATGGTTCCCCGGCGAGGCATGTGTCGAGATCACCTGCCCGCAACCGTCGTGGCCTGCTAGTACTCCGACTTCAGCTGCACCAGGTTCCTCACAAGCCGATCGATGTGCTCGTCCTCATGGGCGGCGCTGATCTGGACGCGGATTCGCGCTTCGCCTTCGGGAACGACCGGATAGCCGAAGCCGATTGCGAATGATCCCATCTCCAGCAACCGCTTGCTCATGGCGATCGCCCTGGCGGTGTCATGCACGATGATTGGGCAAATCGCAGTTGGCGACTCAAGCACTTCGAAGCCCGCCTCGCGGATCCCAGCGCGGGCTTTGTCGGTATTGGCTCGCAACTTCGCGACCCGCTCCGGCTCGCGGGCGACAATCTCAATTGCCTTGGCGGCTGAAGCTGCGACGGTGCACGGCAGCGCATTGCTGAAAAGCGTCGGCCGCGCTCGCTGCACGATCATCTCCATTGCTGTTCGCGTGCCAGCGAGGTAGCCACCCGCCCCTCCACCGAGTGCCTTGCCCAGTGTTCCGGTGAAAACATCGATCTGCGATGGATCCATGCCCCAGTACTCGTGCGTGCCGCGCCCAGTCTCGCCCATCACACCAGTTCCGTGCGAATCGTCAACGACCAGCATCGCGCCAAACTCATCGCAAAGCGTCCGCAATCCCGGGAGGTTGCCAAGATCCCCCTCCATCGAGAACACCCCGTCAGTGACCAGCCAGATGACACCGGAATCGCCGGCAGTCTCGCGGGCTTTGGCAAGCACTTCGCGGCAGTGGCCCATGTCCGAGTGTTTGTAGACCGCCTTGTGAACGCCCTTCTTGATGACGGTTGTCAAGCGCATGGCGTCGATGATGCAGGCGTGATTCAGCGCATCGCTGACAATCACATCACCAGGTTCGCATACGGTTGGGAAGAGTGCTTCGGTCGCCGTCCAGCAGGAGACGAATGTGTAGGACGCCTCAGCACCGAGAAACGTCGCGATCTGCTGCTCAAGCACCTCGTGGGCCGTGAACGTGCCACAGATGAACCGCACCGAGGCCGTGCCACCGCCCCACTTCTTGAGTCCTGCAATTCCCGCCTCAACGACTTCAGGATGGTTCGCGAGCCCGAGGTAATTGTTCGAGCAGAAACAATCCACCGTCCCCTTTCCCCGGATGTCGATGCTCGGCCCCATCGGCCCCTCGATCATCTGGAGGTGCTTGTACTGACCGCCAGCTTCCAGCTCGTCCAGAACCCTGCGGGTCCGCTGATCAAAGAGGGCTGCGCCAGATGCGTTGGTCGTCGTCATGATGTCGCTCCTTCTCGCGCGGGCGCGTCGCCGTAGCGGGCGCGGACCGTCGGCACGATGTACTCGGCCATCGCTTCGTCCAGAGTCCAGCGAGGCTCAAAGCCCCAGTCCTCGCGGGCTCGCATGCAGTCAACGTCGGCGGGCCACGTGTCAACCAATGACTGCCTGCCTTCGTGCGGTTCAAAAGTGATCTCAGTACCGGGGAAGTGCCGACGAACAGCCTCGGCAAACAGACCCGCAGTTGCCGAGAATGCTGCGACGTTGTAGACGCACCGCGAAAGCACTGGTGCTTCGGCAAGTTTCAGAATCGCCTCAACGCACTCCGGCATCATCATCCAGGGCAGACTTGTGTCTTCGCGCACAAAGCACACGCACGACTCGCCTCTCGCAGCGGCGTGAATCATCTCCGGCACGTAGTCGCTCGTACCCCCGACCGGCACGGTCTCGGCTGAAATGATCCCGGGCAATCGCAGACATCTGAAATCGATCGGTGGCCGCCGATTCCCACGCGTGATCGATCGGTAGTACCGACCGTAGTAGCGGCCCATCGCCTCGCAGTAGAGCTTGTTCGCCCCGTACATTGTGATCGGCCGCAGGGCCTGGTACTCGCGTACGGGAGGCAAATCGTCCTTCTCCCTGGGTTCAACGCCATAGATGGCGATCGTGCTCGGGAAGACAAAACGGATCGGTTCGTCGTAGGCCTGCGCTTGCTCGGCGGCCGTCCGCAGGAGATTGAATGTGCCCTGAACATTGACCTCGTGAGCCTGCTCAGGCGCTCGCTCGGCCGAGGTACTCAGGAGGGCCGCGAGATGGATGACTTCGTTGACCCGGTGGAGCGTAATGACGTGCTCGATGAAGGCGCGGTCACAAATATTCCCCACATGGACCGAATCAACCTTGTGCTGGAGTTCCTTGGGAATCTCCCGCAAGTCCATAGCGATGAGCCGTACACCGGGGCGGCCACCAAGGGCATTGATCAGTCCGTGCCCGATCTCTCCGGCGGCGCCCGTGATCAGAATCGTTCGTTCATGCATCGGCGGCTCTCCTGGCTTGCAAGACCCCTGCCAAAGGCCTCCCAGTGTACCGCGCAGAGCTGCTATCCTCGCCCCGTGCCACCCCCAGATCTGCTTCTTGGTTCCACGCTCGAGGGTTGGGCCCGTTCAGACGAGGCCCCCCGCGGCGCCGAAGCTGCCGACATCTACCGGCGCTACTTCCGCCACGGCTCGCACCCTGCGGTCGCTGATGACGAACGAGCCATTTCCACAACACTTGAAGAAAGCGGTACGACGAAGTTTCTGCTCAGCCATGCCGATGGCGCCGAAACCGAATCGGTCATCATGCCAATCGAGGGCCGGTCCGGTCACATCCGCCACACACTGTGCCTCTCAAGCCAGGTCGGATGCGCCATGGGCTGCACCTTCTGCCAGACCGCTTCGATGGGCCGCGTGCGGCAGCTCACAACGGCTGAGATTGTCGCCCAATGGCACCATGCCACACACGAGCTCGGCGCGGCGATCACGAACGTCGTCTTCATGGGCATGGGCGAACCCATGGACAATCTTCCCGCCGTCCTCAACGCCATCAGGGTGCTCACCGATCACAATGCTGCGGCCATTCCACCAAGCAAAATCGGAGTTTCGACCGTCGGGCACGCCGGTGGCATCCGCGAGTTCACTCGGTTCATGCAGCAGCCCGGCATGCACCAGGTCAGGCTCGCTGTCTCCGTCAACGCCCCGGACGAAGCGACCCGCGGATCAATCATGCCGATCACACGGGCAGTCTCAATGGCTGCCCTTCGAGAAGCAATGCAGCATTGGACTGAATCCGGAGGAAGACCAATCCTTGTGGAGTACGTCCTCATCCCGGGAGTCAACGATCACCCGGATGCGCCAACCATGCTTGCCGATTGGCTCGGCGAGTTACCGTGCCGAGTCAACGTCATTTCCTACAACCCCAAGGTCGATTCGCCGTGGCCTGCGCCGGACGAAGGCGATGTCGAAGCGTTTATCAATGCGGTGTCGGTGCTGGGGCTTCCCGTCAATCGCCGCCGAACGATGGGACGCGGCGTCATGGCAGCATGCGGTCAACTCGGCGCACGCTGATCGGTTCAATCTCGCGTCGGAACCGTCCGTGTGCCGGGAAGAGAGTCCCACTGCGCCTCGGTCAGGATGCCGCGAAGACGAAGCAACGTGTCGTCAACGAGCTCCTTCCGCCTTGCCTTGGCCTCGTCAAGATACGGCGTCGGTGAGGCTGCCGGTTGGTCACCTCGCATGAATCGGGCCGCCTGAGCCACATCCTGATCCACCAGCATCCTCCCCTCTTCATGAACCATCGCATCCTGATGAGCAAGTGCCAATGGCACCACAAGCGCCTCGTGCTCCATTCGCAGCGCCGTCACCATTCCCCGCTGAGCGGCATCCAGTCCTCCGGCCTCAAGAGCAGCGTGCAGCACGCGATCGGCGCGATCTCGACGCCACACGCCTGGGAATGCTGCCCGCCGTGCCCGTTCGCGAAAACCTTGGGCGTCCTCTTCATCGAGAAGCACTGCAAACATATCGATGCCCTCGATCGCATGATTTCGCACCGCTTCTCGCGTCGCCATTGCGTCTTCGAGTGCATACCTCCACGCTGAAGGCCGATTCGTTGCAACAGCCTCCGCAGCGCGAACAGGCAAGTTCCGAAGGGCGACATCTCTGGCCGCGACAACGTGCGCATGCTCTCGAAGCCAGTGTGACTCGGCGTCCTGAAACAAGACCGTGCCCCGGTCACTTGAATCCAAGGATGATGCCGGGGCGAATGCCTCCGCGGAGAGTCGACCTCGCTTCAGCATTCGCCGAGCTGCTGTTTCCAGCCACCAGCGATTCAATGCTGCTGCACGCTCATCCCCTGCAATGACATTGAGCGCTTCTCGCACGTGGGCAGTGTGCGCGTCCTTGAGATCGTGCCACTGCGTCAACACGTTGGCCTGCAATCTGAAGGCGTCGCCCCAGCCCTCGAGCTGCGCACCGGCTTCCACCGCAAGGTCCAGTTCGGCCTGAGCTTCTCGAGCGGCCTCCTGAAACGCCTCACGCAAAGCCGCTTCGTCGCCGGCGAACTCCCCGGCCCGCCGCCTCGCTTCGATTCGATCACGAACTGATTCCATTGCCTGTGTCCGACGCACTTCGTCACCGGCCGCTTCAACCGCCCCCTCTGGTTTTGCTGCCGCGATTGCGGCCCGCGCTTCGGCAGCGCCTTGCCGAATCGCGTCGCGGTACGCGGTCAAGGCTGCATGGGCTGCCTGAACCTCGTCGCCATTCAATGCGAGCGCCGACACGAGCGTCTTCAGGTCCGCCGGCTCAATCTCAACAACCGCCAGCGACTGCGGGCGGTACCCCGGAAGCGTGGCAGCGAACCCAATCGGGATCGCGATCTGGGAAAGCACGAAGACACTCAACATTCGCAACATCACACACTCCGTACGCCTTCGGCGTTATCGAATTGGGGCAAAATGCAGCGGCTCGCCACTCTCATCCTGCAGGTCACCGCGAAGCACCTTCGGCGGAAGCCTCGTTTCCGATGGCACGAGATCCCACGCATCGTTTCCAAGAAGATCGCGTAACTGGGCAAGCCACAACACATCGAGTTGCCGTCTTCGCTCCGCGAGATCCGCCGCGTCACGAAATGCCTCATCCTCGGGGGCTCCCGTAAGTCGAAACAGCGCTGTCGGGCCAAACACTTCGGCCATCGCCCGCTGCTCAGCACCGAGGGTCAAGCGTCGCCCTGCCGACTTGCGCTGGGCGGCCCGCTCATTTGCAGCAGACCGCAAGCGGGGACCACCATATTGAACACGCAGAGCCACAAGGGCGCGGCGCAGTTCGTCCGCTGTGTCCGGCAGCCCAAGCAACCAGTCAGTCACACGGGACGGCTGTGACGACAGGAAAATGTCAGGATGCATTGCTTCGCTGAATGTTCGCTGATAGTCATTGAGTGATTCCGGAGGAATCACGCTGCCGATTCGGTTGTACCAGTCGAGATTGACATCACGCAGCCGCCGCCGCGCGGCAACTTCCTGGCGGGCAATTGACAGGAGCTCAAGTTGATCCTTGCGTTCCTCTGCATCCAGTCGTCTGGCGTACAAGCCCGCGAGAACCTCGTCCCGATCGCTCGCCGCTGCTGCCCACGCCTGCTCATACTCAGCAAGTTCCACGGCGATAGACATCAGGAAGGCAGGATTGTCCTGAAACTGCCTCCGGACCAGCGTGCCGATATCAATATCCTCGCCTTCCAGCGCACCGACGAATGGTGTCCGCTGGCGTCTGATGGCCGCCTCGACACGATTCCACCGCCCGGCCTGATCGGGACGAATGACCAGCGCAACGTCCCGCCGCAGTTCCTCGTGCATACGGGCACGCTTCGTACGCCACTCCTCGAGTACACGCGTCCGAACCGAAGGGTGAGGGGCTGGTCGATTCTCAAGCACATCCACAAGTTCACTGCGAGCCTGCCCCTGCCGATATTGAAGCCACGCTGCGGCCTCGGCCGCATTGTCCATCGCGGACGCTTCTGCTCTGGTCCTGGACCACTCCTCGTGGTGCGATGACCAGTCAGCAGGCCTCCACTCGCTGTGAAGTGAGTCTGGATCGATACCTTCAAGCGTTTCGACCGTGTGCTGCCGTGCAGCCTCAAAGGTGTCGATGTAGCCAGCCAGAACATGATCGAGGATGGCCCCCTGCTCTTCATCGAGCTGCATCTCCTGAATGATGACTGGCAAGTCACGCTGCAGCAGGTCCGGAACCAGAAGAGGATTCCTGGCCTCAGGGACAAGCGAAACACACAGCGTCATCAGCACACACAACATCCGGGATCGCTCCTTCGCGGCACGGTAGTCTACGCCGATGAAGTCATGCGAGGTACTTATTGTCGGAGCGGGCCCCATCGGTTTGGAAGTCGCGTGGCATGTTCGCTCGGCCGGGCTCGACGTCCTTCACGTGGACGCCGGAGCCATCGGCCAGACGATCGCTCGGTTGTTTCCCCCATCGACCCGGTTCTTCAGCTCACCAGAGCGAATCGCCATCGCCGGGATCGATCTGCCGGTATCCACGCAGGAGAAGATCACCGGCGAGGCGTATCTGGCGTACCTGCGGAGCGTCTCTGTCACCCGCGATCTGCCGGTGCATACCTTCCATACCGTTGTCGGAGCCGAACGCTCAGGCGATGGGTTTCAGGTCACCTTGCAGGAGTTGTCCGGCCAAAGACACAGCGTGCAAACGCAGCAGGTCATTCTGGCATGCGGCGGCACCCACCACCCTCGGAATCTCGGAGTCCGGGGCGAAGGCCTGCCGCAGGTCACGTCGCACCTCGGTGATCCGCACCGCTTCTTCGGCCGCCGGGTCTTGATTGTCGGGGGAAAAAACTCGGCGGTGGAGTCGGCGCTCCGTTGCTGGCGATGTCATGCGGAAGTCACGCTGTGCTTCCGCGAGGAGGCTATTCACGAGCGCGTCAAGTACTGGCTGCGCCCGGAGGTACTCGCGCTCATCGAGGAAGGCAAGATCGCAGCGCACCGATCTTCACGTGTGATCTCGATCGAGCCCGGCATGGCCAAGCTGGAGAGTCTGACGACAGGCGCCGTCACCGACCTTGGCATCGATGACGTCATCCTCCAGATCGGATATGAACAGGACGATGCACTCTTTCGCATGTTCGATGTTGCACTCACGCCTCCTCAGGGCGCGCCCGAAGTCAACCCCGAGACGCTTGAGACGACAACACCCGGTGTCTACGTCGCAGGGACTGCAATCGCCGGAACGCAGCAGCGGTTCAAGGCCTATATCGAAACGAGCCACGATCATGGTCCACGTATCGCCGCCGCGATCACTGGGCAACCCCCACCACCCGCGACGTCTCCTCGAACACTGCCGGAAGCGTGAGCCGATGCAGTCAATCCTGACTTGACGTCCTGACGCTCATTACAGGCAAACGCCCCATGCCGCCAGGAGGCCGAGAAGATCAACAACGCCGAGGGCTCCATCGCCATCAATGTCACCGACAGGCCCGGTTGTCCCCCACGCATCGATGAGGGTCAGCAAGTCGTTGGAGTCCAGTCATCCAGAGGGTCCACAATCGCATACATTTCAACCACGAGCGCCTCCGCCGACGGAGCGTTGAACGGTCGCGCCAGCGACCGCATCATGGAATTGTCGCTCGGCCGATAGAGACCGAACTCGCAATAGGCGGCCCCTTCGTAGGTATCGACGGGGCCGTCCCATGGAGCAGGGTTGAGTCCAAGCCATGCCGCCCACTTCGTCCCGGCGGCACCCATCTGCGCAGCATTCAGGGTTGAGACATTCACAGATGGCGGCTCGCCCTCTTCCAGGTCGCGCCGTCTCCGTAGTGATACTCGTCAGCGAGATTGCCAAAGCTGTGTCCCAACTCATGGATCGCAATCCAGTCAGCAAATCCGTTGCCGCCCGATACCGTGCCAAGATCAGAATCTCGGTATCCGGCACCGCCGTACTTCGTCGAGTTGGCAAGAGCAAGGACCTGCTCCCGGGCAGGCGCCGCATTGGCGAACCCGATGGCCTTCGAGACGTTGATGCACAGGAGTCTCTCAATATCGTTACACCAGAAAGCCATGTCCATTGCCGTGTCACGATTGACGCCCTCGTCTGGATCGTTATCGACACCCGATTCATTCGAGACAACATCGACCCGGTGCGCCAGAAACAGGCCGGCGTACGAGGCAAAGGGCTCTTCAGCACACATTGCCTGCACCGTTGCGTCCGCCTGCGATTCATACAGCGGCATTTCGCCTGCGGTGTACCCATCGCCCACAATGACAAGATCGATCCGATTGCTCGATGGGCCCGATCCGAAGATGAGTTCAGAGTCAGCTCGCCCTGCCAGATGATTGTGCTGGTGCTCGAGTGTGGGAATTGTGAGCCGCCCCCCCATCAGCTGCCCGGTATCGTCAATGGTGTCCCAGTACAACATCTCTGCACGCGGCGTGGAGTCTGCCGCAGATGCCGAACCAGTACCGAAGCCAACGATTCCGATTCCAATGGCAATGAAACGCGTCACAGTTCTCCCGGGGCCACCTGTTCAGAGCGTACACCACCTCTCACGATGACGCTATCGGGGGGGGCAACCGCAACCACATCAACGCCGCGTGTCGTCGAATGCCGACTCGAACATCCTCACGCGGCAGCGCCAGCGACCGACTTCAACACATGCGATGTCAAAGCGTAGACGGCGGCCTCGCCTCCAGACATGGGGCAACTGCTCTGCGGCCCGAGCGATTCGTCGCTGCTTTGGCACATCCACGCGGCGGAGCGTCGGGGCGAAACGCCTGCTCGCCTTGACTTCGACGATCGCAAGAACACCGCCACCGCGCGGGATCGCAACGATGTCAAGTTCATCTCGGCCGCGCCGAATGTTCCGCCCGAGAATCCGCCACCCATGAAACCGCATCCAGCGGCGGGCTGCTCGCTCACCACGAATCCAGACTCGCCGCCGCGCATTCTGCGAGATCACGGTGGTGGGAATCGGGATGATGCGATGAAAACCGCCCGTGAAGCCATCCGGTCAATGTCATCGTAAATGCCCCGCTGGAGCACACGGCCAATGAACCGGGACTCTTCTTCCTGGCCGCGGGACAAGGCAAGCTGCTGTTGGAGCTGCCTCTGCACGCCGGGGTCATCGAGCGATCGATGTGGGGGCTGCGTGATATCGATCACAGAAACCCATATGGTCCAGGATCCCCGTTCGATGGCAGCTGTCGTCTCACCAGGACCAAGTTGAGCCAAGTGCGGTTTGTAGAAGTCGGCCAACGGGAGATCGGCCAACCCGCCTGAGGGCATAGAAAAAGTCTCCCACACGCCGGAGTCCGACATGCCTGCCTGCTCCGCGACAACCTCAAAGGGCTCGCCCGCCTTCAGTTCGTCACCGAGCAACTTGATCTGCGCTTCATTGCCCTGCGTTCGGAGCCGAATGCGGCCAAGCGTCACGGTTGCAGCAGGCTGGAATTCTTTCAGCCTCGCTCGATACGCACGCTCGATGTCCCGCCACGAGACGAGTGTGTGCGGCGACACCTTCTCGCGAAGCAGCTCACCAATCAGCAGCTTCTGCCGCTCAGCGTCCATGTACTCATCGATCGTCTTCCCTTCTTCCTCAAGAAGCTGGCGTTCTGCCTCGCGGCGGACGCCACCACGCTTTCGCACGGCATCCTCGCGAATCTGGTTCATGAACGCGAGGAGCCCGCCCTGCTGTTCGGTACTGAGCGCAGCCCGTGACTCGGCGACAATCAACTCGTTGATGATCACCGATCTGAGCTGACTCACGACCAGATTGATGAGTTGCTCGCGAAAAGCCTGATACGGCTCATCGCGGTAGGTCGCGTTGAGCCTGTCCATCAGCGGGGCGAGTACCTCGTCCGCATAGATCGGTCGACCGTTGACCTGACCGATCAGGCTGTCAACGACAACCGGGTGACCTTCGACGGCCTCGACGTCGAAGAATGTCTCCAATTCCTGCTCGTCCCGAGTGATGTATCGAATCGTGGGAACCGGATCAAGGCCAGCCTCCATCAATGCCGCATCAACGTCCTGACTTGCGGGCCGCTGCTGCACAAGGCGAGCTGGGTTCGAAAAGTCGGCCACCGACAATAACGGGCCGGACTGCTCACCCGGACCGCATCCCACAAGAAGACCTGAAAGGCCTCCGATCGCCACTGTCATCCATGCATGGCTTGGCATCGCGCCGCGATGATACCGCAGGCGGGTCCCTATACTGAGCACCCTGCCATTTGGCATGCACGAATGAGGAGACGCCATGACATCCGACGACGCACCCCAGATCCACATCGACTCCGACTGGAAGGCCGAAGCGCAGGCTGAAAAAGAGCGGCTCGCCGCTGCCGAGCAAGCGAAAGAAGCGACGGATGCTCAGGATCCGAAGAAGCTGCCACCGGCGAACTTTCAGGGGCTTGTGGGCATTCTCGCCTCACAGGCCGTCATGGGGCTCGGGGCTGTCCCGGATGAGTCCGGCAAGGGCGTCCTCATCGATCTGGAAGGCGCCAAATTCGCAATCGATCTGCTCTCGGTACTCGAAGAGAAGACTGCCGGGAATCTCACCGAAGAGGAGGGCAAGGAGATCGGCGTCGTCCTGACCGAATTGAGAGCCCGGTTTGTCCAGGTGACACAGTTGATTGCTCAGCAGATGACCCAGCCCGCTGCAGGCGCTGAAGGCATGCCCGCGGCAGGGCCCGGCGGCATCGTCACACCGGGTTGAGGGCTCGTCCGCACACTCCGATGATGTGAATGCCCGCCGCGAGATGCGAAGCGAATCGACACCGCGCTGAGCGAGACAGGTTGCCCGGATCGGACTGCCAGGGCGTTAGAGCAGCCAGGTATTGATCGACCAGCAGGCAATCAGAGCGAGCCCGACGATCTGAATCCAGATGAGCCAGCGGGGCAGCACGGTGACCCAAGCCACGGGAAGCAGCCCCAACCAGACGAGCAGGTATCGATCAAAGACGGCGCCGCGGGTCAGCGCGTAGAGCACCAAGCCAAACACCAGCGTCAGGGCCTGAAGCCGCAACAGTGTGCCAAGCGCAGTTCGATAGGAGTGCTGGTACGCCATGGCAGCAAGCGCCCCGAGTCCACCCAGACCGATCGCTGCGGCAATTGGCATGAGCACAGGCTCGGGAATGCCGGACTTGCTGGCAATCGCACGAATCACCGTCGAGATAATCCCGGCGAAATGATCGAACCGCCGCTCAAGATCAAGGCCCACCATTGGCGTGATATCGGGCATTGCAACGAATCCAAGGATCAACCCGATTGCGATTCCACTCAGCGGCAACCACCGCAGCACGCGGCGGTCACGATCGAGCGCCCAGGCGACCAACAGCACGGCCATGGGCACGGCGAGCGCTGCGGCCAGATAGACGATGCTCTCCAGTCGGAACCCAAGCCCGTGCAGATTCTGAAAGTCACTGCTCACCAAACCGCCCCACCGAACCCAAAGGGGGATACGAAGCAGTACGGCCACCACCATGGCGAGTACCCACGGCCAGCACCGCCAGGCTTCTCGCTGCCAGGCCACGATGCATATTGCAGGCGCAAACGCTGCTGCATGCGTGCGGCTGTGCAGCAGCACAACCATCAACACGCCTGCCAGGATCGGCGCAGCAACAGGATGACGTGTTCGTGTGCCATCGCCGCCCCCGATGACAACCACAGCCCACAGCACAAGAGACAAGAAGACAAACGAGGCTTCGCCCATCACCAACTGCCCCAGCACAGCGGAATAGGGAAGAACGAGATAGCCCAGTGCCACGAGCACCATCGGCGGGCCTCGGATTCCGCAGGCCTGCGCGAGCATGAGCAGTGGAATCACTGTGAGCACAAAGCACAGCAGTGAGAGCATGCGGAGCACAAAGAGCATGTTCGGCGGCGCAGGAAGCGGTCCTCCCGGCGTCGGCGAAGTCCACATCTCCGCAGCGGGATCGCCGGGATCAATCGCGACAACTTCATGCGGGTCATCCACCAACAGCTGTCCGACCGCAGCATACGGCCAGATCAGCCCCGGGCCCTTGGCTTCCTGGAAGTCGATCGCCGTCTCTACCGTCCACCCGCGACGAATGACGTCGGCCATCGGCCGCGTAATCCATCGCTCGTCAAAGGTGGGCGGCTGATCCATCACCGAAGTCCCCCACCGCAATGCGAAGGCCGCAACAACAACCACCAGGATCGAAATCGATGCCCACAGGCGATCACGTTGACTCATGCGAGCATCGTCCATTCGGTTCAAGGTCGACCCCGCTTGGCGAGCAGGTTGACATAGCCCTGAGAGGGGCAGGTTGCCATGATCTCAGCGGGAGTCGCCTGCGCACGCCTCCCGGTCCGCTCGTCAATCAACTCGAGGTCGAATCGCTGCGAAGTGAGCTGCGTAAGAAAGTCATTCGGATCGGCTCCCGCAGCGCGAAGCATGGCGGGCGCAAACTCCAGCAGCATCGCCAAGGGGCGATCACTCTCGAGTAAGCCAGCCATGCCCTCAATGACGCGTGGCTCAGCCCCCTGCACATCCATCTTGATGACATCGGGGGCGACGCCGCAGGAATCCAGCCATGGCGATAAGGCAATAACGTCGACAGTCACGCCGCCCCGCGGCGCGCCGGACACCAACCGATGGTCGCCTGTGTTGTATCGAGATCGCGCCAGCGTGAGCGAGCCGGGCGCGTCTGCGACGGCTTCGGCATGGACTTCGACATTGCCCAGTGTGTGCCTCGCCACGTTGCGTTCCAGAAGCGCACGATTGTCCGGGTCCGGCTCAAACGCAAAGACATGGCCCTCGGACCCAACGGCGATCGCAGCCGGAACAGCAAAGAGCCCGACGTGAGCGCCGATATCAACAAAAGTCATGCCCGGTTCCAGAAGTTCGAGACAGGCCGATCGCGTGGCGGGCTCGTAGTCTCCGGTTCGGGCAATCTCAAACGTCACACCAAAGTCGGCCGGATGGACCTCGTAGGCCAGCCCACCTACCACCGCCTCGGAAGGCTGCTGCCGACGAAGCCACCACATCGCCATCCACCGGACCGGAGGAACGTACTCGAGGATGGGCCGAATAGCCGGCGCCAGAGCCGAACGAAGCCTGCAGAAGGTGGTTGCGCGATCCATCATGTATTCAAGCCAGACTCCCTCCATCGGGCCTTCTGCAGGCCGGCCTGAAGGATATCGCTCAGGTGGGACCAGATCGCCTGCTACAACAACTGGCCGATCACGCTGTCGGCGAGCAATACCCCTTCCGGCGTCAGGCACAGGCAATCGCGATCCCACTGCATCAGCCCGCCTTCGATCGCCTGGGCAATAGCGAGGCTCCTGGCCTGCCCCCGCGCTGGCGCCCGGCAGGCCTCGTCGACCCGCTCTCTGGGAACTCCATCCATCAGCCTGAGGCCGAGCATCAGCACCTCTCCTGCCTGGCCATCGGCGTCCAGGTGCTCCTCAGAGTCGATTGCTGGTAAGCCAGCCCCGGCGAGGTATGCCCCGAGGCGGGGACGGTTTCGCCATCGGTGCCCCCCCACATGGCCCGAGGCTGATGGGCCAAGCGGCCACCAGTTGCCATTGGTCCAGTACAACTCATTGTGCTGGCAGCGGTGTCCAGGGCGAGCCCAATTGCTGATCTCATACTGCTCCAGACCTGCCGACGAGAGGCGAGCACGCGTGATGTCATAGAGCTCGGCCTCGACATCTTCCGACACGCGTTCGAGACTGCCGCGATCCAGCCGCCGTCTGAGCGGGGTCCCTGGCTCGTACGTCAGACCGTAGCAACTGAGATGCGTGGGACCGAGGGCGATCGCGGTGTCCAGATCACTGGCCCAGACCCTGCACGGTTCAGAAAGCTCCGGCACTGCGAAGATCAGATCCAGAGAGAGATCCGACAGACCGGCAGCCCGAAGCCGTTCCATGGCCTGCTTCACATTTGCCGGATTGTGGCGCCGCTCCAGCATCTGCAGCGCTGGCGGGTGAAACGACTGTGCACCAAGGCTGACTCGGGTCACACCGGAAGAGCCCAGCACAGCTGCAACGGCATCAGTGACGGTGTCCGGGTTGGCCTCGATCGTCCACTCGTCAATTGCGTGCCCTGCCGATTCAAGTCGATCGCCAAGCCCGCCCAGCAGCCGCGCAAGCGCATCGACCGGAAGATGCGTGGGTGTACCACCTCCGATGAAAACCGTGCGAATGCCGGGGGGCAGACGATCCAGTACAGCTTCAGCTTCGTCAAGCAATCTGGAAACAAAGGCGGCTCGTTCTTCATCGCGGCCCGCAATGCTGAAAAAATCACAGTAGTGGCACCGGTGGGCGCAAAAGGGAACGTGCACATAAACCCCTTGCACACAGTCCCCTACGGACAGACCTGCTTCCAACCTGGCTGCCGCGGTGCGGATGCCGTCCGGGTTGCTGGTATCATTCAGGATGTGCAGACGGGGCATCGAGGGGTGTCCTGACACTGAGATCGAGGTTGCGACTGGCCCGGGCAGACCCGCAGCCGATTGGACATCCTACGAGGACCACCGCGTGAAGTTGGCGTTGATCATGCAGACCGGCCACACCGGCGATCGGACCTTTCCGATCACCGGCGATCGGACTGTCATCGGGCGGGATGGCCGGTGTGATCTGCGTCTGCCACTCCCGACGGTTTCGCCCCGACACTGCGAAATCGCCATCGAGAATCGCAGAGCCATGCTGCTGAGCAACGATCCTCAGAGCGAGACGCTGTTGAATGGGGTCGCCGTCAGCCACGCAGAACTCTCCGACGCTGACACCGTCCGTATCGGCCCGGTCACCTTCCGGGTCTCCCTGTCCCAGATAGCCGAGGACGGATCAACACGGATGACGGTCGAACGCGACAAAAACTGACTCGATCCGGAGCGGCACCCTTTACCATCCGCACCATGCACACCGGTCTCAATACAGCCGTCGTCGGTCTTCAGTGGGGCGATGAGGGCAAAGGCAAAGTCGTTGATCTTCTGGCCACCCGGCATGACGTGATTGTCCGCTACAACGGCGGCGCCAATGCCGGACACACCGTGGTCGTCGATGGTGAACGGTACGCGCTTCACCTGCTGCCCTCCGGCATTCTCTCAAGCGAACAGACATGCGTCATCGGAAATGGAGTCGTTGTCGATCCGCGGCAATTGCTCAGTGAAATCGAGTCGATTGAAGCGAGAGGTATTCCAATTGCGCCTGGGAAACTGCTCGTTTCCGATCGGGCCCATGTTGTGATGCCCTACCACAAAGAACATGATGCCGCACTTGAAACGGTGTTGGCTGGCGCTGCAGATCGAGGCGATGAGAATCTCTCGATCGGCACCACCAAACGGGGTATTGGTCCGACGTATGCGGACAAGATTCACCGCTCACTCGCAATCCGAATGGGCGATCTGCTCGACGAAGCGGTTCTGCGCAGGCGGCTCGACATCGTGTGCGCCATTCGCCAGCGGGAACTTGAAGCGCTCGGAGTCGAAGCCACTCCACTCAGTGCCGAAACGCTCGCCGCGGAGTATCACGCGCTGGGCATGCGGCTCCAGGGCTTCATCACCGACACGGTCTACGCACTCCACGACGCCATCGCTGATGGGAAACGGATTCTCTTTGAGGGTGCCAATGCGTGCCTGCTCGACATCGATCATGGCACATTTCCCTACGTCACCAGCAGCAACTGTTCAACGCTTGGTATTCCTCCAGGTACCGGTCTGCCCGGCAGCGTGATCGATCGGACTGTCGGTATCGTCAAGGCCTACGGCACGCGGGTCGGTGAAGGGCCGTTCCCGACAGAGGATCTCGGACGTGATGGCGAGCGAATTCGGGAGCGCGGGCACGAATATGGAACCACGACAGGACGCCCCAGACGCTGTGGCTGGCTGGATCTTGTTGCCGTTCGATACTCCGCGATGGTGTGTGGCTGCACCTCACTGGCTGTCATGCTGCTCGATGTGTTGAGTGGCTTTGACGAACTCAAACTCTGCACCGCATATCGGATGCCCGACGGAAGCGTGACGACGCGCTTTTTGCCCGACGCCAGAAAGCTGGCGCAGGCACAGCCAGTGTGGGACACCGTGCCCGGATGGGATGCAGAAATCGACCACATCACGTCTGCTGACGAACTGCCACATCAGGCGCACTCGTATCTCGACAGGATCGCCGACTTTGTCGGCTGCCCGATCGAAATCGCCAGCGTCGGGCCGGATCGCAAACAAACGATCCGGATGGTGGAAGTCGCCGGAACGTGAGCGACAATCAGCCAACCGATACCGCGGAGCCGCCCATTGACTTCGATGTCCCAGCGGAGTCGCGCCCGCGGCACATTGCCATCATCATGGACGGCAATGGCAGATGGGCTGCCCAGCATGACGTGCCTCGCATCGACGGACACCGCGCTGGCACCGAGTCGGCCCGCGCGGCAATCCGAACCTGCGGACAACTCGGCATCGAAGTGCTCACGCTCTACTCGTTCTCAACCGAGAACTGGAACCGCTCGGCGGAAGAGGTCGCGGCCCTGATGGCCCTCGTGGTTGAACTGCTCCCGGGAGAACACGAAGAAATGATGCAACGTGGTGTCCGCTTCAGGCTCATCGGAGAACGAGATGGACTTCCTGGCGAAGTCCGTGCCGCGCTGGACAAGGCAGAGCGGCTCACACGAAGCAACACGCGCCTCCAACTCAATATCGCGTTGAACTACGGTTCACGCCAGGAGATCGTCCGGGCCGCCCGCCTCCTCGCCGAGCAGGTCCAGGCTGGCGCACTCGAACCGTCGGCAATTGACGAAACGCGGTTTGCCGATGCGCTCTGGACCAGCGGGTTGCCCGACCCGGACCTGTTGATCCGCACCGGAGGCGACTACCGCGTTTCCAACTTCCTGCTGTGGCAACTCTCGTACGCCGAAATCGTCGTCGACGAGCGGTTCTGGCCCGACTTCAATCAGGCAGCCATGCTTGAGGCCATCCGCGAGTTCGCCCGCCGGCAGCGACGATTCGGCTCACGGCCTGACGAGTAGCACGCTTCCGGCAACCCCGACCGCAATGCAACACGACGCATCACAGCGTTTGGTCAATCGTCAATGCGCTGCATCATGAGAATACGGGGACGATCACCCGGGTGATCGACTTCGCTTCGATCGACCACCATGACATACCGCGCGTCATCAACGATATTCTTCGGATCCGTCGCGTCCCACACATCGGTTTCGGCATCGCGCCTGAAGGTTCGAATTCGAAGATGCACGGTGAAGATGTCAGATCGGGTCGTCACGATGTTTGAGATTCCGCTGAAGAGCAAGCTGTGTTCTTCGGCGTCGCCCGCGACGCGATCTCCAGTCAGATGCACTTCGCGCGCTCGCGGGTCGGCACTGCTTCCGGTGTCCCGCAAATGCCGCACGGCATCGTCATGTACGCCCCAGTTGAGCCTGTTTCCGGGTCCAGAGGCCACATAGTCGGACTCACAGAGCGAGTTGACTTGCGTGTCAAAGAGCCTTCCGGTGTCGGTTGAAAGGAATGAGCCAGGGTTGTCGAGTGGGCTGCGTTGACCCACGACGCCGCGTGGGTCTGTGAGTTGGCTCTGCCCCGAAAGATTGCCCCACGGGCCATGAATCTGCTTGTCCTGGAACCCGAAGGGGTTCCGCCCTGCCCAGTCCATCCTCCACGCATCGGCAGCAATCGAAGTTCCGAGCGCATCGCGATAGTCACCCATGCCGTCAGCCGTGAAGCCGAAGTCGTAATAGGCTGGCCGAGTCAACTGGAACAGCTCGCCGATTCCCGCAAAGCCACGTTCGCCACGACTGTACCGAACCGTATCGTCGGCATTGACATCCTGAAGAGAGGGCAGGTTGTACGCGTACGCGCCCAGTGCGTCGTAGTACTGATCAAGGTCGGGCAGGTAATCGTCTGCTGTATCCGGCTGATTGTCGCCGCCCCACCATTCAAACGGAAGACCAGCGCCGCGATCGGTATATGGCGGACCGTCGGCGACACCGGTGACGGTGTTGTCGGTGAGGCGGGCCACATTGTGGCTGTCCACGCCGATCAAAACTCCGGTCAAGTCAAATCGAGGATTGTCGTACGCGGGCGTGCCAACCGGAACAGGATCGCCATCCCGCAGTGGATCAGGCATATCCCCAAGACCATCCCGGAACTGCACAATCGCGTCGGCCACTGCAGATCGCGGATGCGGGCTGATTGGGCGGGCCAGATCATGTTGGCCGGCCGCCACCGAGCCGTCCAGCACTGGATCCTTGTCCGGGTCAATGGTCGATCGTGGGTCGGCGTGCACCAGGCGGTGCATGTGCGGCATGCTCCGCAGCACTTCAGCCGGCGCGGTATTGATGTTGATCATGCCGTTGGTGGCGCGGCGTTCGAATCCACCCGCGTTGTCGAAGGAAGGATTCCGCGCATCGAAGTCTGGCGTCGTGATCTGGGCCACAAAATACGGCCACGTGTCAATGTCATCGATCAGCCCATCGGCGTACTCGTAGGCGTCGTTGCCAGCATCGTCCCAGACCCACAATTCATTGTCCACAAGATCGTAGATCCCGGGGCCATCGCACACAAACATGTCGAGCAGTCGCTGCGACGCGGGCAGGTCTGGCTCCATGTGTGACAGGTCGGTCGACCGGAGGTACCAATGCGGCACTGTCATCGGATCCATCGCCCCGAAACCGCCCCCATCGAAGTCAATATGGCGAAGGTCGTAGGCTGCGTCGCCCCCCTGAGCATACCACTGGTGATACGGGTCACCAACGATGGCGTTGGGGCCGTGCTGGCTTCCTGCGAGCAGCAGCCGACCCGCGCGTGCGGGATCGCCGGGCTCGGCAATTCGATCGGAAAGGCCTTCCGAGAAGGTGCGAAGGGTCGCAATGCGGTCCTGAAAATCCGGGACCGTGACGGAGCCGGCTTGCGTATTGTGAGTTCCCGATGCCGGGTTGTTGCCAAACTGGCCATTGGATGGGACGGCTGGTTCCGGGGGCCACTCCCACCACTGCGACGGAATGATGCGATCGGGATCACCGGTGTTGGAGTTGACAGTCTTGAGCGGCAAGTACAACTCATGCGCCACCGTAAGGGCATTCAGCACTTCGCCCACCTGCTCGAAGTTGGCATTCTTCGGCTGCACCTGGAAGGCATGTGGCATGAATACGTCGCCGTCAATCTCGCTCGGACCGTACCACCCCTTGTCGGGGTAGGACCAATCGAACGCGTAGCTGTCATAGGTCCCGAGCTGGTCATAGCCGGCATCGCGATTGCGGATGAGCGAGCTGTCTGGTTCCCGATCGAATTGGGTAAAGCCGAAGAAGCATGGCTTGGACGCCTGGAAGATGCGATATTCCGCATCAACGGTGTTGTCGTCGTTGTCGTCAACATTCCAGGACCACGGAAGCCGCACATTGCGCGTGGCCCACGGATACGGGTACGGATTCTCCGTCGTGTACGGAACCGCGGTCTCCCAACCGTTCCCCTGCTCGTCCCATCGACCATCATTGTCCGCGTCCACGCGGCCAAGCCCGTCAGGATCCCAGTCGGTGCTGTAGATGTGTCCATGCCGGTAACGCAGAAGCGTCGAGTAGGTGTCTGCGACCTCGATTCCTGGGCTGCCGCCGAAACCACTGGCATTTGAATACCAGCCTGCTCCCCAGTCGCCATTAAAACCTGCAGGCCCATCAAACGGAGCTGGTCGGTCGAAGTCTGGCAGATCTGCATCATCGGGATTGTCGACGAAAAGTGTGTCGCTCCTGGGCAGTTCGAGATCCGCTTCCGGATCGCCCACGATCAGGACACGGACATCTCGGGGCGGAGAAGTCACAGCCTGACCCGGTGTATCCAATGAGTCTCCCCACTGCCTCCACTCGAAGACATCGTCGACGTCCTCGGTCCACGCCGTATCGATCGTCTTATGGGCGTACAGCCCCTTCTGCTCGGCCGCCCGCCGATCGAGCCGAAGTGGTGATGCATTGCCGTGGTCGAGCGGCGCGGAACCGTCATACGGTTCAAACTTGCCAAGATTCAAGTCAGTCAAGAGCGGGTCTTCCGTCGCCACAACCAGCCGCGTCATACCGCCATTGACTTGGGGGCCCTCTTCCTCCACCGTGGTCGTACTCTCCCAATCCGAGTAGCGAAGCACCCGCCATTGCTTGGGATCATTGGGATCGACTGCCGTTGGTGCCGGATTGGCGGGACTGACAAACCACTCATCGCGGTGCGGAAACTCCACAGATTCTCCATCCGGATCAACATCCAGCTCTGCAGGAAGATTGGGAAGCTCGCCGAGTTCGGCGGCCCACTCGCGAGCCCAGGACCGCGTGACCCTCGCATCGGATGCCACAAATCTCGGCGCGGCTCGGTCTGGCCTCCACCGCCGCGAAGTCACCGGCGTGGTTCCGTCCCACCCCAGGAGATTGGTCGCGTATTCGGCTTCTGCAAACGTAGGCTCCTGCGTGGGAGAAGCTTGCTCAACCGCGTAATCGTCGGCTGCCCATGCCCGGCTATACCGCGCCCACTGCATCCACCTCGCCTTTTCGGGGCTGATGCGATGCATGGGTGAGAGCGATGAGTATCCATACTGGCTATCCGGACTGTTCGCATCGGGGTCAAGCGCACGGGGATAGAGCCAGCTTCGGGTAACCGAGACCTCGTCTCCGCCATCCATCGCCAGCGTCAAGTCCGAAGTCGTGTCAAAATGAATCGACGGGGCAGGCGGACTGATACCATTTGAGTCATTAATCGACGGCTGCCGATGCCGCGCGAGTTCCGTGGTCACCGCGTGGGCAAACTCATCGATGCCGTCCGGCCCGACCGTACGGTCGATTACAACATCGACGCCGTAGTCGTTCAGCCCGCCATCCACATACGGGTCTTCAACTCCATCGCGATTCCAATCTCGCTTGTGATGCCGAACAAGTTCGATGCCCACGCCAAGCCGCGGATCGACCGGTGGATTGGGGAACCACGCTGCATTGTCCGCCGCACCCCCACCCACCCCTTGGCCGTACCAGAACTTCGCGAGCGAAGGCATCGATCTGGCGGGATCATCGACATTCGAGCCCATCAATTCACCCTCGACAAACCCCGCTGGGCTTACAGGGCTGTGGTTTGGTCGAATAGACCACAGCAACTCGCCCGGCGCGATCCACCTCGTCCAATTCCGCAGGTGTGGATCTGGGAACCCATAGCCGAGCTCCCAGGTGTCGAGACTGCCATCCCAATCCGCATCGCTGGAGGGATGAAGATCCCGCTCCGCATCGAGAAAGTCAAGCCATCTCGCTGCCTCGAAAGGCTGATCGTTGAAGTCGTACACCTCGCCATCCTGGTCGCGGTCATCGAGACCGTTCATGATGATCGTCAAGCTGAACGGCCGATCGTTCGTCGCAGGCGGGATCACCGGCGTGGAGTCCATCACCGTGTCATCGTCGGAATCCCACGCGACGTCGCCATCCGGCAGCCGAGTTGACGTATCAATGCTTGTCGCCGCGTCGAAGATCAACGTGCCGTTATGTGGCTGCCCTGCATTTGCCGGCTTGTAGCCTCGTGGATCCAGTGGAATCACCCATCGCGGCGGCGAGTTGGGATCGTGTCGATTGCCGCGAAAGAGGTTCAGCGAATAGATCGGCTGGCCGTCCTGATCGAGCAGCGGAATCGGCACGTCGTATGGATTGATGAGTTGTACGGCAAACACAACGCGGGGTGGCTCGGGCTCGTAATCCGGATGATCGAGATACGCGCCTGAGCTACCGGAACTCGTTACGACCTGATCCCATTCGCCATCAACATCGCTGCCAGAGGGCTGGTAACTCGTCGCCCAGGTCCAAAGTCCGGCGTTCTCATACTCCTCATACTCGTTTTGCTGATTTTCGCCTGGCTGCAGTTGCGGCTGCTCCGGGACCATCCACGGCCGCCCCACCACGGCAACAAAGGCCTCGGCAATGAAAGGCTGCGCCTCGACGCCAAGTTCGTGAATCTCGGGGCTGTACTGGCTCCGCCACGCGTCATGCTCGGCAAAGAGACGGTCATCCTGATAGGTCGCCGTGTTGTTCGGATCTTCGGGGTCGATCCACTCCACATCAGCCTCGTACACATCCCAGGGCGCAACGGGCGGTGCCGTGCCGTTGCCGCCTGGAGTGACGGACGCAAGCGCATCACGCACACCGCGGAACGTCGCATCGCTCAGGTCGATGTAGTCATCAATCCAGTTGAACGGTTGCCCGCTCCCCAAGCTCCCCAAGGGACCGTCAAAGGGAACTGCATCGAGATCGTCCGGCAGGACGTCGATTCCGCCAAGTGCATTTCCGAAGAGCTCTGGCCGCGCCCCATCCGCAAATGCCGCCTGCCACGGGTTCTCGTCCCACTTCGCAAGGCGGTCCGGCGCGTAAGCCTGCTCAAAGAGCGGCAGCGGCACCGCCCCCTGATCACCGATCCACGGCGGAGGGACCTCACCAGGCGTGTGAAACGATGGGTGCATCTCCATCGAGTACAGCGGCGCCTCGCTATCGGGGTCGCGCATCGCAATCATGTTGGCCGCCATCGCAGCGGCCATGCGGCGGGTCTTTTCCCATGCCGCGTCACCCTTTCCGAAGTACGAATCTCGGGTGCCAACCTGCAGGTTGCCGACCGCTGGCTGCGTATCACGGTCGACCACGTCGCCACTGGTCAACCCGAGCATCAAGTGATGCGCCAGCAGGTCGCTGAATCCGTATGGCTGGTAGTCGGGAGGTCCAAGAGGATCACCCGCAAGATCGTCTTCGGGCGGCGAGGGCCGTTCGTACTCCCGAAGGTCGAGCTTGAGTCGGGCCTGCTCAAAGAATCGTTCGTGCAAGTTGGCAACAGTTGGATCATTTCGGTCACCGGCAATGCTCGCCTGATCGTCTGCAGGCACATGCAGCCAGGCGCGAGGCCGCGGCGCCCGCTCCGACCACCACAGATGCGGAGGCCGCGTCTCATTGCGGGCAGCCGAGAAGAAGGTCATGCGGTGGCGCAGGTCCGAGGCAAGTTGACGATTGTCAAGCTGTTGACTTTGCTCCGGCCAGTCGAGCTTGGCGCGCAGAATGTGTGGTGTTCCGCCACCGATTGAACCACCGAGCGCCCGCTCTACGCGCGAGTACACATTGGCGGTGTTGTTGCCTTCGTGCGCCCGGAGCTCGAACTCGTCGGCCAGGCCGAATGGCGTGAAGATGTTCTGTGGATGCTGGCTTGCCTGGCCGCTCTCCTGAAAGAAATACAGCCGGTTGTCGCGATCTGCGATGTCCCAGAGAAAGTCCGCGCCCTCGGGAAAGAACGGGTTGGGAACGCTTCCCGAGTCAATGTTCAAAGCCTCGATCCAGGCCCGATTCGACTGCGCCCGCCAGTAATTGGCATTCCACGCGACGGGCGTATCCGAGTATCCGCGGCCGGTACTGACGCCTGGCCCCGGAAACGTCACCATCGGATGCTCAAGAGCCGGATGTGGATCCTGAAGAAGGTCCCAGGTATCCCCACCGTAAAACGGCGCCTCCAGCAGCCACGGCTGATGCAATTCGATATCAAAAAAGCCGGTATTCCAGACCGGGATTCCTTGCCCGGAACTCGTCTCGGGATCGCGGGCCGCATCACCGCCGTACCCGGCGGCGTTCTGGCTTACGAGGGCCGTGGCGGCGGGCGTCCAGCCCCTGCTGCTCTCTCGCGTACTGCCGTCGTCCTGCCGCTCGAAACGGGTGGCCACATTGCCGTTGATCCGGCCGCTGTTGTCGGTCACCGACACGCCGATGATCTGCCGCGTGTCGTCCATGCCGATGTGCGGCGAGAGCCACCAGAAGGAGTCGGTAAAGCCGTCACCGTCCGTGTCGGTGAGAATGCGATTGACGTGCCAGCGGGCGGTTCCAGGAATGAACTCGTCTGCGTCGGATTCGCCGAGGCGGGGGTCGCCGTGCAACGGACTGTTGCCTCCCTCATACTCGTCACGGCTGGGATCCGTCACCGGGTCGTAATACTCACTCACGCCATCGCCGTCGAGGTCGCTGAGATCGTAGAAGTTCGGAGGGATCATCGTGCCATCACCCCGCCGCGCCGCAGCCAGCGCCTGCTTGTATCCCTCGGGGCGCAGCCACTGCAGCCACCGATCCCAGAAGTCACGGTGGCCGTTGTGGGGCGACTGCGTCATGTCGGCAGCCTCGGGCGTCAACATGACGTCATCGGTCTCGGGAAGGAACACGCTCGTGGCGGTGTCGCCCCAATGGAAGCCGTCACCCGAATCAACTGTCCAATTGTCGGCAAGCCGCACTTGCCCAAACCCGAGTGAGGGCTCGATCATGGTCGGAACCATCGCCGGCCACTGCTCGATTGGCACATCGAGACGCTGAACAATACCGCCGTAATACGACCGACCGTCGGCGGATGAATCATCGGGCGTCCCATCCGGATTGACTTTGAATCGAAGCCCATCATTCGAAATCGAGCTGCGCGTCCCCGTCACATCTGCGATGTCCGGACACATTCGCCACCCGTTCCCTGGCCGGCCGATGTAGCTGAGATGCCGCCAATGACTCAACGCGTCGGCGCTACGGTCCATAAACGGGTTTTCATCGGCTCCCATCATGTTGACCGGATCTGCAATCGAACGTGATGGCACTCGCTGTGGTTCGATATCTCGCAGCCAACGCGTGTCTGACGTTCCCGGGCCACCCAGGGGGTTCTCCCGCGGCTGCAACACCTGATTGCTCAGACTGACATCCGGCCACTCAGGAGAGGCCGCGGGCCAGTCGAAGAGTGGAATGTCTGCGTCAATCCGCAAGTCGGCCCAGGTCCACTGGGTCGGATCCCAGCGGCCTTCCGGGTTCTCGGGATTGTCGACGGCAATCTCCTGCAGCGGCCCAGGCCTGAGCGGCCAGGTCAGCCAGTCCGGTGGATTCGTCCAGGGCGTCACGTCCCACGGCGCACGATTCCAGGCGAAGTCAGGGTCAACGCCGTAGCGAACCGACTTTGGATCGAGCGCTTCGCGGCGACTCTCCTCAGGTGGCAGGGCCGCGCTGAATTCGGCTGGGGTGTAGTCGATTTCCCGAACAAAGAGCGCATCGGCAATCTCCTGCGCGATGTCGAGCGCCACGGCTTCGGTCCGATCACGCTGAAATGCCCGCTGCCGCTGCACCCGCCCAGCCTCTCGGAGCGACTGCGTTCGGGAGAGAAAGACCGTCGCGATAATGACCAGCAACACGAGCATGCCAGCCACCAGAATGAGCGTATTGCCCCGCCGCGTACCGGACAGGGGGCCGGACTGGCCTGGTATGCCCATACGAGAAATCATTGCAAACGCTCCTTCGGAAGCTCCACGACGAACTGAACGAGTTTGCCCTGCTCAAGGTTCGTTTCCGAATCGTGCAGAACCATGGTGAACCGCAGGGCCGACGGCCAGGGCGTATAGGACGGGTCTGGATCGAGCAGCCCGTCTCTTCCGTTCGAAAAGGTGTTGCCTAGAACGACATCACGCCCCTTGAGCAGTGGCCAGCGTCGATTCGGCCCAAAGATCGCCCAATACTCGCGGACCGGCTCCTGTCCGGGAAAGGCCGCCGGAACGACCACCTCATCGACCGCGGCAGGATTGACCAGCGCGGGGCCAGCGAGATCCGGCTTGGCACTCTCCGGGTAGACATCCTCAGGCGTGTCCTGGGGACCGGCGTAGGCTGGAAACGAGGCCGCATAATCACGGAAGCTCGTGACGCCACGATCCCACTGGTCAGCATCGTCGCCTGGCGTTCGTTTATCCGGCATGCCAAACCAGAAGTGCTCACCGGTCTGCTTGATATCGGTTCCAGCCAGTTGGTTGGCATCGTCAGGCTGGAGGTTCGGGTCCGTCGCGTCGTACCGGAATCCGTGCCACGTCACCCGCTCGCGCCTGCTGGGCGATCGATACGGATCGACGCGTTTCCAGGCGCGGGTTTCGCCGACATTGTCATCCCACGTCCACTCGACGATAAAGTCGCTGCATGCCGAGCCGAATACCTGATTGGTCAAGGTCTGATCAAATCGAGAGGGGCCCGGCGAACTGCGTTCGACCCGTGGCCAGGCAAGCAGCGTTTTGATGAGATGCCGCTGCGTCACCAGGCCCGGCACCGCATTGCCTTCGAGAATTCCGTGTGTATCGCCTGCCCCATTCCACGTGTCGTATCGAATGTCGTCGTGCTGCCCATCATTGTCTGTGTCGCACCAGGGCCGGCGACCGAACCTCTCATCCGGATAACTGTTGTGGCGGCTGTGCAGCAGCGACTTCCGCACATCACCCATCACCATCGCCGTCATGTCAGCGCGGCCCATGTCGACGACCGGCGCATCACGCTCAAAGCCAGCCTCGCCAGCCGAAACCCGGCGAGGATCAACCGGGTAGAGCGACTTCGTGGCGTAGGTCAAGCCATTGAAAACCTTCTTGCTGTAGTCGTCGGGATTTCCGGAGTCGTCATCACCCATGACGGCCAGCCGCCGCGTCAGCATCCATTGCCGCGCCTCGGGCTGATCGCCTGAAATCAACCGGGCCGTGTCAACGGCTGGCTGAAACTGTCTATACAGGTTGTTGGTGTCCCCGCCCGCGTAGCCGTAATGGCTGTATACAGCTTCAAGCGGACCACCCCAGCCGCCGCTTGCGAAGTCGCCTGTGACGTTGGAGCGATAAAAGGGCGCCAGTCGGGCAAGATTGGCCTCGAGCCCTAAACTTACGCTGAATTGCCCATCCTCGGTTCGGTAGTCATCCAGATCAATATCGTGTCCCGTGTATTGGAGCGGCAGATCGCCAAGCGGCGACTTGGTCGGGTCAGGCGTGGCGCTGCTGGTGTAGTCGTAGATGGAATACGGCGAGAGTGAGGGGAACTGCAGACCGTGACCATAGGTCACGGCGGAACTCGAACCGATCGATCGCGAAGCACCGCCCAACGACGGGCTGTCAAAATTGACATTGGCGCCAAATGGAGTGGACTTCTCAAAGCCGCCCATAAAGAACATCAGCTGGTCACACCGCACTGGCGCTTCGGGCGGAAGCCCCATGTTGATCAGCGGCGGACGCGGGCCCGGCTTCAATGGATCCCATCGCTTCTGGTTGTAGTTGTTTGGAACTTCCACCGAGTGAATGACCAGGCATCCGTCCGGGCTGATCCGACTGAGGTCTTCTCGGATCTTCTTCTCGATGCCCCATGCTTCCTGAAGGACCGCGCCCGAGGCTTCGCCCATTCTCGCCACACCGGATGCCGCCTGGAATGCCTGACCGCAGACCAGCACAACCACGACCAGCACCGCGACGGCGACGAGAATCTCGATGAGCGTAAAGGCCCGTATTGTTCGCTTCGCGTTGTGCATCACAGATTCGACACCGTTGCGTACACTGGAATCAATCGATATGTCAGACCCTGCTCGGTTGTGACCCTCGGCGGCACATACCACAGCCGGTCAACGACGGGTACTGACTCCGGCAGCACGAGTCCCTGAGGGAAGTGATACGGCCGCGACATCGTGTTCATCGTCCCCGCCGGGAGAATCGAACTGGCCGTAAACAGTTGTGGCTCGACCCTGTTGTAATCCTGATCGAGGTCTGTACGGTCGAGGCCGCACAAGACAAGCGGTGATGGGACCGGGGCGCTCAGCGACACGGGCGTCTCGTTGTCCCCTTGGCGCGTACGCCCCGACGCCACGCGGTGGATGCTCCCGTACTGATCCAGCAGATACTGCGAAGGCCACTGCCACCCGTAGGCGGGGTCGTTGGGATCGAACGCATCGCCGGAGGCGGCACCAGGAAGCGGATCAGTGCCATACTGACCGGCGAACTGCTGGCCTGCCATCCCGACCTCCCACGAACCGAACTGAGCGTCCGGGTCGTTCAGATCCTGCACCCAGGGCACGGGCGGAACAAGCCGCTGCACATCGCCACTTGCCACAATCGGCTGAGGACTCCAGGGGGGTGTACTCGCTGCTTCCTTCTGGACGCGGTAGACGAACACACCAACCTGCACCGTTCCACCAACACGCCTGAAAACACAGTCCCAGAAGTACTTCGCCGTCCGGCCAGCCTGATCTTCCAGCGGCCATTGCCGCTCACCCGGCAGAATGAAGACTTCAGGCACGGACAGATATGGCATGTCCGGTTCGCCCGTGAGTTCGATGCCGTTGGCATCCTCACGAATGATCTCGCGCGAATGGCAGGGAATGCCAAGTCGATCGTTGATATCACCATACGGATCGAACGACAGGAATCGCTTCCACGGGTGGG
The DNA here is from genome assembly GCA_964598425.1 of uncultured Isosphaeraceae bacterium. Taxonomy (GTDB): domain Bacteria; phylum Planctomycetota; class Phycisphaerae; order Phycisphaerales; family SM1A02; genus UBA12567. Next base: position 119,617 of record CAZRBV010000001.1, on the reverse strand, counting down.
CATTCGGGAGCGTGTGCTCACCGATCGTATCACCTTCGTTGTTCCACTCGGTTGCGTTGAATATATCCAGCGAGCCCGGCACAACCGCGCCGTTTGTTGACGACACAACCATCGCTGGTCGCATCCAGGGCCAGGTGTCTCTGGCCAGCCACGATGCCGGGTTGTTTGCCCGTTCGTTGAACAGTTTCTCAACGACCCCGTTCTTGGCTCCTTCGTGCCCGTCCCAGTCCACCTTCGCATCCATGTAATCCCACCAGGAGCCAAAGTCATCTGGGGAGAGACGCGAACGAATGAGCTCAATTGCATGCGCTGCGACCAGCGGCCCATTGAGTTCATCCTCGGCTCGTTGCTGCAGCAGCACGCCGGCGGGGAACAGCGCCGCAATGCTGATCAGGCCGATGCCGAGAATAAAGATCGCCATCAGTAACTCGATGAGCGAGAAGCCGCGGCGAAGGATGGGGCGAGTCGCGTGGATCATCGGTTCGCAGCCTCCATCGGGATTCCACTGAACCTGTTGAAGTGCAGCTGCCTGGCATTGGCATCGATGAAGTCTCGCAACGCCGCGGCGCGAAGGCTCACCCCCTTGCGGCGAAGCTGAACCGTCGACGAATCAATCCATTGCATAGGGTCGTTCTGTTCGCGGGCATCGCGCTCGTCATAAATCGCCAGCCATGCGCCGGTCACGACCAGCGGCTCGTCATCGAGATTCTGCTGGCAGACAGGAAGCCGCTCGGCTTCGTTGTCCTCCCACATGTCTTTGGTCGGAACATGCATCCCGTCGCTCAGGCGATAGCGGGCGCCGACGTAGCAGCCGGCAGAAGGCGGGGACCAGGCATTGACCTCTTGATTCGGGTCGGCTGAGGGGGGGCATGCGTCGGGCGCATTGAACCCACCGGGATCCGGTCGGTTGCAGTAGTCAAGCCCCTCATACCGCTGCAGGCCGTCAGCATTGAAATCTACCCACAACCAATCGGCGTCGGCTGCGTGCACGACGTTGGCGACCGAGCCATCGCCCGAGAACAGGATGCCGATCATCTGACCTGGCACTTCGGGAAGTTTTGAAGCAAACTGGCTTGGGACGAGATACTGCATGTCGCCGTCGTAGGCCATCGGATCCGTAGTCGGCGTGTTGCTCCAGTCGCTCAAGTTGGACAGCCGGTGCCCGGGAACCGCAACCCCGATGCCTTCGGCGAGCCGCATCGGCTTGCCCGACGGGATCGGTGCAAAGCGCGCTGTCCGCGGCTGACTCACGACACCGGGATCCCCCAAGTCCGGATCCGGGATCCACGGAAACGCATCACCCGTGTACTGCGCCACCACCGCTTCCAATTGCTGCACACCCGGCGCGGTCAGCACCGGACGGAAGACCAATGCGGTCGGCCTGCCATCCTCAATGGCAGCCTGGCGAGCGACCGTGAGCATATTCTTGACATCCTCCACTGCACCAGCCCGCCGCACATCCGAAGCGATGGACTGATACGACGCAACGGTGGCCAGACCAAGCACCCCGATGATGGCAACCACAGCCAACAGCTCGATGAGCGTGAAGGCCGCTCGGATCGCCTGGCTGTACCCACGGCTCACCATTGACGCACTCCGTACGAATAGAGGTTGTCCTCGGTTCTGAGGTAACGGACATCTTCCCGATCAGGGGCGAACGTCTCACCCTGAGCCGTCGTTACTCCAACCCAGCCATATCGCTGGTCAGGCCCCGCGCTCAGGAAGTAGGCGCGGCCGCTCGAGCCTGGACCGAACGCCCGTTCCTCATACGTCCGAATCGTTCCATCCTGATCTCGCCGCGGCGTATCAGCCGCGCCGTCGATCTCGGCGTCGTTGAGACCTGAACCTGCAGCAGCGCGGGTAAACCAGTCGCGGCCAGCGAAGACGACGACGACCGGCCGCCCCCAGGTGTCGACCAGATAGGCATCGCTCTGCTGTGAGTCCGGATCAATGTGTTCCCAGAAGTCGCTCGGAATCTTCGCAAGGATCGCCTTGCACGCATCGACCGACTTCAGCCGATTCACCACTTCAATCATCAGCCTGCGTCCACCCCGGTTCGATATCGCAGTTTCCCAACTCTCAAAGTCACCAGGAGCCACCGAGAAGTCTTCCAGAAAGCCGATGCCATCTGGCTGCGATTGACCGTACACACCTCGAACAGAAACGTCGTACCAACTCTGGTCGGGAAGTGGCTTGTCAACGTACGGCTGACTCCCGTCGGCATCTCCCTGCCCGTAGGTCATCGCACGCCCAGTGTGTTGTTCGTATTCGATCATGGCCGCATCGAGCAGGCTCAGCATGTCCTGCGTCTTCCGACGATCAGCCGACTCGAGAACGGCCGATCCGATAGACAGCGTGATGGCCGCCAGAATGCTGATAATCACAATGGCGATCATCAACTCGATCATCGTGAAGGCTCGACGCCATGCAATTGGTCGCAAGTGGATCATTGTCCGACCTCCACGATGTTGTCTCGATTGGCTTCCTCGGTCGCAATGACGCCCGTGTCAAACGCGGGTTTGCCAAGCCATCGCAAATCCATTCCGTCCTCGTACCAACCCGACGCAGCGTCATCGAACGCGGCGTGGTCGCCGCGTCCGTCTGAGAGGCCACTGATCGCTTCACCCGGAAAGTCCTGCCGTGCCCAATCGTAGATGCGACGGTTCGGTCCCGCGGACAGAAAGGCGAAACGCGCACTCAGCAATTTCCGAGGAACCGTGGGATCGCCTTTGCCTCCCCCACTCTCCAGCGGACCGTAGTCCCCCCACCGCTGCCCACCATCATCAAACCACCAGACCGTGTCCTCGCCATCACCGAATTCCCACGGCCGCAGCGCAAAGTACTCGGCCATTGAGGGTGAGTAACTCCATCCGCTCGCAGGCTGATAATCGGGGGGGTACTGGATGCTCGGCTGACCGGGCGGATGGTTGATGCGGTAGTAGCGAATAGGTGTTCCCCATGCATCAACGATGACTTTCGGACCACATGACTTGTAGTCCGGGTCGTCAGGAAACAGGACAAGAGGCTGATTCGTCGCCGGATCGACTGAGCCATCCCATGCACCAAAGTCCCAGTGCCCGGTAGATTCTTCGTCCTCCTGATCACAATCGCCGTCCCACCCGAGCGTGCCGACCATCGCCGGATCATCGAGTTCGAGATAGGGGCCAAGCACGGCGCCCAGAACCCCCGATCGATCGGGTCGCCGCTCGCAGAGTTCCGGACGTCCTGTGTCGGCACCAACACCATCAGCCCAACTGGCATTCCAGAAGCCGTCGTCTCCAGGCCGTCGCAATCCGAGTGTGCCGCTCGTCGCAGCAGATGGATCGTCAGGGCTGTAGCCATACCCATCATGCTGCTCATCGCCATAACCAAGCAGATACTCGGCGGCCGAGGTGTAGGAATACCGCCGCTGCATCGCAGTCAGATACGCGGGGTAGCCGTTCACTCGATTCCGGGTCGGCTCCAGCCCGTCGAGCCCGGCACGGTCATTGTCGAGTACCGGTGGAAGGTATCCGGTATCGGCTTCGAACCGGGTGACCGCCTGCGAAAGCGCCTTCAGCCGCGACTGCGTTGTTGCAACCATGGCCCCCTGCCGTGCGCCGCCAGCAGCGACGATGAGCAGACCGATCAACACGACGATGATTCCCATCGTGACGAGGATCTCGACCATTGTGAAGGCTCGCTGCCGCATCACTATTGGTTCTCCGAGACCGACTGAATCATCTTGACCAGCGGCATGAAGAGTGCCAGCACGATGCCACCGACTACCGTGCCAAGTACAACAACGAGCAGCGGTTCCACAAGGCTCAGCAGTGACTGGACGGCAACGTCGACTTCTTCGTCATAGTTGTCCGCAACCTTCATAAGCATCACGTCGAGATCACCTGTTTCCTCGCCAACATCAATCATGTTGACGACGATCCCGTCACACACCTTTGACTCTCGAAGCGGTGTCGCAAATGACTCGCCTTCTCGAATCGAATCGTGCACACGCTGAAGTGCCCGCTCAAAGACCCAATTGCCGCACGTATCCCTCGTAATGTTGACGGCCTCGAGAATCGGCACGCCAGCAGATACCAGAGTTCCCAGAGTTCGCGTAAACCTCGCCACCGTTGTCTTCTCGACCAGAACGCCGACAACTGGAATCTTCAAGACGCCCCAGTCGATCGAAGCGCGGCCGAATCCAGTCTTCTTGAAGACTTTGATGAAGGCGATCAGCACAAACGGCGCAGCAACAATGACCGCCCAGCCAGGAACCATCTGGCCGGGCTGCTTCCCGGCAACCCAGGAACTGGCACTGATCAGAAACTTCGTAAGCCCGGGCAGTTCGATTTCAAAGTCCGCGAAGATCTCCTCAAACTTCGGAATCACGAAATACATGATGCCGGTCACGATGGCGATCGCGATGATCACGACTACCGTCGGGTAGATCATGGCACCCTTGATCCGGGCGCGAAGTCTCGCCGCCTTTTCCATGAAGTTCGCCAGACGCTGCAGAATGATGTCAAGCACACCGCCGACTTCGCCTGCCGCAACCATTTTGCAGTACAGACGGTCGAACCCCTTTGGGTGCTTGGCAAATGCGTCCGAAAGGGTTGAGCCCGCTTCAACATCCATGACAACCTGGCTCAGAATGCCCTTGAGTTTGCCTGGTTTCTGCTGCTGTTCCAGAATCTGAAGTGAACGCAGCAATGGCAGGCCCGCGTCCTGCAGCGTGGAGAGTTGGCGCGTGAACTGGGTCAGCACCTTGATCTTGACCGGGCCAAAGCTCGGGATCTTAATCTCGATGCCTTTTTTCTCGCCTTTGGCCTTCTTGCCCTTCTTGGCTTTCGGCGCAGTCTTGCTCTTTTTCTTGCTGGAGCCCTTGAGTCGGCCCTTCTTCTTGCCGCCGTCACCGTCGCTTTGCGTCACCGATGTCGGGAAGAATCCCTGACCGCGAATCTGCTGAATCGCGTCTTCGCTGCTGCCAGCCTCGACGGACCCGCTTGTCGGCTTGCCTGCGGAATCCAATGCTTCGTATTGATACGTCGCCATATGTTGCTTTCACCGGCGAGAGCCGGAACTACTCCTCGCTGATGGTCTCACGAAGAACTTCATCGATGGTGGTGCGCCCGTCGAATATGGACAAGAGGCCCGATTCACGAAGCGTGCGCATACCCCGCTTTCGGCACTCAGTCTTGAGAAGTGCCGTCGAGGCCTGCTGCATGATCAATTCACGCAGCGCATCGTCCATAGTCATGATTTCAAACAAGGCCAGTCGGCCTTTGTATCCACTGCCGTTGCAATGCTCGCAACCGTTACCACGGAAGAATGACTGCCCAACGACGTCCTCCGGTCGCAATTCGAGCTCCATGAGCTCGGCTTCGCTGGGCGTGTACTGCTTCTTGCACTTCAAGCAGATCCGCCGCACGAGCCGCTGCGCCACGATCGCCTCAACAGTCGCAGTGATCAGGAACGACTCTACGCCAAGGTCAATCATTCGCAGCACCGTTGACGGCGCATCATTGGTGTGAAGAGTCGAGAACACAAGGTGACCGGTCAAAGCCGCCTGAATCGCGATCTGAGCGGTTTCAAGGTCACGAATCTCGCCGACAAGAATCGTGTCGGGATCCTGCCGCAGGAATGACCGGAGCAGTCTGGCAAAGGTCAGATCCTGATCTGTGTTCACCTGACACTGAACCAGGCCGTCAATGTCGTACTCGACAGGGTCTTCCGCCGTCAGAATCTTCGTGTCAGGAGAATTCAGGGCGCTCAGCGCCGCATAGAGGGTCGTCGTCTTCCCTGAACCGGTCGGCCCTGTAATGAGAACCACGCCGTTTGGCCTGCGAATGAGCTCGTTCATCGTCCCGAGTTCGTCATCACGAAGTCCGACTCGATCGATCGCCAATTCGACATTGCTTCGATCAAGCACACGCATCACGACCGACTCGCCATACATGGTCGGCAGCACCGAGATACGCAAATCGATGGGATTCTGATTCACGGTCAGCTCAATTCGACCGTCCTGTGGAAGTCGACGCTCGGCAATATCCAGATTGGCCATGACCTTGATTCGAGAGACGATCGGCAGCGCCAGATGCGGCGGTGGTGGCACCATCTCATACAACACGCCGTCGATGCGGTATCGCATCTTGAACTCTTCCTCAAAAGGCTCAAAGTGAATATCACTCGCCTTGTCTTTGATCGCCTGGAGCAGCACGAGATTCAGGAGCTTGACAACCTTGTTGTCTTCCGAAGCCGCGGCGAGTTGATCGAGGTCGATCGACTCTCCACGCCCTTCCAGCGCGGCCAGCGTGTCCGAATCCTCAAGCGCGGCCATGACGTCGAGCATGGACGAGCCTGCCTGCGAAGCAGTCCCATAGAGCCGATCAATCGCGGCTTCCACAGCATCCGGCGGGGCCACGACCGCATGTACCTTGAATCCCATGAGCAGGCGAAGATCGTCAACCGCGCGGTAGTTGTCCGCCGATTTCATCGCGATCGTGATCGCTCGTCGATCCGCGTCGAATGCAACCGGAACAATCTGATACGTGCGGGCGGTTTCCGCCGGAAGATGCTCCGTCAGCGCCTCGTCGATCGACTCGGGATCCAACTCGATGAAGTCGAGGCCGATCTGCCCGGCCAGAACCTGAAGCACATCCTGCTCGGTAATCTTGCCAAGCTCCAGCAGGATCTCGCCGACCTTGGTTCGTTCTCCCTTCTGAACCCGTCGCTTCTGAATCGCGAGCGCTTCGTGGACCTCGTCTCTGGTCAACTTGCCGAGCTTGACCAGAATCCGGCCGAACCTCCGCCCCTTGAGCTCTGCTCTGGCGCTCCCGTCACTCCGTCGCCGACGACTTGGTCGAGCACTACTGCCTGAGCCGGATCGAGCCTTGGACGAAGTACCGCCGCGGCTGGCCGCGGAGCCTGCCGCCGAAGCCTCGGACGAAGATTGTCCGGACTCGCCGCTACCTGATTGTGGTTTCTTGGACAATGGGCCAGTTCCCTATACACCCGAGCCAGGGCCCCTCGCCACGCTCAACCTCCTGCCGGAGCCGTAGAGGCACTTCCGGCGGGAACGATCAACCGTATCCGAGTATGCCGTGCTCAATATCCCAATGCAAGGCCCAACACGGACCTTTCTTGCTATTGCCACCGGCCCAATGCAATGATCGCATCAGGCTTTGGTCGAGTCCGCCTGGTCGAGTTCAGTTCGGCCAACCGACTTTCCGACCCTGTGAATCCGATTCGTCAACTCAGAGGCGTCCCGGGCCTTGTCGATCATCTCTTCAGCATCAATAACGCCCCGCTCATAGAGACTCCACAGGTGGTCATCCAGCAACTGCATGCCGAATTTCTTGCCCGTCTGGATCGCCGAGTCAATTCGGAAGGTCTTGTTCTCCCGGATCAGGTTTGCGATGGCGGGCGTCACCACCAGAAACTCGTAGGACGCCACGCGGCCCGGCTTGTCCGCCCGAGGCAGCAATTGCTGCGACAGCACTGCAAGCAGGGTCACCGAGAGCTGCACCCGAATCTGCTCCTGTTGATTCGTCGGGAAGGCGTCAATCACACGGTTGATGGTGCCCGAGGCCCCGGTCGTATGAAGCGTCGCGAAAACCAGGTGACCCGTCTCGGCGGCCGCGATAGCCGCCTCGATCGTCTCAAGGTCTCGCATTTCGCCCACGAGGATGACATCAGGGTCCTGACGCAATGCCCGACGGAGCGCCTCGGCAAACGAGGGGACATCGACCCCCACTTCCCGCTGGTTCACCACAGACTTCTTGTGGTAGTGGTAGTACTCGATCGGATCCTCGACCGTCACGATGTGCCGATCGAAGCTCATATTGATGTGGTCAATCATCGTGGCCAGGCTGGTCGTCTTACCCGAACCGGTCGGGCCAGTCACGATGAACAGCCCCCGTGGCCGACGAATCAGTTCACGCACAATCTCCGGAAGTCCGATCTGATCAAAGGTCAGCAGCTCGTTGGGAATGAGCCGCAACACGATGCTGATGTTGCCGCGCTGCCGGAAGACTGCGACACGGAAACGGGCCCGGTCGCCATAGGCAAAACCGAAGTCGGTGCTGCCATGCTCCTGCAGTTCCTGCTGACAACGCTCGGGCGTGATCGATTTCATCAGCGCCACAGCGTCCTCGTTGTCGAGGACCTTGGTATCGAGACTCCTCAGACGTCCGCTCAGACGCAACGTCGGCTTCCGGCCCACTGAAATGTGGAGGTCGGAGGCGTCCTGACGAATCACCGTATCGAGAAGTCGATCAATCTGAATACTTGACATTGATGATGTGCCGCTTCAATCAGCGAACACGCGCCTCCTACTCGGAATCCATATTGGCCGTCACGAGGACCTCGGCCTGAGCAAACCTTGAGATTTCATTCATTGTCGTGACACCATTGAGAATCTTGACTTTGCCGTCCTGCAGCAATGACCGCATGCCGTTCCGAATCGCGGCGGCCCGGAGTTCAGATACGGGTGCCTGTTCAAAGGCCATTTCTCGAAGTTCGGTCGTCATCTGCATCATCTCGAAGATTGCCTTCCGACCTTTGTACCCGATACCGCCGCACTTCCCGCACCCCGTCTCTCGAAGAATCTTGCCTTCGCCCTCGGATGGTGCGATATCGACCAATCGCATGACCTTCGGATCCGGTTCCGGGTCAACCTCGGCGCACTCCTTGCACAAGACTCGGATCAGCCGCTGCGCCATTATCGCCTGGATAGAACTCGCGGCGAGATAGGGCTTCACGCCCATGTCCACCAGTCGAGTGATCGCCGACGGGGCATCGTTGGTATGCAGCGTCGAGAACACAAGGTGACCAGTGAGGGCCGCCTGAATGGCAATGTCGGCCACCTCCCGGTCCCGGATTTCACCGATCAACACGATGTTCGGAGCCTGACGGAGCATCGATCGAAGAATCGCGGGGAACGTCAGCCCGATCCCATCGTTCACCTGGCACTGGTTGATCCCGGCAAAGCTGTACTCCACCGGATCCTCGGCGGTGATGATCTTGCGGTCCGGCCGATTCAGCACGTCGAGCGCCGAATACAGCGTCGTCGTCTTCCCCGAGCCAGTCGGCCCGGTGACAAGGAAAATGCCGTTGGGCCTGCGGATGATTCGGTTGAAGTGATCCAGATGATCCGGCTCGAATCCAAGGTTCTGCAGTCCGATTCGAACCGAATCGGGGCGAAGGATTCGGAGCACGACCGATTCGCCGTGATAGGCGGGGCACGCACTCACGCGAAAGTCGATCTGGTCACCGTCCACATCCAGCTTGATACGGCCATCCTGCGGAATTCGCTTCTCCGCGATATTGACGCCCGCCATCAGTTTCAGACGTGCCAGAAGCGCCGACTGCATTCGCTTGGGCAGGTTGTCGCGTACGTGGCATACGCCATCAATGCGGTATCGCAGGAGAACGCGATCTTCCATCGGCTCGACGTGGATGTCAGAAGCGCGGCCGCGGACAGCTTCGGTAATCAACTTGTTGACAAGCTTGACGATTGGCGCATCGTCTCCGCCGCCGCCGATATCAACGGACGCGTCCACGGATCTGTCCACCGACGTGTCGACCGAGACATCGATCGATTCCGTCACGAGCGAATCACTCTTGACCGCCGCTCCGCTTCCGAGTTGCTCGTCGATGTAGGCCTTCAATGCGCTCCGAGGGGCGAGGATTGGATCGATCTCCGCCTTCAGTCGAAACCGCAGCAGGTCCAGCAGTTCCAGATCCATCGGGTCATGGATAATCAGCTTCATGCGCCCGCCGGATGTCCCTGCAGGCGCGACCAGATGCTTTCGGACAACGTCTTTCGGGGCCGCATCGAGTTCGATCAATTCAAGATCCGCGGCGCTGGCCATCGGATTGAATTCCATCCCGAACTGCTCGGCCAACGCTGCCGTGATCTCCAGATCTCCACATGCACCGGACTCAATCAGACACTCTCCGAGCCGCTTCCCACTTCCCTTGGACAACTTCAAAGCTGTCTCCAACTGCTCGTCGGTGATCGCCTTGGACGCCAGCAACATCTCGCCGAGTTTGCGTCGGACTCTGTTTCGCCGTGCCATGCTGCGTAGAAACTCCTGATCATCGATCTGAGGTCGGGGGCCGAGAAGAACCGTAAACCACGATCCGCGGGTGCGAAGCGTTGCATCGTACAGGCTTGATGCTCCCGGGAGGATCTCGAAGCGACTACCCTCGTGCCAATGGAGCCATGCAGGCACCGCCCCGCCAACCGGGCTCATCGAGACATATCGGCCCTTGCGCGGCCAAACACGGGAGCACAACGTGAGAATCCTGGTCACAGCTGGACCGACCCGGGAACCAATCGATGCCGTGCGAGTGCTCTCCAACAGATCATCCGGAAGCATGGGGTGTGCGGTTGCACGCGAAGCATGCGTTCGTGGCCACGACGTGCAGCTCCTCCTTGGGCGTGGAGCGGCGCCACCGCCACCCAGGCTGGCCGCTGTGACCGCCATCTTTGACACGGCGGCAGAGCTTCAAAGCATGCTGGCTGACAGATTCCCGGACACCGACCTGCTCATCATGGCCGCTGCCGTCGCCGACTTCATCCCTGTGCAGGATCCACCCGGAACCAAGCGGAGCCGCGCAGACGGCCCCTGGAACCTCAGACTTGAACCGGCCCCCGATCTCGTGGCCGGGCTTGCGAGCCAGCGGCGGGAGGACCAGCGAATCGTCGGCTTTGCACTTGAGCCAGCGGCCGACCTCAGGCACCGGGCCAGGGCCAAACTCCAACGCAAGGGGCTCGATGCCATCGTCGCCAATCCGCTGGAGACCATGGAATCGGATCGCATCACGGGGTACTTGCTCACCGCCACCGGAGACGCTGTCGCTGCACCGCCTGAGATGCCCAAGCCAGCATTCGCCGCATGGCTGCTCGACCACATCGCAGACATGGCCCCCGCTTGACGGAGCCGGGCCACCCCCGGCTATCCTCCCTCACCCTATGTCCACTGATCTCACCAAGAATGAACCGCACGGCCCTGCCGGGCCACGTACCTGGACGGTTGCAATCTGCATCGGCGGCTCCCTGCTTATGGCCATCGCCCTGACCTGGGGACTCTTCGGGGCGCACCACGATGCCCACGCGGAGCACGCGCACGCGCCCACGGCGTGGCTGCTTGGAACCATTCCATTCATCGTCATCCTCGGCGCCATCGCACTGCTGCCACTGATTCCAAAGACGGCAGGATGGTGGCACAGCAATCTGAGCCGCTTTCTCGTCGCCGTGCTGTGCGGGCTCGGCACGCTCCTGTACATCTGGATCGCAGAAGGCTGGCAGGCGGTTGGGCTGACTCTCGATCATGCGGTGCTGCAGGAATATGTCCCGTTCATCATCCTGCTCTTCAGCCTGTATGTCATCAGCGGCGGGATCCACATTGGCGGCGACGTCCGGGCCCATCCGCTGGTCAACACAGGCTGGCTCGCTGCTGGTGCCGCCATCGCAAGTTTCATCGGAACGACCGGGGCCAGCATGCTTCTGGTCCGGCCGCTGCTCAATACGAATCGAGAACGCACCCACAAGGTGCATACCGTCATCATGTTCATCTTTCTGGTGAGCAATATTGGCGGAACACTGCTTCCTATCGGCGACCCGCCACTCTTCCTCGGATACCTCGCAGGCGTCCCGTTCTTCTGGACGTTCGGCCTGTGGCTCCCGTGGCTCATCGCGTGCGTCATTCTTCTCGTGATCTACTACGCATGGGACTCCGTGCTCTACAAGCGCGAACCCGAAGTCGTTCGGCTCTTTGACAAGGCCAACGTGCAGCCTCTGCACCTCACCGGAGGCATCAACATTCTGTGGATGCTGGGCGTGGTGGCCTGCGTCGCGTTCATCTCTCCCGGCAAGCCCGTGCCCGGCACGTCGTTGGAAGCCTTCGACTTTCTGCGTGAGCTCATGATGCTTGTCTTTGTCGTTCTCTCACTGGTCACGACGGCCAGACACATCCGCGAGTCGAACCATTTCGATTACGGGGCCATCATCGAGGTCGCGGCCCTGTTCATCGGCATCTTCGTCGCCATGCAAGTCCCCCTCACCGTGCTCAAAGCGCAGGGCGAAGACATGGCGGCCATGCTCTCTGAGCCGTGGATGTACTTCTGGATCACCGGTGGCCTCAGCAGCGTGCTCGACAATGCGCCCACCTACCTCGTGTTCTTCCGCCTCGCCGAAGCAGGCACTCCGATGGGCGCTGACGGCGCCTTGGAGTTGCTCGGCGGCGGCTGGGTCGACGAGACGCGGCTTATTTTCATATCGCTTGGTGCTGTATTCATGGGATCGATGACCTACATCGGCAACGGCCCCAATTTCATGGTCAAGGCCATCGCCGAACAGACAGGCGTCAAGATGCCCTCTTTCTTCGGCTACGTCATCCGGTACAGCATCCCGGTGCTGCTCCCGGTGTTCATCCTCATCACGATTCTTCTCGTCGCGTTCTGACGTGCATGGGATAGCATGCGTCATCCCATGAGAATCGACGTCAACGGCCAATCAATGAACCTGGAAGCCCCGATTTCGATCGAGCAGCTGCTTGAGCGACTGAATCGACAATCCGGGCCGTGCGCGGTCGAACGCAATGGGCTCCTTGTCCCGTGGAAGGACCGCGGCTCCGTCCAACTGAGCGACGGAGATGCCATTGAAATCGTCACGCTTGTCGGAGGAGGATGACTATGGCCGCCACATCTACAGAGTCGACGATCGAAACGGCGCCGCTCACAATCGGGAACCACGTGCTCCGCAGTCGCCTCGTCGTGGGAACCGGCAAGTATGAGTCGCACGAGCTCATGCAGGACGCGCTCCGCAGGAGCGGTTGCGACGCCGTCACCGTTGCCGTTCGGAGAGAACGGCTGCTGGATGAGCAAGGCCGCTCGCTGCTCGACTTCCTCGACCTCGATCGCTACACCGTGCTTCCCAATACCGCCGGATGCTTCGATGCGGCCGACGCCATCCGCGTCGCCCGCCTTGGACGCGACTTGCTGGAGCAACTCGGCAATCCGGGCGCAGACTGGGTCAAACTCGAAGTGCTTGGCGACCGAGCCACACTGCTCCCCGATCCGGTCGGCACGCTTGAAGCCTGCCGAGAACTCGTCGCAGACGGATTCACGGTGCTGTGCTATTCAAGCGATGACCCGATCATGGCCTGCCGCCTTCGCGATGCAGGTGCCGCGAGTGTCATGCCAGCTGGAAGCCCGATCGGCTCCGGCCGGGGCATCGCCAATCCGGAGGCCATCACCATGATCCGGGACATGCTCAAGACTCCCGAGCATGGCGGCGCACCGGACTACCCCCTTATCGTCGACGCTGGTGTTGGCACACCGAGCGATGTCACGCTTGCTATGGAGTTGGGCGCCGATGGAGTTCTCCTGAACACCGGAATCGCCCACGCCCAAGACCCGGTCCGCATGGCGCACGCCATGCGGTGCGCGTGCGAAGCCGGCTATCACGGTGTTCGCGCAGGGCGAATCGGCCGAAAACTGTATGCGAGTGCATCAAGCCCGTGGACGGGACTCATCGGAAGTATCCCCGGCGAATAACCGCTCTCTCAGTGCGCGACGCGCGTCCCAAGCAATGGCTCAATGTCGGCAACACGAGCGTCGACGTCGGCATCTGTCGCCGCTTCGAGATTGAGCCGCAGCAGAGGTTCGGTGTTACTCGGCCGAACGTTGCACCACCAATCACCAAGATCAACCGTGACGCCGTCCAGTCGATCGACTTCGGCATTCGGATATGCCGCGGCAAGCCGCTCCATCGCTGCTGCCTTGTCATCAACCTGAAAATTGATCTCGCCGCTCTGCCGATATCGTCTGGCGTCAGCGATGATTTTGCTGAGCGGGCGACCATCTTCGACAAGCGCTGTGCAGACCGATGCGAACGCCATGGCACCCGAGTCTGCATTGAAGTTCTCGCGGAAATAGAAGTGCCCTGAGAGTTCGCCGCCAAAGACCGCATTGTGATCGGCCATCGCCTGTTTCATGAAGACATGCCCGACACGACTTCGGAGCGGATCTCCTCCGGCTTCACGAACAAGCTCACTGGTGCTCCGGCTGCTGCGCAGATCAAAGACAACCGACCCTCCGCCCGAGGCTTTCAGGAATCGCTGCCCGAGCCATCCGGTCACCAGGTCACAGCCAACGATGCCGCCTTGTTCATCAACCACCATGCAGCGATCCGCATCACCGTCAAAGCAGATTCCCAGCGCGCAGCCCTGTTCGATCGTCGCGTCGCGCACGTGTTGCAGATTGGCCTCGACGAGCGGGTTCGGTTCATGCACGAAGGTTCCGGAACTGTTCTCGAAGTTGATTCGCACGATCTCGATTCCAGGAACCTCTTCGAAGAGTTTCGGCACCATGGTGCCAGCCATGCCATTGGATGCGTCGACAGCAACTTTGATAGTTGCTGCCCCAGTCTGCAGATTCGTTCCGAGCATCTCGAACACGTGTTCCCGGTAGGCATCCCACAGGTCGATCGATTCGATGGAACCAGTCGGATCGGCTGGTGTCTCACTGGCTTTCTCTGCCAGCGCTCGAATGTCCTGCAGCCCTGTCTGTTCGCCAACCGGCTTTCCGTGTATGCGACTGATCTTGAATCCGTTGTAGTTCGCCGGATTGTGGCTCGCTGTTGTCTGCACCCCTCCGATACAACCCTCATGATTGACCGCGAAGGGGACGAAGGGCGTGTCGACCAGCCCGACATCCAATACATCGGCGCCGCACGACCGCATCCCCGACTGGAGCGCAGCAACCAGTCCCGGGCTGGTCAACCGCATGTCATGGCCTACCGCAATCGTCCGCCGCCGGCGCTCAGGAAGTTCGTCGAGTCCAGGCTGCGAGAGTAGAAACTCGGCTGCCCCGCAGCCGATCTGGTAGGCCACAGACTCGTTGAGAGGGTCCGGAACAGTGGCCCGCACATCGTACGCTTTGAATACTTTGCTCAGCATGGTCGGCATGGTACCGATCGCGGCGCTATCCCTCGCCCGAAGCCAGATCCTCGACACGAATCCCCTCCGGCAGCACACGGGTGAACTCCCGACCGTAGGGCTTTCGCACGACACGCGAGTCAAGAATCGCAACGACTCCAGTGTCTCTGCTTGAGCGAATCAGCCTTCCGATCCCCTGCCTGAATCGGCGCACAGCCCGCGGGAGACTCTCGTCCCGAAATGGCGATCCCCCTGCAGCTTTCACCGCCTCGCACCTCGCTTCGACGATCGGTCGATCCGGTGGCTCAAAGGGCAACCTCGTAATAATGACGTTGCGGAGTGACGCGCCGGGAACGTCAACGCCTTGCCAGAAACTCGCTGTGCCGACGAGCACGCCGCCCTCCCGCTCGCGGAATCGCTCAACCAGCGTCCCCGGAGTGCCGTCACGGCCCTGAACCAGCACCTCGCCGCCGGCTTCGCGCAGCCTGGCTTCACCACGCTTTGCGATGGCGTTGACAATATGAAAGCTGGTGCACAGCACCAGCGCATCTCCATTCGTCCTCGCTACAAGTCGCACCACTCGGTCGATCAGCGCGTCGATGTACCGCGGATCTGACGGTTCGGGCATGGCCGAGTCGATGATCAGTCGCATCTGCGAAGCCAGGTCAAATGGGCTTCCCTCCTGAATTGACTCGGCCTGCTCACATCCGAGCCGCGTTGCAATATGGCCGAATCCCTGTGGCGGGCTCGCAAGTGTCGCACTGGTCAACACAATGCCTTTCCCCCCTCCGAACAGCGATCCGCGGAGAACCGGCGCCACATCAACCACCGTGCACTTCAGTGCCGGACGCGGGGGCCTGCCGTTGGCGGCATCGACTCCGTCGAGGTAGTACACCGCGCCGGGAACATCCTGCGAGAGTAACCGCCGCGTTCCCGTCGCCATACCGCCAGCCCTCGCAGCCCACGCCCCCAACTCGGCTCGCTCCTCGTCATCCTCGCACTCGCTCCGCGCGGCCGCGATGGCCTCGGCGAGCGACTCGAGAGGCCCCGAGAGAAGGTCCTCAACCGGGTGCGGCTGGCGAATTCGCCCGCCCGGCACGCCGGCTCCGGATTGCCACTGGAGCAGCGAATCGAAGAAGTGCCTCGCTGCCGAGCGAGTTTCTCGCACGTGGACGACGCAGCGGGCAATCGCGCCATCGCCATCCTGCCCCGCCAACCAGCCCCGCTTTTCGTCCGCGCTGAAGAGTGAGGTGAGAAGCCGTTCAACGGCCATCTCGGACACTTGCATTCCGAAGTGATCTGCCGCCACGTCCTCAACGGCATGCGCCTCGTCCAGGACGATGAGGTCGTGCTCAGGCAGCAGCGCGGCCCCGCCTATTCGAAGTGCCAGATCCGAAAAGAATAATGCGTGGTTACACACGAGCAGGTTGCCTTGCTGCATCCGCGCGCGGTCGCGCTGGTAGAAGCACTCATCAAACCGAGGGCACTTCGATCCAAGGCAATTGTTCGCGTCACTCTGGACGTGCTCCCACACACCTGCGCGAGGGAGCTGCGGCAGCGTCGCCCGGGTGCCGTCATCGGTCTCCCGCGCCCACGACTCGATGATGTCGAGCGAGGCCCCGGACGCCGCATCCATGCCAGCCCTTCGCCGCCGCATCGCAAGTTCGAGCCGCCTGCGGCTGAGGTAGTTCCCTCGACCTTTCACCAGCACCGGTCTGATCGCGCCGCCTGTCAGCGGCAGGAGCAGTGGAATGTCCTTATTCAGCAGCTGCTCCTGCAGCGCGATCGTGTGGGTTGATACAACAATGCGTTCGCCATGCGCCTCCGCGCGATCCATTGCAGCAAGCAAGTACGCAAACGACTTCCCCACGCCGGTCCCAGCTTCGGCGAGCAGCACATGTCGCTCATCAAACGCTGCTGCAATCGCGCGGGCAAGCCGCACTTGTTCTTCACGAACCTCGAAGTCCGGTAGCACTTCGGCGAGCCGATCACCTCGCGCCAGCAACTCCACGAGTTCACCGCTGGTCACGTGGAATTCCTCCAATCGGCGCCCGAGCAGGCTCGCCCGGCCGCCGTGGGTACATCCGTGGCATCGGCCCGGTGCGCCGGACGGCCACGATGGTCCCTGTGGGTGTGCGGTGTGTGAGTTCAACCGTACCACCAAGTGACTTGAGCGCCTTCCGAGACGCATCAATCTCTTCTTCCGCTCGCTGCCCCTTGATTGCCAGCAGCAGCCCACCATCGACGAGCAGTGGCAAGGTGAGCTCCAGAAGTACCGGCAGCCCCCCAACGGCTCGCGCAGTCACCACGTCCCACGCGCCACGGCCACCGCCGTCCGGGGTTCCAAGCGATTCAGCTCGTTCAGCGAGCACCGTGACATGTTCGAGCCCGAGTTCGGTTGCGGTCTCCGAAAGGTACACGGCTTTCTTGCCCGTCGCTTCAAGCAGCGTCACGGGAAGTTCCGGCAAGGTGATTGCGAGGGGAATCCCCGGCAGCCCGCCACCAGTGCCAACATCGATGAGATGAGCCGCACCCGACGCCTCGACAAACGGCATGAGCGTCAAGCTGTCCAGAATGTGCCGTGTCCAGGCTTCTTCGCGTTCAACTATTCGTGTGAGATTCATACGCTGGTTTGCAGCGTGCAGGAGATCGAGAAACCGGCCAAGCCGGTCTATGTCCGTGTCGGTCAGTTCCAGTCCAAATGGCGCGGCAAGTTCTCGCACCTTTGCAGCCTCATCCATAGACATCATCCTCAGGACCAAACTCAAACGTCTCTCGCCACAAACGGCTCGGCGGTCGCAACCCGATATTGAGAAGCAGCCCGATGAGCAACCATACCGCGACGAGGCTCGAACCACCGGCACTCACAAACGGAAGCGTCATGCCGGTGATCGGCATCACGCCGATCGTCATTCCCGTATTCACCACCATCTGCGCAATCAACAGTGTCGTCGCGCCGACCGCGACAAGTCTGCCGAAGGCCTCCCGGCATTGACCGGCCACCAGCAAGCCGCCAAGTGCCATCAGACCAAAGAGGCCCCACGTGACCAGAGCACCCGCCAAACCCCACCTCACCACGATGACAGCAAACACCATGTCGTTGTGTTCTTCAGGAAGATGATTCCAGTGGACCAGCCTTGAGGCTTGCTCGCGACCGTAGCCGGTCAATCCGCCAGCACCGACCAGTGTCATGGCTCGCTGCCCCTGATATCCAATGTCGTCAACAAAGGTGGTGTCGCCCTGAATCTGCGCCCACATGGCCATGATTCGAGCACGCTGATGTGGCCGAAGCAGCGGCGTCATCGCAGCAGCTGCTGCCAGACCGAGCAATCCCACGATGCACAGATCACGAATCCTCGCTCCCGCAGCGATCAGCATCGCGATCGCCGTGGGCAGGAACAGCAGCGCGGTTCCCAGGTCCGGCTCCAGCAGCACCAGACCCATCGGGACGAGCGCTATCACCAGCGGCGGCAAGAGCCCGCGAAGCCGGCGATGATTGCGGCGGAATCGCAGCCACGTGGCGATCGCAAGCACGACGGCCACTTTCGCCAGTTCCGAAGGCTGAAAGTCCATGACAATGACGTTGATCCATCGCCTCGCGCCGTTGCGGGGACGAACGATTGCCTCAGGCACGCCAGGAACCAGCAGGAAAACCAGCAACAGCACCACGGCCACGAGAAGAGGCCAACTGACCCACTGCAGAAAGCGGTGCGATGGCCAGGTCACCAACGCGGCTGCAAGCAGTCCAATGGCGAGAATCGCGCCTTGCTTGGGAACCAACTCAGGCCTCGTGGTTCCGATGGCTGCAAGTCCAAGCACAGTCAGCGCCAGGGCGGCAGCAACACAGAGCCACGCCGGCGTCGCCCAGTGCACGCGTTGCACCCAGGTGCGGCGCGTGGTCTTCCGCAGCGACCCGCCGGGACGCACCAGCCCCCGCTCGCCCCTGCTCATGGCTCACCTCCCCCCAGCAGGCCCTCGGCCTGCATGGCGCGGATGACCTGATCTGCAATCGGACCGGCGACTCGACCGCCGGACCCGCCATACTCGACCAGCACGGCCAATGCATATCGCCAGGGGCCCCCCGTTTCCCCCACCAGCCCCACAACCCATGAGTGGTCGAGACCGGTCACACGCTCGCCTTTCTCGATGCTGCCGTTGCCATCGACATCTCGCTTCCAGGGAGGTGCCTGCGCGGTCCCCGTCTTTGCTGCAATCCGAACATCCTCAACACGGAACACCGGTTCTCGTCCGGTCGGCAGATTGAGGTGATTGGCAGTCCCCCATGATTCCGTGACAACATCTTCGAGGCCTTCGATCGCCAGCGCCGCCACCGAGGGCGATACTGGACGCCCCGCAGGGTGTCGGCTCGGGACATACCCCTTCACGATGGTTGGCGGAACGCGGCGGCCATTGCGGGCCAGTGTCGCGTAGGCATCCGCGGCATGAAGCGGTGTCCAGGCCGAACGGCCCTGCCCGATGGCGAGCATGATGCTCTCGAACGTAGCTTCACCATCACGCTCCAGAACTTCAATGTCTTCGATTGATGGTCGTGATCCCGGTGCCTCCACGGGTGCATCGGCCCACTCGGGTGACAATCCGATGTCGAGTGGCTCACCGAGGCCGAACGCCCCGAGCCAATCGGCCAGCCGCCGCGCACCGAGCCGGTCGCCGAGTTCATAGAACCAACTGTTGCACGAGCGGGCCACCGCTTCGACCGCGCCCAGCGGCCCGTGCGTCGCCATGCCGTATCGGGGGCGATAGATCCAGCACCTGGCAATATCCGGGCTGTTCTCAAAATGGTGCCCATTGCACGTCAGAACGGAATCCGCCTCGATCACCCCCTCGCTCAGTGCCGCCGCAAGGACCAGGGGCTTGACAATCGAACCAGGCGGCGCGGCAACCTGAACGGCTCGAAGAAGCCACGGCTGCAAGGCGGCGACCTCAGCAGAACCCAGCTCACTGAGCGCGAGTGGTGCCGGCGTCGACGCCATCGCCAGAATCTCGCCCGAGTCGATCTCCAAGACCACGACGCTCGCAGGAAGTGTCGTGCCAATGGGAAGCGCGTCATTGGCGTGATATGCCTGCACCCTCGTCAGGCCAATCGACGGATCCAGAATGGCTTCGATACGGGCTTGAAGCGACGCATCGATCGTAAGCGTCACATCCTCTCCACCGATCGGCTGCTCTCTTCGCTGCTCGCCTTGATCCCGATCGCGGACTACAAGACCAACTTCGCCCCGAAGGTGATCCTCGAATGCCCGCTCAACTCCACGGGCTCCCACAACATCATCCGGTCGGTATCCCCCCCGATCGATCGTCCCGGACGCCTTGTTCTCGAACGGGCGGCGGGCAACGTCCTCCTCCCACACCTCATCCCGGACTCGCCCGACGAGGGCATCGGCCACGAGCGGAAGCGGCACGCTCCGAATCTCAGCGCGTCGCAGGGGACCGGGAAGAGTCTGAAGGTCGATGTCAACGCGGTGGCTGCCCTCAGGGCGACCCCGGACACGCGAGTAACTCAGATAAACCAGGTCAGGGTACTCCGCGGCGAACGCCTCAAGCCCCGATGCAGGCGCATCGAGAAGGTCTGGAACGATGACGTGAGACTGGGCCTGCTCACGAATCGGGCGTGGGACAAAGTCGGGGCCGCCATCGAGGCCAAATCTTGCTTCATGGCGACGACGCTGCTGCTCCCACACCACGGCCGCCATTCGCTGCACCCTGCCTCGAATGTCGTTGAGCTCCAGGTCGAGTTCCTCTCTGGAAACATGAGCGGCGGCCGTGACCTCGGCCCACAGCTGTTCAAGGATGGCATCCCACGGCGGCCTCGCCGCCACAATAGCGCGGGCACGAACCTCCGGCGATGCCATTGACCACGCCTCACGGCCCAGAGCGCGGCGTGCGGCCCGCAGCGCCCGGTCCTCAGCCCATTGCCCGGTGATGGCGTCAAAGGCAACCCGGACCTCCCAACGCGGCTCATCACGGACCAGCACGGTTCCATCCCGATCGAGGATTGCCCCACGCCACGTTGGAAGCCACGTCCGCTGCTGCAGGCGAGACTCGGCCACCTCACGGTGCCCCACACCCTGCACCAAGGTGAGCCGGATGGCCTGCACCAGCAGCGCGAGGGTCACGACACAGACCGCTGCGGCAATCAGGCGCAGGCGACGGTGATACATGACGGGTGCCTTGCGGCGTGTAGCGATGGACATCGGGCGAATGGGGTCCCAGGCGTACTCAGCTCGGTTCGTCAGCAGTCTACGGTTCGAGGATCGACCACGAGGGCTCTCCCGGCGGGAATCCGGCCTTGCATCTCTCAGGGGATGGCTGGTACCCTGCGAGGTCTTCCATCGTGAGGAGCCGTCGGTGAGGGCCTGCAAGGGTCGGCGCCGCACGGGGTACACGGTCGCGGCTGACACGTGCTCCAGCTCCGGGAAGGCCAGCCGCGGCACGCGTTTCGACGCAATCCGCGCCTTCAATCGAATCGACGTCGCTGGGACGCCGATCTGCAGAACGCGTTCGCGGAGGTCGAGAGATCGCATCAGGCCGGCAGGCCGCCGTGAGAATTCAGAGGACAATGCTCCCAATTGGCCCGTGGTGTAATCGGTAACACACCTGGTTTTGATCCAGGCATTCCAAGTTCAAGTCTTGGCGGGCCAGTTCAATTCAGCTCATGACGACGCAACCCCAATCTGATCAGCATCCCTGCGCTGCCGTCATTCTCGCGGCGGGCAAGGGAACGCGCATGAACAGCGACTTGCCCAAGGTCCTGCATCAGGTTCAGGGCAAGCCGATGGTCCATTGGGTGGTTGAGGCCTGCCGCGAGGCTGGTGCCTCGCCGATTCTGCTGGTGATCGGGCACCGGGGCGAGCTGCTTCGCGATGCCTTTGAGGGTCAGGACGACATCCGATTCGTTGAGCAGCCCGAACAACTTGGCACGGGACATGCGGTCGATGTGTGCCGAAGCGAACTCTCCCACCTCCGCGGCGATGCCTTCGTCCTCGCAGGCGACGGGCCGCTCATTCGGTCGGCCACGTTGGCGGCGCTCCGCAGCACGCATCAGCTCACCAATGCCGCCGCGACGCTCGCGACCGCCGAAGTCGAGGACCCAACCGGATACGGACGCATCGTCCGAACGGCGGACAATCGATTCCAGGCCATCGTCGAGCAGAAGAACGCCTCGCAGGACGAGCTGGCCATTCAGGAGGTTTATCCCTCCTACGCCTGCTTCAACATTTCGCGGCTTCTTGAGACGCTCGTCGATCTGCCACGAGACCCTGTCGGCGGCGAGTACTACCTCACGGAAGTTCCGGCCATGATGGCCAGTCGCGGCTGGAGCGTCGAGCTGCTGCCCGAAGTCCCTGCGGAAGACGTTCTCTCAATCAACACACCCGAGCAACTCGCTCAGGTTGATTCTCTCCTTCACCAGCGAATGCAGACGGAGGCCGCGACATGAATCTCGATCGCGATCACCTGAAGATCTTCGGCGGCAGAGCGGGGCGTGAACTCACGGCTGAGGTGTGCGAGCACCTCGACATTCCGGAAGGCGCCGCCGAGACGGAGCTCTTCCCAGACAGCGAATTGCTGGTCCGCATTGATGAAGACGTGCGAGGCCGCGACTGTTTCGTCATGCAGTCGACCTGCCATCCGGTGAATGCGAACCTGATGGAGCTGCTGATCTTTGTTGACTGCCTGCGCCGGGCTTCGGCCAAACGCATCACAGCGGTCATTCCGTACTTCGGGTACGCCAGGCAGGACCGCAAAGACGCTGGTCGCACACCGATCACCGCAAAGCTCGTGGCCAATCTCGTCACAGCGGCTGGAGCCGACCGCGTGCTGTGCATGGATCTGCACGCTGCGCAGATTCAGGGTTTCTTCGATATCCCGCTCGACCACCTGACTGCCTCAACGGTCATCGGCGGGTACTTCCAGAGCATTCGAAGCGAGCTCGGCGATCTGGCCATCGTGTCTCCAGACGTCGGCAATGTCAAAGTGGCCAATGGCTATGCAGCCATGCTGAATGCCGACCTGGCCATCATCGACAAGCGGCGTGAATCCGGCGACAGCGTTGCATCCAAGAATCTCATCGGCAACGTCGAGGGTCGAACCGTCGTCATGGTCGATGACATGATCTCGACGGCTGGGACCATTTGCGAAGCGGCGCGGCTCGTACTCGATCGGGGCGCCGAGCGGGTCATCGCAGCAGCGACGCATCCTGTCCTCTGTGGACTCGCCATGGACCGTCTGAAGGACGCCCCCATCGAGCAGATCGTTGTCACCGACACGATCCCCGATCGCGGACGGCTCGATCCCATCCGCGACAAACTCGTCGAGCTTCCCGTCGCGCCGCTCCTCGGTGAGGCGATCTATCGGATCCATCACGATATGTCTATCTCATCTCTGTTCCAGCGTGGAACAGGTGTCAAGCGTTAAACCACTCGCCGCGACCTGAGGTGGTCGCCGCGTTCTTTGGAGGACCCAACCATGGGCCACGATACCCCGACCATTGAGGTCGCCACCCGCGAGCGGACCGGAACCCGGTACGCCAAGCGGCTGCGTGATGCTGGTCGTCTCCCAGCCGTCATCTACGGTCGCGGTGACGCACCAAGCCACGTCAGCGTCGACGCCCTGGAGGCGATCGATCATCTTCGCCACGGTGTACACGTCATGGAAGTGTGCGTTGATGGCGGTCAGAAGGAAACCTGCCTGGTCAAGGAATTGCAGTTCGGTCATCTGGGCGATGATCTCGTGCATATCGATTTTGCCCGAGTGGATCTCGATCAGATCGTGACCGTCAATGTCCCGGTCAATCTCTTCGGCACCGCCAAGGGCACCAAGGAAGATGGAGCCATGCTGGTGGTCGTCCGGAGCGAGATTGAAGTTCGCTGCAAGGTCAGCGCCATCCCCTCTGAGATCAAGGCTGACATCAGTGAACTCACCGAGGCACTGACGATCGGAGACCTTGATCTGCCCGACGGCGTCGAGCCAATTCTCGACCTCGAGAAGCACATCGCTCACATCGCCTACAAGGCCGCTGAAGAAGCAGAAGGTGACGCAGAAGCTGCGGACGTCGATGCCGACGGCAGTGAGCCGGTAGTCATCACCGAGAAGAAGGAAGAGGAGTCCGGCGACGAGGGCTGACCCTCGTATCCGTGCAGCATCATGCGTCTCGTCGTTGGAATCGGAAACCCTGGCACCAAGTACGATCGCACCCGGCACAATGTCGGGTTCGAGGCGATCGATCGACTTGCCCGCCGAATTGCTCCTGGAGAAGTTGCCCGCAGCCGATTCCAGGGCGCAACCATCGAGGCGAGGACAGATGACGACCGCATCATGCTCCTCAAGCCACTGACCTTCGTAAACCGCAGTGGGCAGTCCGTGTCCGAAGCTGTCCGCTTCTACAAACTGTCCCCCGAAGAAGATGTCCTCGTCATCGTGGATGACACCTCGCTGCCGTGTGGCCGTATCCGCGTTCGCCAAACGGGCGGTGCCGGTGGTCACAATGGTCTTCGCGACATCGGCAACCATCTTGGTTGTGATGATTGGGCTCGTATTCGAATCGGGATCGACGCCCCCGGCGACATCCCACTCGCGTCTTATGTCCTCGGCACATTCCGTCCAGACCAGCAGGACGCCGTCGAACAAGGCATCGAACAGGCCGTCGAAGCGGCCGTGTGCTGGATCAACCGCGGCACCGTTGCCGCCATGAACGCATTCAACGCCGACCGGGAGCAAACCAGCTCACCGGAGGAGATCAACTAAATGTCTGAAACAGCAGTCAACATCTACGAGGGCATGTTCCTCTTTCCCCAGTCCGCGACCGCCGACCTCGGTGCCGCGAGCCAGCACGTACTCGACCATCTGGAGAAGGTCGGGGGCGAGGTCATCTCGTTCCGAAAGTGGGACGACAGGCGTCTGGCATACCCCATCAAGGGCAATAAGCGAGGCGTCTACTTCCTCGGCTTCTTCAAGCTCTCAGCAGACAAGTTCGCCATGCTTGAGCGTAACTTGCTGCTCTCCGAGGACGTTCTTCGCTTCCTGATCACCCGAGCGGATCACCTCTCAGAAGAGCAAATGGCCGCCCTCGAGGGCCGCGTGGAACTCGCTGATGAAATCAAGCTCCGGAGTGAGCAGAAGGCCGACGAAGCCAGCTCGTCCGTGCGTGCAACGACTCGCGCCGAACGAGAGGCCGAAGACCAGGCCGATGACACCGGAGAGGTCGAAGCGAGTGACGCACCCGCCGAAGAAGAGGCACCAGCCGAGAACACCGAAGGCGAGCCAGCTGCATCCTGATAAAGATGCACAGCTCTTCGGCGTTTCAACCGCCGCCTTCCCCGGAAGGCGGTACGATGACCCGCCGCGAACAGGAGGACGTACCCATGGCCGGAAGTGTGAACAAAGTATTCCTGATGGGCAATCTCACCCGAGATGTGCAGCTGAAGCACACTGCCAACAACACTGCCGTGGCCAACCTCGGCCTCGCGGTCAATCGTCGGTACCGCAACAACTCCGGTGAAATGCAGGAAGAGACGACCTTCGTCGATTGCGAAGCCTGGGGCCGCACAGCCGAGACCATGGCAAAGTACCTCGGTAAGGGACGCCCCGTCTTTCTTGAGGGACGACTCAGACTTGACGAGTGGCAGGACCGGGAGGGCAACCGGCGATCCAAACTCGTCGTGGTCATCGACACCTTTACCTTCGTTGACAGCCGCGGTGGCAACAGCGGCGGCGGAGGCGGCGGCAAGGGGTCCGAATCAACCTACCAATCCACGGCGGGCAGCCAAGCCACGCCGGATGACATTCCATTCTGATTGGCGAACGTTCGCCGGTCGCACATCAAGACGCTGGGGTGTCGAAACGACGGCACTCCTTAACTCCCCTGGAGGACACCGCACATGAGTCGAAGAACTATCAATCTGCTGCTTCTTGAGAACATCGAGAGCCTCGGCATCATCGGGGATGTCGTGAAGGTACGAACCGGGTATGCCCGCAATTATCTGCTCCCAATGGGCATGGCCGAGCCACCGAGCGATGAGCGAATCGAAGAACTCCGCGCCGAACGGGCCGAGGCGCTTGCGCGAGTTGAAGCGCGGCGTTCAGATCGGGAAGAACTGATCACCCGACTGGGAGAAGTCGAGCTCACACTCATCAGATCGTGCAATGACCGCGGTGGCCTCTACGGATCGGTCACCCAGCGAGATATCGCCGACGGCCTTGAGCAGGTGGGCTATCCGGGCGTCGACATTCGCGCCGTCCGTCTTCCTGCCTCGATCCGCCGAATCGGATCGTACGAAGTGCCGATCCAATTCGAAGCCGATCTCAGGGCCGACATTACGGTGGTCGTCGAGCCGGACCAGCCCCTCGAGGAGCGAGAGGAGATGGAGTTTGATGATGAGGGCGAACTCATTGAGAAGCCCGCGCCTCAACCCGCCGCTGCCGCCCCGGCAGCGGAGCCTGATGCAGGCACCGGCGAACCGGCCACGGCCGAGGAGTAGCCAAACCTCAACCATGGGCACGACACACCGCGAGCCGACGTATCGTCGGCACGCGGTCGTTGTGCAATGGTTAGAGGGTGCGATTACGCGACAGCCCGCCATCCGGCCGGTGGCGACGTGGTCGCCACTGCTCCGAACTGCAGTTCCAGATAGCGGGCGATGTAATCCAGGATGCTTGATGCTTCAGGGATATCCGGATTGCTCGTCGCGCCTGAGGGCTCGAATCGCATCCCCTTGAATCGCCGAACCGCATCATCGACCGGCAGCCCGTACTGCAATGAAATGGAAAAGCTCCGGCAGAATCCCTGAATGAGCCCGGAGAGCGTCGACCCTTCCTTACTCATCTTGATGAAGATCTCGCCTGGGCGGCCATCGTCGAACAAGCCCACGGTCAGGTAGCCCTCAAAGCCGCTGACGGAGAATTTGTGAGTCGTGGACTCCCGTGTTGTGGGGAGAATCTCGCGTTGTCGATCGGTGAGCATTGAGGTCCTTCCGTGACCTGGAGGCCAGCACACTCGCGTGCAAGCCCAACGGAATCAGCCTGACCTCTCAGCGGCCCGCCTGAGCTTCTCGTGTTGAAGCGTGCACCCAAGCACTTCCGACAACCGCATCCCTGCAGCCAAGGCGTGCATCGGTTCATCGCGAGGTTCGACTTGAATCACGGGCTCAGAGGTAGGCGATCAGGGCCACGACCGAAGCGATTCCTGCCAGCCAACCCAACGATGCCAGCACACGACCTCGCCCTTGCGGGGCTCGAGCCCATCCCGCCACCATGCCGGAGATCACCATCACGCCTGCTCCGGGTGCTGCCAGAATCTCGAGGCCATCAACGCCGGGGTGCCCCACCACCAGATAGGCACCCCCCATCGCGCCCTGCACGGCCACGCGAACGCCATCCTGCCCTGTTACCCCAAGCAGCAGGATCGGTGACAACGCAGCCCCCCACCCCGCCACCAGCAGCCCGCTTCGCCGCCCAAGCCGCCACGCCGCGAGAAGTGGAATGACGATGGTCACGATCAGGGGTATGACCAGCACGCCTCGATGGTGCGGCCCACTCCACACTACGAATGCCAAGGCTGTAGTCAGACCCAAGCAGATCAGAACCCATCCGCCCCCGGGGCCGCCGTGCCCCTCGAAGGGCCGCGGAAGGGTCTCGGCCCAGATGAGCACCAGGCCAACGGCGCAGACAACGATCAGGAGAAACTGTGGTCCGCTCCCCGCAGCAGCGAGCAGCAGCAACATGGTTCCGATCGCGGGCCAGGCCAATGGCACATGGTCATCAGCGTGCCAGTCCGAATGCCCTCTGGCAGCCCGAGCGAGCAGCATTGGAGGCACCGCGAGCAAGGCCCCCAGTGGCACCAGGCTCAGCCCTCCGAGCAGACCGGCCAACGATCCGCCAGCGCCCCGGTCTGCCCATGCGACCATCCCAAGCGGGGGCACGGCCATGCACAACGGCAGCCACAAGGTGGAGAGTACGCGTCGCGGTCGACCCGGATGATCTGCGGCCTCCATCATGCGATCGACTGCGAACAGCGTGAGGATTCCGAGGGCCGCAGCCGCTGCCAATGTCAGAGTCAGGCCCATCTGCCGCCAATGGTACGGTGACCTTCACTACACCGCTCGCGTCGCATTGATGGCTGGTCCACGCTACGCATTGCTGCCAAGCGAACGCATCAAGTGTTTCAACACGCCCTCAATGGACTGGTGGCCCGCAGGAACCCGCCACCAGACCTCACCGAGCCCCTCAGGGCTGTTGGAGCCCACCCGCCGCACGATGCCAGGCACACGCTGCAGCCGAGCAAGCAGCACCGGCGCGCGGGGTGTTTGAAAGACCAGATCTTCGTCACGCCTCAGGACTGCGCGCACGCCATGGGCCGCCGCGAGCACCGCAACCGATCGCACCATCCGAAGGCGGTCTGCGGGCGGCGGAACCGCTCCGTACGCACTCTCAAGATCCGACAGAACGGCCCCGATTGCCTCGATCGACCCTGCGCGAGCGAGCCGCCGATAGGCGTCCAGTCGCCGCGACTCGCTCGGAATCCACGGTTCCGGGAAGTACCCCGTCCAGCCGATATCCACGACACACGGCGCTTCATCAACAGCTCGCCCTTCCTTGAGGTCTTCGACCGCCCGTTCCAGGAGCCGGCAATACAACTCGTACCCAACAGCTGCGATGTGTCCGGATTGCTCCGGTCCAAGCAGATTGCCCGCCCCTCTGAGTTCGAGGTCACGCAACGCGATTCGGAAACCTGCACCCAGCATCGAAAAGGACTCGACGGCTTCGAGCCGCCGACGAGCATCGGGACGCACGGTCCGAGTCATTGGCAGGAGCAGATAACAGTACGCCCGGTGCCTTGATCTGCCCACCCTTCCCCGAAGCTGATGGAGATCGGCGAGGCCATATCGGTCAGCCTCGTTAATGATCATGGTGTTGGCGTTTGGAATATCGATTCCCGACTCGATGATCGTTGTCGCAACCAGCACATCGGCCTCGTGCCGCATGAACGCCAGCATCGTTTTCTCCAGTGCGCTCGGTGTCATCCGGCCATGCCCAGTGACAATCTTCGCATCTGGAACCAGTTCGTGAATCGCTTCGGCAACGTCATCCAGATCGCTGATTCGATTGTGAACGACGAAGATCTGACCCTCTCTCGCAAGCTCTCGCTTCAGTGCCGCTCGCAGCCGCTCTTTGTTCCACGGCATAACTTCGGTGACGACCGCGCGTCGATCGACCGGCGCCGTCTGAAGGCTACTGATGTCCCGCAGTCCCATCATCGACATGTGAAGCGTTCGGGGAATCGGCGTCGCAGTCATCGTCAACACATCGACGGTCGCCCGAAGCTCCAGCAGCCGCTGCTTGTGTTCGACACCGAAACGCTGTTCTTCATCGATGACAACCAGGGCAAGATCCTTGAAGTGCACATCATGACTCAAGAGGCGGTGAGTGCCGATCAATACATCCACGTGACCGTCAGCAAGATCCTTCAGGATCGCTCGCTGCTCCTTCGGCGTCTTGAATCGGCTCATCGACTCGACGCGAAATGGGAACCCGGCGAATCTACTGCGGACTGTTCGTTCGTGCTGCTCGGCCAGCACCGTGGTCGGCACAAGAATCGCCACTTGCCTTCCCGCGGCGGCGGTTCGAAACGCCGCCCGGATGGCAACCTCGGTCTTTCCAAACCCAACGTCGCCGCATACCAACCGATCCATTGGTCTGGCAGCCTGCATGTCCCCCCGAACCGATTCGAACGCCGAGTGCTGATCGCGAGTCGGATCCCATGGAAAGGCCGCTTCAAACTCGCGTTGCCAATCACCGTCCGGGGGAAAGCTGAATCCGGCGCGGCCCTGGCGCACGGCCTGAACGCGGAGCAACTCGGCGGCCAGATCGCGAACCGATTCTGCAGCACGTTCTTTTCGATTGCCCCAGGCTCGGCCGCCAAGCAGGGATCGTTCGGGCGCTCCCTTGAATGCGCCGATGTATCGGTGGACCTCCTCAATCCCTGTGGCAGGAACAAGCAGCCGCGCTCCTTGTGCAAACTCCAGCACAAGGAACTCCTCTTGAGAGTCCTCCTCGCCTTGCCGAGATTGGAGCCGCATACCGAGAAACTCCGCTACACCATGTCCGCGGTGAACCACATGATCACCGGCCGAAATCTCAACAAATGCGTCCAGATCCCGTCTCGCTCCACTACCGTGAACGCGGCGCCTCACCTGATACCGATGGACGATCTCGTGATACGGAATGAACTGCACCGGAACATCGCCGCCATGCCACACAAAGCCGCGATGCAGATATCCAGCCGCGATCGTTGCTCCTTCGGGCACGTCGTCAAGCAGCTCGCGAAGCCTGTCTGCATCACCATCCTGCTGGCAGACAAGAACCAGTCGATGATCACCGGCTCGCCGCCGAATGTCATCGATCGCGTCAGCCGCCTGATCTGGAAACGCGGGGAGTGGCGATGCGGGCAGCTGGGCGGCAGGCGATTCCAATCCGGCACCGATCAGGCACACGCCCTCGCATCGCGACACCAATGCCGCCTGAATGTCTTCGACATCGGCAATCCAACCGCCTCCCGCCACCCGATCGGAGTACGACCGTGCCTGCTCGTTGATTTCAGCGGGATCGTCCAATACGACTGTCCACCGGGCATCGAGAACATCGGGCAGCGTCCTCGGCGTCTCCCCGGCATCCGGGATTCCCGCATCCATCGCGCTCCCCCCCACCACGAGATCAACGCGATCAAGGCGCTGCGCCGAACCCATCGTGTCCAGATCGATCGCATGGAGCGACTCGATCTCATCACCGAACACATCGATGCGCGCTGGCGGGCCAACCTCAGGAAACAGATCGATGACATCGCCGCGAACTGCGAACTCCGCAGGGCGCTCCACAGTCGCTGCCCGCACCCAGTTCGCCTCAGTCAGCCAGGCAATCAAATCCGCCTGATCGATGCGATCACCCACCCGGATCGTCCGAAGTTGGTCACCAAGATCATCGGCCGAGGGTATCGGCTGCATCAGCGCGGCAATCGGGGCGACTACGATCGTATCTGAGAACCGCCCGATGTCTCGCACCACACAGAGCCGCTCGGCAATCAGATCTGAGCGGGCGGACGTCTCGCCCGGAAGCGTTTCGAGCGCTGGAAAACGCACCGCCTTGATTCCGCGCGCCGACAACTCTTCGAGGGCCTCATCTGTCTGGTCAAGGTGCGCCGTGACGAGCAGTCTTGGCGCTCTCCTCCTCGATGCCACCGCAGCCAGAACCATGCACGTTGAGGAGCCCGAACGTCCTTCAACGACCACCACGCCTTGACGCATCACTGCATCGATGTGATCGATCAGCGGCGCCTCGTCGATGGCTGCGTACCACTGCTGGTGTGCCTGATCGACTACCACCGAATGCAATCCGCTGTTCGGCTGGCAAGAACCGGCCCGATACCTTCAACCGCCGCCAGGTCCGCTCTGGATCGCAGGATGCGGGACTCCCCCGCAATGGCAAGACGCTGCGCCAATACCGGTCCGATACCTGGGACAAGCCGCCACATCGATGGATCAGCGGTATCTGAGGGGATGATCGCGATGTCCCCCCAGCCGATGCCCGGCGCAGGACACGCATCACGATGGGCCCACAATGAGGCTCCAGCAATCGTCACGCATATGAGCAGCGAGGAGGCACCGGCTCCATACCGCCTGTGGTGCACCGGGTGTCGCATCATGGTGCCTGCGGCGACCCGAGCGGCTTTGAGAGTACCCGCCGCCACGAGACGAGTTGCTTGAGTATCTGTTTGGCCGAGCCGCGATCTGAAATCAGGCCCGCCGATTGAGGGCACGTGTCTTCGTGATCAAAGAGATCGGTCCAGATGATTGATTCGATGTGCGGTTTGGAGAGCAGCATGGGCACAGCGCGATTCGCCCATTGGCTCTGCAACGTCTCGCTCCAGGCCTCCCGCCAGTGGCCGCCATCGTCAGCAATTTCATGTGAGGGCACGCCCAAGTCAGTCACCAGCACTCGCAGGTCAAGCAAGTGATAGCGGTCGAGCAGTCGGCTGATCTCCATCAGATCACGCATGGACCGCCCATCCTGGCCGTCTCCGAATTGAAGGCGCAGTCCGACTCCATCGAACCGAATTCCAGACTGAATGAGTTGCTCCAGAAACTTGACCGGTGGGAGCGCATCAGCATGCTTGAACATGTACTCGCTCCAGAGCTGCTCCACTTCGATAATGACGCGGCGGCCGCGGTAGCCCTCTCGAACGCGCAGCGCCAGCGTTCGCGCCAGATCAACCATCTCCTTGGGCTTCAGGGAGATCGTCGTATTCGTATTGAATCCCGTGCCGATCGACCACATACCGATGTGATCGCCGTACCGCGCCACCACCTGCTCAACATGCTCGTACGCAAGATCCCTGAGATGCTCATAGGACACGGCCCTGCTCGCAACCCATCCGGGAAGACCGTGCCTGCCGAGATCGATCAGTGGACCACCGAGTACGCGGCAATCGTGATCTTCCGCCCATGCGATCCAGTCGTCGGTCTGATCCCACACATAAGCCCCTTCCTCGGGGCACAGCCGATCCCACCGAAGCGGAATCGCAAGGAGTCGAAAGTGGCGCTGCGCGAGGTGCCGGGGCGCCTCGCCACGTCGGGCAGGGTCGCTTCTGACGCCGATCGACGTCGATGGGGCTGCCTTCGCCCGAAATCGCCGCTTCAGGAGGATCTCGGCATGCGCAATCGCCAGCCGCTCCGAGGCCCGGATTGCCAGCGCCAACGATGCACGCCCGGCCCGATCTGCCTTTGCTTGATCGCCGGTCACCATGGCCGTCGTAAACAAGCGGCGGGCTTCTTCCCACAGCCGCATTGCCGGGTGCGACTCATCGAGGTCAACCATCATCCATTCTTCGGCCTTGTGAACAAACATGGCGATGCGGTGGCGAGCCAGCTCCACGGACAGGACATAGGGAATATCGCGCGATGGAAGAAGGCAGGTGCGGAGCGACAATTCGCCGGGCTCACCCGCGTCGTACAGCAGTCCCATGGCAAGCGCACCAGAGCCCTTTCGCAGGCACTCGATGACACCCTCCCGGCTCCGAATACGACCCGAGACCACCCGCTCGTCCTTGTCGATAAGGATGGAGTGGCGTGGCGGGGCCGGATCGGCTCGCCCCTCGGCGTCATAGGAGGTAAATCGAAGCATCATTGCGGCGCGGCATTCTACGGTGGAATCCAGTCTCGACGGTGGCTGCTGCCCAAGTGCTACACTTCCCGCCCAGACGAGGAGCCCCACCGCATGCAAGCCGCCCCCAACGCACCGGTCACAACCACGAATCTGCCACTTCAGGGCAAGCGGCAAGGCAAGGTCCGGGATATCTATGAGGTGCCAGCAACGGCGCACTGTCCGCCTCAGGTGCTCATCATTGCAACTGACCGGATCAGTGCCTTCGACGTCGTCATGCCGACCCCGGTCCCCGGCAAGGGCCAGGAGCTCACGGCGATCAGTACGAAGTGGTTCGACATGATTCGATCGTGGGATCTCATTCCGGACCATCTCAAGTCGACCGAGCCAGCCGATGTCGCCGGCATGGACGCCTCACACACGCCCCAGTTGCAGGGAAGAATGATGCTCGGCCGCGCCGCCCGCGTCATCCCGGTCGAGTTCGTCGTTCGTGGCTACATCACGGGATCTGGATGGAAGGAGTACCAGCAGTCCGGAACAGTGTGTGGCATCCCCCTGCCTGAGGGGCTTCGCCACTGCGAGCAGCTTCCCGAACCCATCTTCACGCCCGCAACCAAGGCCGATGAGGGGCATGACGAGAACATCGACTTCGAAACCGCCTGCTCGATTGCAGGACGCGACGTCATGAACAGACTCCGCGACGTGTCGGTCGAGATCTACCGCCGAGCGGCCGAGTACGCGCGCGAACGCGGGATCATTCTTGCGGACACGAAATTCGAGTTTGGCTACGCCCTCGACGCGGACGGCAACGAGACCGACGAGATTATGCTGATCGACGAAGTCCTGACGCCAGACTCAAGTCGCTTCTGGCCTGCCGAGGACTACGAGGTCGGTCGAGATCAGGATTCGTTCGACAAGCAGTACGTCCGCAATCACCTCGAAGGCCTCGTGCAGAGTGCTCAGTGGGACAAGACGCCGCCCGGACCAGCGCTGCCGGATGACGTCGTTGTCAATACGCTTTCGAGATACCGCGAAGCGCACCGCCGACTCTTTGGTTGAGCGGATTCAGGGATCCCAAGGATTCCAAGGCTCCCACACGAAGTCATCCGGCAGTGCCCAATCATTGCAACCGCCGAACCCATCGATGACCGCCATGAGATCGGTCAGATCCACATTGTCGCTGCCATCGAGGTCGGCTAAGGGATCTCGGGTGCCCCACACCTCAAGCACATCGATGAGATCAACAACGGATACGGAGCCATCCATCCCAGTGTCGCCATCGCAGGCATCGCAGGTTTCATCACCCACGATCGGGACAATGCCTTCGGTCATGCCATGCATCGAATGCCCGCCGCAGAACGCGTTGGCTGCCATGTATGGCCCCTGGGCATCGGTTGCATCGTGGTACCACGCGTCGGCAGATTCGCCAGCAGTGTTGGCGCGGAAGTGACATGAGGACACGGCGGCGGTCAGGAGGCCGGCAGATGCGACCGCCCCACCAGATGCCGCAGACCCGTCCTCAAAGAGACATCGGGAGGCCTCAAGCTCAAGGCTGCTGAAGTAGCAGTGTCCGCCCAGCGAGGCGGAGTTGTTGCCGAACGAGCACTGTGACATACGCACCTGCCCAGTATGGGCAAGCAGCACGCCACCTCGAGCGGCAATCGCGGCGCACTGCTCAAACCGACTCTGGTCAAGCGACACATCGCAACCAGACGCCGCCAGCGCGCCGCCCTCAGGAGCCTCGCACAGAGAGAAGTCACAGCGCTCCACTTCGATATTGGCGGCAACACCGTAGATACCGGCGCCGCACTGAAAATCGCCTTCGCCGGTGAGCATTCCGGTGGACAGATCGGTGAATTCACAATTGGTGACGCGTACCGAGGCCAAGCCGGCGGCGATCGCAACACCATCTTCCATTCGAAACACGAGTGTTCGCCCGAAGTCCGATTCAACACGAGTCACCGACGAGAACATCAGCCCATCAAACTGCACCACATGCCCCTCCGGGGTGTTGGTCACCGCCAAGATGGGTCCGTCGGTGTCCGGCCACAGGTGCACGTCACCGTCGCCGACGATTCGAACAGCCTTGGCGTGGATCTCAACGTTTTCGTGATACGTACCCTCGGCCACGACAATGAGGCAGTCATTCTCGGCAGCGTCAACTGCAGCCTGAATCGTCGGGTATTCGGACGGAACATCGAGGCGGCACGGAAGCAGCGGCAGATCGCCAAAGTCGCCAAATGGGAAGTCGAGAACCTCGCCGCTGAATTGCGGAAGGTCGCTGGGATCAAACGGGTCCCAGGCATCAGGAAACTGCGGCAGCGTTGGCGGCAGCATGGGATCGCCCTGCGGAGGGCCATCGGGGTTTGGGGTTGTGGCCAGAGCGGTGGATGCGGCAGCAAACAGGGTCGCCGCCACAGCGATGGATGCCATATGAAATTGGCTGTGTTTCGACATTGTGCGGAGCTCCAAGCGGTCAGATACACCGCCTAGACAGCATTTGAGCCGGTGTGTGATACAGACCAGATCTTGTCGTCAAGAAGGCCCCGAGCAGGCCTGATCCGCCGCCGCCACGGTATTGCGAAGCAGCATCGCGACCGTCATCGGTCCAACGCCTCCCGGTACCGGGCTCAACCAGCCCGCAACCGCTGCAACCGACTCGAAGTCGACATCGCCCACCGTGCGACGGTCTCCGTATTCGTCGGTGACTCGGTTAATACCGACATCGATGACAACCGCTCCCGGCTTCACCATGTCCCCCGTCACGAGTCCCGGAACACCCGCAGCGACGATGACCACATCTGCTGCGCAAGCACGATCGCCCAGATCCCTGGTGTGTACATTGGTCGAAGTAACTGTCGCCTGAGCCTCCATCAGCAGGACTGCGACTGGTCTTCCGACAATTGTGCTCGCGCCGACACACACAACGTCCGCGCCAACCAGATTGATGCCCGTTGACTCAATCATCCGCATCGTCGCAAGCGCCGTACACGGGACCAACGTGCGGCGACCATAGATCACGCCCCCGATATTCGCTGGATTCACGCCCTCAACATCTTTGTCAGCGTCGATCAGTGACTGAATCCGCATCGAGTCGACGCCCTCGGGCAGTGGCAGATGCACCATGATCGCAGTGACTGCGGGGTCCACGTTGAGCATTCGCACAGCCTCGGCAACGCGATCGCACGCAGCGTCGCAGGCCACCTCGTGGAGCCGGTAGTCGATCCCGATCTCTTCGCACATGGCGGCCTGGTTGCGGGCATAGACGGCCCCCGCGGCATTCTCGGAGGCGAGAATCACATCCAGCCGGACAGGATGCCCCCCTGCGGACAAGTCGGCCACCCGGGCAGCCAATTCGCGTTTGACCTCCGCAGCCAGTGCCCGTCCATCAATGATTTTCGCTGTCTCGGCGGTGCTCACACTCGGGAGCATAACGAGACACGGTAGACGCTGGCGGGGTCCGTACAATGGATGGCATGTCAAGCCTTCAACTCGTCCTCATCGACGTGGGAAATACCTGCTCACGCATCGCCGCGGCCAAAGATCGCACGCTCATCGAGCCTGTTTCGGTCGCGAACTCCGACTTGGCCGCCGTTTCAAGCGAAGTGCTCCGCCACCGGGCACTGCTCGACGCCGACGCCGCCAAGGCGACCATCATCGCCTCGGT
The DNA here is from genome assembly GCA_964598425.1 of uncultured Isosphaeraceae bacterium. GTDB lineage: Bacteria > Planctomycetota > Phycisphaerae > Phycisphaerales > SM1A02 > UBA12567. Next base: position 82,855 of record CAZRBV010000001.1, on the reverse strand, counting down.
GAATGACGGCTTTGCCGATCAACTCGCCTCAGCACTCGGTGACCAACTCTCTCAGGAGGTCTACCGAGTTGGCGATGACCTCCCAGTGCCTATTCAATGCGATCTGGCGCCGGAGACGATGACAGGCGTCGACCGCCTGCTGAGTGCTGCTGCTGCTTTTGATGTGCTCAAACAGGCGTGCATTGTCGTCGATGCCGGTACGGCCATCACCGTGGACTTCATTGACGGCGAGGGAACCTTTCACGGAGGCGCCATCGCACCCGGAGCTTCACTTCAGCTGGCATCGCTCCATGAGCACACCGAGTCGCTTCCTGAAATCTCGCCCGCTCAACCAGATGATGAGCCCTTCGGTCGCAGCACGTCGCAGGCAATGCTCCTGGGCGTGCAGTGCTCGATTCGTGGCATGGTTCGGATGCTTGTCGAACGGTATGCAGACCATTACGGAGCCTTCCCTCAGGTCATTGTGACCGGCGGAGATGCGGAGTCGATTTTCGCAGATGACGAACTGATCGACCGCATCGTCCCCGATCTGACCCTGCTGGGCATGGCCATCGCGGCTGAACATGCCATGCGGGCACCCGCCGGCGACGGGGACGACGATTGAGCCCGGTCGAGGCCCGCGTACTCACCGCGCCACACCCCGGCGCCGTTGCGATCATCGAAGCGACCGGCGACATCGAACAACTGTGTTGCGACCTCGGTGTGGTGCCCCCAGCAGTTGGCGCACTCCGCCTTGCCACATTTGAGGGCGTCGATACCGCGTTGCTCGCCAGACCAGAGGAAGATCGGCTTCACATCATGCCGCACGGCGGGCCACGGATTCTTGCGCTGCTTCAAGAGCGGCTCAAGTCCGCTGACGCCACATTCGACCACGCATCGATCTGGCCCGAGGCTCTCGACTCCATCGAAGCAGCGGTCATGGCAGCAGCACCAACTGCGCGGACCGCGCTGGCGCTGGACCTTCTGCTCGAGCAGCCTGCACGGTGGCGAGCGTTTCAGGATCAATGGACTCCAGAAGACGATCACCGCTCGCAGCGACTCCGCTGGCTTCTCATGCCTCCCCGCGTCGTTCTTGCTGGCCCCGCCAATATCGGCAAGAGCACCCTGCTCAACACCCTGGCCGGACGACAACGCGCCAGAGTCGAAGACATGCCCGGCACAACCCGCGACTGGGTCGGGGCTCGGCTCGATCTGGGCGGACTCGTCGTCGATTGGGCCGATACGCCGGGCATTCGAGAAGTGGCCGATCGCCAGGAGTCGGAAGCCATCACGCGGGCAACGTCATTGTGCGAGCGGGCCGACCTGCTTGTCGCCGCAGCCGATCCGGAAAGCGGCTGGCCTGCGCTTCCACGTACGCCCCATGTCCGCATTGGCCTGCGGGCCGATCTCGGGCCAATCGAAGATGCCGACGCCCAGTGCTCAGCAAGGACCGGCGATGGAATCGACGGCGTCGTGAGAGCCCTCCGCGAGGCCATCGTGCCCGAAACTGATCTCAGCAGCGAACGCCCCTGGCGATTCACGCTCGATATGGAACCGCCTGCTCACAGGCCCATTGACGAGTAGCCGCAGTCGACGTAGATCGTCTGCCCGGTCACGCCCGATGCGAGTGGCGAAAGCAGCCATGCGGCTGAGTCACCGACGTCCTGCCCCGTGACATTTCGCTTGAGCGGCGCCTTCTGCTCGACCCAGTCGAGAATCTGCGAAAAGCCGCCAACCGCCATGGAAGACATCGTCCTGATCGGGCCGCCGGAAATCGAGTTGACACGGATGTTCTTCTCGCCAAGTTCCATCGCGAGGTACCGCGTTGCCGCTTCGAGCGCTGCTTTGGCAACGCCCATGACGTTGTAGCCCGGCACTGCCTTCTCAGCCCCGTAGTAGGACATCGACACCATGCCGCCGCCGTCTCGCATCAGCGGTGCTGCGCGATTGGCCATGGCCATGTAGGTCCACGCCGAGATATCCATTGCCTGCGTAAAGACGTCACGTGGCGTCCCGACGAACCTGCCTTCCTTGAGCCAGTCCTTGTCGGCGAATGCGATTGAATGCACGAGGTAGTCCAACGTGCCGAATTGTGAATCGATCGCGCCGAATGCCTCGTCCATCGATTCATCGCTCGAAGCGTCCATCGGCATGAGCCACGGATCATCGATGCCGAGCCCTTCGACAGCCTTGCGAACACGTCGCTCCATCTTCTCGCCGGGCAGATGCGTAAACAGGCACGTGCCGCCTTCACGGAGGATCGACTGAGCGATGAACCACGCATAGGAGCGATCATTCGCAACCCCGACCACCAGACCCGTCTTGCCATCCATGCAACCCATCGCGTGCTCCTCTTTCAGCCGCCACTCCCTGATCGCGGCGAGGGCAGAGGGTAGTCATGCCAGCCTCAGATGCAAGCCCCTGCGAGCCTGAGCGGACCGAAAGAGGCTCGGTGGGCACGCCCCTCAGCCGCAATCGCCCCATCGCGTCAGGAGATCGAGCAGGTCAAAGACATCCACGGTGCCGCTGGCATCCAGATCCGCCTGACAGTCATCCGAATCGAACTGATCGATCAGGGTCAGGAGATCTGCGGATCCAACCGCCCCGTCACTGTCGACATCTCCTGCGCACTGGACACAGCTCGAACCTGCGCCGTCCCAGGTGCCGAAGCACGAGGCTTCTATTGTCTGGAGGCAACCGCCGTCCACGCAGCAGGCTCCGACAGCGGCTCCGACGATCGCGCCTTCAACACAGACATCCCGAATCGAAACACCCCAGCCGCTCCACGATCCAACTGGAGACCCGTTGCTCGTGGCACCAAACCCAAGCCAGGCCGAGGTGCCGGTGCCATTGATGCCGGTGACGACACCCCCGACACCTCCCGTTGACTCAAAGGTCAACATCCCGGTCGACGCGTCATACCAGAAGTCGGTAGTCGTGCTCTCCCAGCTCCGGCCCGAGGACGTCGGCACGGTCCCGAAGCCGCCCGACCAATCGATAATGTCGAGCGTGTCGATGCCAGACGGGTAGGAGCCCGTTTTCACCGCCGCAATGCTGACGCCGTCAATAGGAATCGGGTATCCGGAATCGCCATTGCGCATGACGGCGAACATGATCGATGTCTGTGTTCCGGAGAAGGCAAGATCGGGGAAGTCTGCGTTCCAGGCAACGCTGGCCGACCAATCCTGTGTCAGGTCGACGCCCCAGCCATCCGACCAGGCGAACGCGGTATGAAAGCCGTTCACGATGGTCGGGTTGAGCATCGGGAACTGCAGGCGGCCTCCAGTTTCCTCCACACTCACATAGCCTGGCGACGTTGCCGAGAGCACCCAGGTGTCGTAGGGATTGTCGTCATCGAACGCATCAAAAATGACGCACTCGCCAGCCATCAACGGCAGCGAGGCGATCGCCAGCATGCTTCCTTGGGCGGTTCGCTTCCACATGATCCGGACCATCGTACCGCCAGAAACGGGGGAGGATCGAGGGCTGGTCGGAGCCGGGTCCGCTCGCGAGAAAGGTCAGGCTCAGCACGGCCCCCACGCTGCGCAGACCGCCAGAAGATCTTGTACCCCGACGTCGAAGTCTCCATCGACGTCTGCATAGGCATGCGTCGTTCCCCACACCAGAATGAGGCTGAGCAGATCCTCGCGGCCGACGACGCCGTCTGCATTGACGTCGCCTGCGCATACGGGGCCACAATCTGAGTCTTCGTCGCCAATGCAATCGCCGTCGTCACACAGATGGGCATCGCAGTTCATGTACACGGCCACGCCGGGAGGGGCGTCCCCATAGGTCTCGTCATACTCGTCCGGGTAGTTCGCCGGAATGTATGCGCCGTTGTCACAGTAGGTATCGCCTCCCCAGTGCTCGAAGACCGCATCCGGGAAACAGATCCCCATGCAGTCCTCACTCCATCCTGCAGGGCATCCCGCACCCCCGCCGCAGGGCGTTGCAGCACACGACACGCCGTCGCCGTGATACGAGCCGCTCGCATCAGCACACTCGGCGGCGGTCAGGGTCTGGCACGCCGTACCGACGCAGCACGCGCCTTCGGCGCCGCACGCCGTATCACAGGATGTCCCCGCACCCTGCCAAACGCCAGCGCAAGACTCGGCGATCGTCTCAACACAAGCGAATCCTGAACAGCAAGCACCAACTGCCGGCCCTACAACATTGCCGTAGAGCACGCAAAAATTATCCCCCTGATACTTGCTGCTGAATGAGGGAACCTCACCGGTTGAGTAGGCACCGAAACCTATCCACGCCTGATGCGAGATCGATGGCGATCCCGATTGGAAGGAGTTCACGGAGAACGGGCTGCCACCATTCAATACGTCACCGAAGTACAAGGTGTCCGAACTCGCGTCGTACCACACATACACGGTGTCCGAGGTTGTGTCGAATGGATAGTCGATGTCAACCGGAGAGTAGTCGTTGTTCCACCACGTGTTGCAGACCTGGTACCCAAAGTAGGTATTCGAATCGCGGTACCGGCCTACGCTCATCGTCGCGCCATACTTGAGATAGGCCGACGAAGGCGTTCCGTCCAGAATCACCCCAATCGCAATTCCGGTATCGCCCCAAGTTGGCGTCGGCGGGTTGGAGTACCACCAACCGCTGATCGCCCAGTCTTGCGTCATATCCATGTACCAGTCAGACGACAACACGAACCGCATGTCAAGCGATTCATCGTTGTGCGCAGATCCGCTGAACTTGACGCGTCCACCAGATTCCGTCACGCTGACCACGCTTCCTGATGACCCCCCTGTCTGCCAGATATCGGTCAGTCCTCCGCCAGAGAAGTCATCGCTGATCAGGCAACCCCCTCCAGCCATCACCGTTCCCGCCACGCCCAATACCAGACACGCCGCCACGAGCCACAAAGACTTCAACATGGTTCACCTCGGTTCTGAAGCTGGCCCCCGAAGACTCGCTGCGAATCCCGAAATCCTGCACCCTTGAGGATACTGAAAAACACGCGCCGAAGCGCCGGATTCTCATGCCAGCCTACGGCACCAACTGACAGTCCCCAAAATCGCTGATCATCTGCAGAATGTCGACCACGTCAACGACGAAGTCCTGATGGATGTCCACGGTCAGAATGTGATGTTCCCCCCAGTTCCCGACCAGCGAGAGCAAGTCCTTGACGCCGAGATGGAGGGGTCTTCGATTCCCTCTGGTCTTGTCACGGCCGACCTGAGAGCCCCCCAAGCGGCTCCCTCCCCGGTACTATTCTCCGTTCGTCCGACCCCAGCGCGCGTAGCTCAATTGGATAGAGCATCGGCCTTCGAAGCCGAGGGTTGCAGGTTCGAGTCCTGCCGCGCGTGTTTCAATGGATGCGGGCCGAGACACGCTCGGGAGGAAGGGGGCTCCCAATCATCACAGCGGCGGCGTGATCTGGCACTCTCCAAAGCTCTGGATGAGCAGCAGGAGATCTGCCATGTCCACCTCAAAGTCCTGCACCACATCTGTGGAAAGAATCCGATGGTCTCCCCAGTGTTCAAGCAGCGTCAGGAGATCCACCACATCGACTCCTCCGCTGCCATCGCTGTCGCCGCCACACCAGGGATCAAAGATGCACACCTTGCCGCCATACTGCTCAAGGATGTCCGGCATTCCCACCACAAGCCGACCAGAATCGCTGAGCGCAACCGATACGCCAAATGAGCCGCCCTGCGTAGGGCCGTCGGTCAACACTGTCCGAATGATGGAGAACTGGCCATCCAGCCCGCGCTCATAGATTGCCGCTGCGCCGGAGTTGAGCGTGCCCACATCGTCCCATTGATTCGCGCCGATCACAAGCACTGAACCATCGAAGTCCAATCCAACACCCCATCCGGAATTCACATGGTCAATGGGCGGGTAGATTCGCTGCGTTTCCGTAAAGGCGCCGTCAACATCATCAAAGACAACGGCCGCCCCGCTGTAGGCGACCGGGTCACCATTTGATCCGCTCGGATTGGTTGCATAGATCGCACTGGCGATCAACGTGTCACCAACGAGACGGACTGATGTTCCGAGCCAGGAGAAGTATGAAAGATCGCTCAAGGCGATCACCTCGTCAAACAACCAACTTCCGTCGGACTGTTTGTCGAAGATATGCACCGCGCCGCTCTGCGTACCCGCTGCGCTATCCAACACAGCGCCAACTGCAAGTCGGTCACCGTCAACGCTCACGCTCCATCCAAAGAGCGTCGATGCAGCAGGGACGTCGGATACAAGGCGATGCTCTGAGATCGGCATGCCGTCAGGACCGATTTCAAAGACCCAGACGGACCCATGCTTTGCAATCGGCGTTCCCCCGCCGTCGACCTCAGTCGAGTCCTCATGGCCTCCGACCACCAGATGGGTTCCGTCGAATGCAATCGAGCTACCAAAGAACCGGCGGGCGGACTCCTCGCTGGGCAAAATCAATCCCTGCTCGACAATACCCTCCGCCGAATCGCGAAACACGTACACGCCACCGGCGAACTCGACCTCGCCGGATCCACCACGCCGAGGGGCTGCGACATAGGCGACCCCCGCTGGATCGGGAACGCCAGCAATCGATCCGATCGCCACGCGGTACCCGAACGAATCCTGATCGACGCCATCACTCGCCTGAAGATCAACCCGGTCGGCCAGACTGCCATCGGTTTCGTCGAGGTACAACACCGATGCATAACCAGGGCCTGCTACGTCGTAGACGTCAGGATCCTGATCAATCGCACCGACGATCACCACTGAGCCCGAAGAATCAACCGAGATACCGAACTGCCCGCCAACGGCGTCCGATGTTGGACTGACGACCAGCGACTCTCGGAAGCCAACCAGTTCCTCCGATACACCACCCGTCAGGATGGCCAGGGTCATGGTCAACATCTGTGTCATTGGCATGGACGGCTCTCCACCACGTGCTCGGGGTTCCTGCTCAACCAGTTTGCCCCGAAATCGACCAGATGCCAGCAGCCAGAACAGGTTTCTGCCTCCAGCCCGACAGCAGCATCATCCCCCTTCGACCCGCTTGATACAACCCGCACAGTCAGATCGATGCCAAAAAGCGCCTTCAGGACCTGCGGCGGGATTCTGAGGCGATCGCAGCACGCTGCGTGAGATACTCCTGCTCTGCCGCCGCATGAGCCGCTTTGAAAGCTTCAAACTGCTGTTCCACGTTGGCCTTGGCATCCTGGCTTGAGCGGCCCCATGCGGGGTGCTCAAGAATCTGCTCAAGATCCATGGCCATCACCAACGCAACGAAATCGGCGTCCACGATCGGTTCCCCTGCAGCCACCGCCACGGCTTCAAGCGCCCGCAGCTCCCCGCGAAGCCTCCACCGCATGGCCGCGACATCATCACTGTCGCCGAAGAGGAGCAGTGCCTTGCGAGTTTGTGACCGTCTGGCCTCGACAGCCTCCTCAAGTGCTTCGGCGCGAGCATGAGCCGCTGCACCGGGCGCGTCGCCCTGGGGTGGGTCCGGAGCCTGGAACGGGGGCGGATCGACCTTCGCGCCCCGACGGACCGTCCGGGCATACCACCGGGAGACGCGCCATGCATCCCGAAGCCGCCGAATTGCAGTTGGAGTCGTGCTGTCGTGACCGTGAACCGCCGCATTTCCATCACGCCGAATCGCATGCATATCGTCCGCTTCACGCGAGCCGAGCAGGCCGCTTCGCTGCAGCGATCGGAGCATCACGCTGAGATCCGAGTCAACAAGGTGGGGCGCCTGCATATCAACGAGCGTACGGGCCATTGTCTCGACCATCAGCCGCAGTTTGAAGAGCGCCGAGTCCGGATCGCTGTGCACGTATGTTTCAGCCTGCTGCGCCAAGTGCGCAACGCGATCGTCATACCTGGAAAGGAATTCAAAATTGCCACCGGAATCAGCCACCGATTGCCTCCTGTTCATGGGGAAGCATTGACGCAACGACTCTCGCGTTGACGCAGCATCGCTGAAATCGCTCTTCGGTCATGTTCATGGCTGAGGCGATCATCGAAGCCCACCGCACCTGAAGCGGATGCATACTGGCGACGGCGTAGGCGATCATCATGACACCGGTCACAACCTGATCGGCGGTTCCCCGTGGAAGCTTGCCCGCCATGGCCATGCAATCGATGAGCGTCAACGACTGCATGTGATCCTTCTCCTTGGCCGCAATACACGTTTCTTCGTCAAGACCAAGAATCGCCCGGGCAAACAACCCCGCCGCCGCCTCCTCTGCGAGGGACGGCTCTTCTCCACCACATGCCATCGTACGTGCAGCCAGAAACCAGGTTGTTGCCAAGTCAAGGTCGCTCATGCCCGCACCAGCCGAAGTTGCTCAAGACGATCCAGATTGATCGCATCGAACGTGTCGATCACCAGATCGGCGGCAGCCAGTTCATCCGGCGCCCGGCCTGTCGAACACAAGCCGATGCTCCCCATCCCGGCCCGCCGAGCCGCTTCGATCCCCGCGGAGGCATCTTCGACCACAATGCACTCGGCAGGATCTTTCGCAAGCCGTCTGGCTGCGAGCAGAAACACGTCGGGCGCAGGCTTGCCATGAGATACATCACACCCGCACGCCACGGCAGCGAATCGCACGCCATGTCGATCGAATTGGTGTACGCAGAAATCAATGTTCTCGCGCGGCGCCGACGAGCCTATGGCCACACTCCAACCAGCATTCTCCAACGCTCGAATCAACTCGATGGCACCTGGCATGACTGGAAAACAATCAGCGATCAAGGCGCGGTACCGCGATTCTTTCGTCTGTGCGAGCGCACCAATCGCAGCCGCGTCGGGCACTTCAAGCCCGGCAAACTCGTGGAGCTCCTGCAGGATTGGTTCGTTTTTGAGGCCGAACTGTCGCTTGAATTGTGGCTCGGTCAGCACATGTCCCAACTCCGTGGACACCGTTTGCCACGCCTCAAAGTGCGCCTGATAACTGTCAATGAGTGTGCCGTCAAGATCGAAGATGACTGCGGGCATGTCAGTGCTCCGCCGCCTCCGCGTCGGCTGGCTCCGGCTCGGGAGATTGCGCATCGCTCGTACACGCCGCAGCAATGTCATCCAAGTCGCGCTCGAGCATCTTACGGGTGGTCCCCATCGCCAACTTCGCCAGTGGCTTCATGAGCCTGGCGAAGAAACTCATTGGGGTCGTCTCCATCGACATCGAGAGGATGGTCGCATCGTCGCCGTCCGGCTCACATCGAAGTTCACTGGTCATGTGAGCCCCGCAGGAGTCAGCCTCGACAACGTAACGGAGGGGAGGCTCGAAAGCCGTGATCTCCATCGTCTCGGTGCTCTCCCGCTTGAAAATGAGGCGGGTCTCTTTCCAGCGGGTTCCGGTGGCGACCTTCTGGCCTGTGAGCATCTCGATGCGGACAATCGCATCAATGCGATCCGGGCACCCTTCCAGATCGGTGATGACATCCCACACGACTTGCTGTGGAGCTGCGATTCTGCGGGAGATTGACAAGCATAGATTGGCCATACGCGAGAGCCTAGCAGGCCAGTTCAGGATCTTGCACCTTCAAACAGTGGTCACTCGGCCCACCCTTCGCTTCGAAGCGCACCGCCAATGATGCGGGCCGCGGTCGATGCGGGGGCGTTTGGGCACACACGAGGATGAGAAGACGGGTCTTGTGTAACTACTTTGGTTTCATTGTGTAATCTCCTCTCGCCGCGACGCTCCACACGTGCAAGTCAGGCAACTTCAAGCCAACCCGCACGCTCGTGCAGCGTTTGGCTTGCCCTGCCGCGCACACGGTTCGGTTTTGGGTTGAACTGACCACAGGCACCGGTCCCCTGAAATCAAGCCGAGGACTGGAACACCGGGAGGATCGCTTCATGCACACTTTTTCAGCCCTCCCCTCATGGGGCGGCTGCCCCGACTGGAGTTGATGTCTCAGAGTTGCCAAGCGAAAGCTGGAGTTGCGACGCCCCTCGCCAGCACTGACGGCTGCCTGCAACCGCAATGCCCCGGAGAATGCGCAACTTGTCCTCGGGCCTGCTCATCAGGGGTGGTGGGCGAACCACCACACGGCACATCCCATCAGACTCCTCCAGGAGCCCCCACCCCCAGGGAATCTCCCGATGCTTCACCAATCCTGCTGGCGCGGCGAGAAGCAACGAGTCTGCCGCCCGCCACCAGGACATCTTGGCGAATTTGCATCGCCCGGCCAGCCGCCGATCAATGGCAACGAGCTCCAGTTTGAGTTTGCGAATCCTGGACGCCGCAGCGTCCAATGGAGTCCCCCGGACATCAAAGAGCGTCGGTTCGGTCCGAGTCGCCCGCCGAAGTGGTTTCCCGGGCGTGGCGTGCAGGTCCCTGAGCATGTCCCGCACCGTTGCTCGCCTTCCCAGCAGGCGCGCGGCATGTCCACCGTCCCGCGCAAAGTCAGACCGGCTCACCTTGCACTCAATCAGGCACGTCCTGGCCGGGCATGGGTGGCTCGCTCCCCACCCATCCGCTCGCCGATCCGTCCACCCGGCGATATCGGTGCGAAACCCGCCTGCCCTGAGCCCGACCTCTGCCCCCACCGCAACATACCCCTCCGCACGCAGCCATCCGGCCGCGAGCCGTTTGAGATTCTGATGTTGTTTCGACTCGGCCATGCTTTCGCAAGGCCTCTCGACCATCGCCGCCCTCAACCGACAATACACTGCCGTCATGAGTACTTCGCTCACCATCGCCCTGATCCGTGACGTCTTCCATGACCAGACCGGTCCCGACAGGCTGCGGTCCCGCCTCGCCGAGGCTCGCGCTGGGGGCGCCGCGCTCGCCGTGCTACCCGAACTTGCGATGCTGCCATGGGTTCCAGCCACGCAGCACGCCCGGGACGAGGATGCCGAGCCGCCGCTGGGGCCGCGTCACCAGTTGCAGTCAGCCATCGCCGCCGAGTGCGGCATCGCGCTACTTGGCGGCGCGATCGTCCGCGACGATTCGGGACGGCGATTCAATACAGCGCTGCTATTCGGCCCGGATGGGACATTCCTGCACGCCTACCGCAAGATTCACATTCCAGACGAGCCCGGGTTCTGGGAGGCCGATCACTATCAGGCGGACGATGCGATTCCCAGACCTGTCGATGCACTTGGGATGCGCCTCGGCTTTCAGATCTGCAGCGACAACAACCGCCCCTTCGGGAGCCACATCCTTGGCGCTCAAGGAGCCGATGCCATTCTGGTTCCTCGCGCAACCGAAACCAGCACCTACGTCAAGTGGCGACCGATCTTCCTGGCCAATGCACTCACCAGTGGCTGCTGGGTTCTCTCTGTGAATCGCCCCGGCCCCGAGGCCGATGTCCCGATCGGCGGCCCCAGCATCGCCATTGCGCCAGATGGAACGGTCGTGCTTGAATCGGAAGATCCAGTTGCAATCGTGACGATTGATCGCGGCGGCGTTGAGCAGGCCCGCGCCGACTATCCCGGATACCTGGCCTTTCCAACAGATCTGTACGCACGGGCCTGGGCCACCATCACGCCCCGCGCCGCGCACGGACCTCTCCACAACACGTGATCGAAGCAAACCACCTCCAGGAGGTGCTCCAATGACTCCACAGAACGACATCGCCACGCTGGCCCGCCGACTTCAGGAAGTCGAAGCCAACCATGCCCGACTGCGGCGGCGAACCCGCTGGCTCCAGATCGGCTGCATTGGCGGGATCGGCGCCATGGTTCTTCTGGCAGCTTCGGACGTCACACGCGTCGATACGCTGCGGGCGCACAGACTCGAAATCATCGATGTTGATGGCAATGTTGTCCTCGCAGCATCCGGGCATGATTCCGGCGGTCAGCTCGATCTCTGGTCGCCTGCAGGGACCAATGTGATGCGAATGGCAGCGAACCAGCATGGAGGCGACGTCGCAGTCTGGAACACCGCCGGCGTCAACGTCGCCGGGATCTGGGCAACGCCGGAAGGAGGCGAGTTCGGCGCGTGGAACACCGAAGGCGCTCGAGGCGCCAGTATCGCTGCGGGGGCCAATGGGGGTCTTCTGACGCTCGGAACCGGATCTGACACTCCAAAACTCGAACTTGCTTCGGGCACCGAACCTGCCATCCGCATGCGTGATGCCAGCGGCGTGGCGCGTTCCACACTCGAACCCGGCCTCGCAGTATTCAGCACCGGAGATGGCGCAGCGTGCCTCACACTCTCCAGCCAGGCCGATCAGCCTAGCTTGCTCCTCAGTGGCCCGGACAACGCGCAGATTACCGCTGCCTTCTCGGATCAAGGGGGGCATGTTCGCGTCTCATCACCCACAAACTCGGCCCAGCTTTCAGGAAACCACGTATCACTTTCTCGTGATGACACAACGATGGCGTTCCACGCAACTTCCGAAGGCGGTCAGTGGCAGTGCGGTGACGGCACACTTCAACTCAAACCGCACAGCCTCGCACTGCTGCACCAGGAGGACACGCTGCTGAGAGCAGGCGCCGCCGACGGCCAGGTATCGCTGCGGCTCGATGCCCCGAGCGGATCGGCCTCAATCACTGCGGGGGACGCCACATCGATCGATCTCAACGGCCGCGATGCTACGATCACGCTCGCCGGCAAAGCGACCGAGTCAGTCACCGTCGCCAGCGGCGCCACCCTGCCGATCTTGAAGACAGCCGACGATGCTCTCTCGCTGTTTGCTTCCAATGGCGCAGGCCGCGTTGTGCTTGGAAGTGGCGAGGCGGGTCAGATTCGCCTCACCGGCGGAACCGATGGCATGCGACCTGCGGTCGACATTCTCGCGGCTGATCGAACGCGAATTGCCTCCCTCACGGCCACCGCACACGGACTCGGAATGCTCGCCGTAGCTGATGCCTCGGGTGCCCCCGTCGGCCTGCTGCACGCTGCCGGGACAGGGAGAGGACGATTGACCGTACGTGGACGCGGTGGTTCCGCGGTCGCCACGGCGGCCAGCGATGGAACTCCGGAGTTCGCCCTGCTCACCGCCGACGGCCACACGACCGCAGCGCTCGCAGCAACCCCCCGAGGCGGTGCCCTGAACCTCATGAACGCTGAGGGAACGCCGGTTGTGCTCGCGGGCATCACAGCAGATGGCCCCGGCGGCGCGGCGGCATTTCAGAACGGCAGCGGCGTGACCGTCGTCGCCGCCGGAAGTACCAAGGACGACACCGGCCGAGTCGTTGTCACCGAGTAAGCAACGATCGCTCGGAAGCCTGGTCAGGTGTTCAGTTCGACGTGAACGTCCCCGTTCGCTGCGACCCGGGCAATGGAGAGTTCCTCAAGTGCCGCAAGCGCTGCGTCCTGCTCCGCCCGCTTCTTGTTGGGCCCCCACCGAGGAGGGAATGAGCGCCCTGAGATTGCAACGGACACCTCGAAGCACTTGGCGTGATCAGGGCCTTTTTCGTCCAGGACGCTGTATACGGGCGTCGACGAAAAGTCCTGCTGGGCGACCTGCTGGAGAACACTCTTGAAGTTGTGGTGGTGCCCTGATTCCACTGCCTGCTCAATGCGGGTACGAAGCGCTGACAGAATGAAGTCTTCAGCGACCTCAAGCCCTCCGTCAACATACAACGCACCGATCACAGACTCCCACACCGCGGCCGCTACCGACGAGGGCAACTCCCGCGCCGAAGCCATGCCCTTTCCCAGGACCAGCAGCTGGTCGAGCCCAAGGCGACGGGCTTCCTCGGCGCATACCCGGCGGCTGACCACCGAGGACTTCACCTTCGTCATGTCCCCTTCCAGCAAGTCAGGGAATGTCCGATGCAGGTACTCGCATACGACGAGCCCGAGCACGGAATCCCCCAGGAATTCCAATCTCTCATTGCTCTCGTGCCGGGTCGCCGCTGTGGAGGCGTGCGTCAGGGCTCGATTGAGAATCGCTCGATCTGTAAAGTCATACTCGAGCAGATCTTCGGCGCGGTCTAATGTGGCATCGTCCATGCGGGCGACGGTCCCTCGCGACCCCGGATGATCGTATGTGTCCTGAACCACCGATTGCACATCTGCACAATCGCTGTCCAGCACCGTGTACGGGCGAAAACACGTGTTTCCGCCTTCCTGCCACGCGAGGACGGGGTGGCCCACTCCGGAGGCCGTCCCGCCCGCCCGCGACATCTGTACTCTACCACCTGATCCGGAATGATCCGCATGAAATCCCCCCACATGCCATTGGATGGGCAAGCCCCGCCCGGTGGACTTGGAACACGCGGGCGTATGTGCTAGACTCCGCGATTCCACCCCGGATTGTCCGGGGATCTCAACGGGCCCTCAGTACGGAAGACCAACCAATGGCGATGCACTACCCCCGCCGCGTAAGCAAGATCAAGCGGGCCCGCCAATTCGGATTCCGCGCTCGTATGAAGACCAAGGCTGGCCGAAAGCTCATCAACCGCAAGCGAGCCATGGGTCGCCGACTCACGCCCGATATGTGATCCCCAGCGGTCCGCCGGGCTCCCTCGGGGTCGAACTCACACTTCACACGCCAGACCCATCAGCCAATCAGGCACAGGATGTCCTGCGCGACCACGGAGACCGATCCGTTCGCATCGACCTCATAGTCCGCCGATGAGGCATACAAGTCCTCTCGCTCCTTCGCGACCTCTGCAGCTTCCTCAGTCGCATCGGCCCCGGTCAGCGAGGGGCGGTCTCCCGGTTGTGCCGCCAGCCGCGCTACAAGCACATCCGGCGAGCAGCGGAGCCACACCGTCGTCGCAACACCATCGGTCCGAGCCCTCTGAAGAACAGATCTGGGTGGATCAATACACGCCACACCGCCACCAGTTGCGATGACGGCATTCGCCTGCTTGAGCGACTCCGCAAGAGCCGCAGCCTCAGCCTGCCTCCAGGCATGTTCACCGACCCGGTCAAAAACCTCGGTCACCGAGTCAAGGCCGGTCATTGCCAGGGCCACGTCATCAAGATCGATGAACGTGCGGTTCAACCCGGCCGCCACCACCGCGCCTACGCGGCTCTTCCCAGAACCCCGCGAACCCGTCAGCAGGATGACGCTCACTGGATCGCTTCCCACAGCATTGAGACCTCGCTCGCCCGGACGGGCGTTTGGTCTGTGTACTTGAAGATGGCGCGACGCGTACGCATGGACCGATCCATAATACGTCCCCCCCTGTTCAGACACAGCCCTTGTTCCTCCACGGTGCCCCCTTCCCCCCCCGGAGCCTTCCCCCTGTGAGTACTGCGCTTGGAATCGTCGATGCCATCATCCTCGGCATCGTGGAAGGCGTCACCGAATACCTGCCGGTCAGTTCCACCGGGCACCTCGTACTCGCACGCTCGCTGCTCGGACTGGACAGCCCCGAGGACGTCCGCCGCAGCGTTGATGCGCTCCTCATCGTCATACAAGGTGGAGCCATCCTGGCGGTACTCGGGCTCTATCGCACAGCCGTCGGTCGCATGATCCTCGGACTTCTCGGCCGGGACTCGCAGGGGCTCCGGCTCTTTCGCAACATCCTGATCGCCTTTGTCCCTGCCATGGTCCTTGGCCCGCTGCTCGACTCATGGATTGAATCGCGTCTCATGCGCATCGGGCCTGTGTTGCTCGCGCTCGTCGTCGGAGGCGTTGTGATGATTCTCGCGGGCAAGAAGTATCGGAGTGACCCCGCGCATGACACCGACCTGAGCGGCGCCGACCTCCCGGCGGCGGCGGCACTTCAGATCGGCTTGCTCCAGTGCATCGCCATGTGGCCTGGCACCAGCCGGTCCATGGTGACCATCCTTGGCGGCATGATGGTTGGACTCAGGCCGGCCCGCGCCGCTGAGTTTTCCTTCCTGCTCGGGCTCCCAACGCTCGGTGGCGCCACCGTCTACAAACTTGCAGGTAATCTTCTCGGCGATGACGCCAACATGTTCACTGTTCTCGGGTGGATGCCAGTCACAGTGGGCATCGTTGTCGCCGCCATCTCCGCCGCAGTCGCAATTCGATGGCTCGTGACCTACCTGACCAGGCATGGTCTGGCCGTGTTCGGGTGGTATCGCATCGCACTGGCAGCCGTACTCCTGGCACTTGCGATGGGCGGCGTCGTGTCGATCACGCCCGAAAGCACCGCACTCGAACCCGAAACAGCTCAGTCCACGTCGGCGGAATCCTCTGCCGTTGAAACGACGGCCCGACCGTCTGACCCAACGATGACCTGACTGGCTTCATCAAGACCGCGCCCACGCACAATGGCCCTGAAGATGGCGCCCTCAGGAAGAGTGCCCTTCGGCACGGCCAGAGGTTCGACCGCCGGAAACGGGCCGCCTCCCTCAACCAACTCCCACTGGCCCTTCTGGCGACGTGCCAATGTGTAGAACACTTCCTGATCCGCAGAATCCACTGTGACCATCCAGCCCCACTGGCTTCCCGCTGCGTTGATGACCGGGCGTTGAATTGCCGAAACGGGCCTGGGCCAAAGCGTTCCGCCAAGCGCCCACGCCAACAGCGCGGCCATGACCACGAATACGATGATCCGTACGACGAGACTCCGCAGACCCAGCGCAACTTGACCCATGTGTACAAGGTAGCACGCAGCGAGGCCGCTACCCGCCGAGCATCTCCACCAAACGCTCCTCATCCCAAACCTCGATGCCAAGCGACTGTGCTTTCTCAAGTTTGGAGCCGGCCTTTGCCCCCGCAATCACAAGATCGGTCTTGGCGCTGACAGACCCACTGACCTTCGCGCCCATCGACTCAAGTTGATCGGTCAACTCTCGACGGCCGAACTGCTCCAGCGTGCCGGTCAATACCACCCGCAATCCGTCCCAGGCCGAGTCCACCGCGGCCTGCGCCCCACGGCTCAGATCCACACCAACCGCTTCCAGCCGGTCGAAAACCTCTGCCCCGATCTGAGAATGAAGAAAATCATGCAGGATTCCCGCCGTGACCTCACCAAAATCGGGAAGCTCGGCGAGTTCGGCCCGGTCTGCGGACTGAATCGCCCGCACATCGACATAGTGATCCGAAAGAGTCTTGGCTGCCGAACGACCGATCTGCCTGATGCCCACGGCCGCGAGTACCCGGGCCATCCCACGACTGCGGCTGGCATCAATGGCGGCAACCAGATTGGCCGCAGATTGCGGTCCGAATCGCTCCAGTGGCTCGAGATCCACCACGCTCAACCGATAGAGATCGGCAAAGTGTGACACCAGCCCGGCTTCAACGAGTTGGTCCACGACTTTTTCGCCCAACCCATCGATATCCATTTGCCCGCGACCGGCAAACCACGCGATCCGTTCTCGGAGCTGAGCAGGGCACTCGGGATTCAGGCAAAACCACCTGGGGCCTTCGGGACCCACCGGGCCTCCGCACGCCGGACACTCCGCCGGTGCTGCGATCGGTTCTTCGTCACCCTTTCGTTCGCTCACAACGGCCGAAACGACCTGCGGAATGATCTCACCTGCTTTCTCAACGATGACCTGATCGCCGATTCGAATGTCCTTCCGGTGAATCTCCTCGATGTTGTGGAGCGTCGCGTGGGTGACCGTCGTCCCCGCGAGCTGAATGGGAGACATGGTCGCCCGCGGCGTCAACGTCCCATTACGGCCGACTTGCCAATCAACGCGCTCAAGGCATGTCCGCCCCTGCTCGGCTGGATACTTGAATGCGATACACCACCGAGGAGCCTTGCTCGTTGCACCCAACTCGGCCTGCAGATCAAACTGGTCCACGCGAATCACCATCCCATCAACACCGTATCCCAGGCTGGCAATGGTTGGTCCAAACGACTCGATCACATCAAGCACATCATTGATGTCGTTGCCGTGCAGCAACCGAGTTCCAATCGGCACACCGAACATTTGAATCGCGTCCTGAAACGCCCCGTATCCATCGGCCTCAAGACCAACGACCTCGCCTCGTCCGTGCGCGGAGAACGCAAGTTTCCGCCGCGCGACAACCTGCGTATCAAGCGACTTGAGTGTTCCGGCAGTCAGGTTTCTGGCGTTTGCGTACAGAGGCTCACCCGCAGCATCTCGCTCGGCATTGACCGACTCAAACACTGTGTTTGGCATGTAGATCTCGCCCCGAACCTCTACTACTTCCGGAGCATCGCCTGCCAGTCGTACCGGGATGTCGCGAATCCGCCGCGCTTGCGCCGTTACATCATCTCCCACCTTGCCGTCGCCGCGCGTCACAGCCCGCACCAGCCGGCCTTGCTCGTACCGAAGGGAAACCGCCACGCCATCGATCTTCGGATCGCAGGTGAGCATTGGCACCCTGCCGCCAAGAAGACGCACCATCCTGGCGTGCCAATCCAACACATCGTCAGCTGAGTAGGTGTTGTCGATCGACTGCATCGGCACGGTGTGCGCGATGGATTCAAACCCTTCTATGGTGCCGCCTCCCACGGTCCGAGTGGGCGACTCTGTGTCCCAGCACTCGGGATGCCGAGCTTCAAGATGCTCCAACTCCTCCAGCATCTGGTCGAAGTCGCGGTCAGACATGATCGGATCGGCCTGCCGATAGTACGCTTCGTTCGCCTGCCGAAGCAGCACGCGAAGTTCTTCGATGCGGCGGATCTCTGCTGATGCAGCCATGCCCGAATCCTACACGGCAGCGGCTACCATGCCCGCTGATGTACAGGCACCTCTCCATGCTCCTCGCCCTGCTGCTTGCAGGGCCCGCGATCGCCGACCTGCAGCAGCAGGTCGAGCGGCTGGTCAGGGACGCGGGCTTCACGTCCGGAGAGGTCTCTGTCGCCATCCGGGACTGCGGCTCCGGGGCGCTGGTCTGCGGCATCGCAGCATCGACACCGCGAACGCCGGCAAGCAATGAGAAACTCCTCACCAGCAGCGTCGCAGCGAGAATTCTGGGTGGCGACTTCCAGTTCGAAACCCGCCTGCTTCGCCGAGGCGACACCCTCGTGATCGATGCGGATGGCGATCCGGGTCTTGGGGATGACGCCCTGCTCAAAGACATGAGCTGGCCAGACGGGCGTGCCATGACATCGACCGATCTGCTCGATATCTGGGCGGGATGGGTTCACGAATCCGGGATGACTCGGGTCGAGACGCTCATTGTCGATGACCGCGTTTTTGACCGCGATCACATTCCGGACGAGTGGCCGCGCGAACAGCTCCACATGCGGTACTGCGCGCCTGTCGCCGGGCTCAACTTCAGCTGCAACACAATGTGCTTTCGCCCGGTTCCTGTCGCTGGAGGCGTCGATGCTTCGGACGCCTGGCCTCCCTGGCCGGGCATCCGCGTGGTCAACACCATGAAGCGGGGCGTCAAAGGGAAGGATCCGCACACCATTCGCGCCGATCGCAGAACGGGCGAGAACGTCATCACCCTCGCAGGAACGGTACCGATCCCAACGCGGGCCCCGGTAGAGATCACAATCGATCAACCAGCCTTGCGGTTTGGTCAGATGCTGGCAGACCGCCTGAAACTGCGGGGCATCGAGGTCAATGAGGTCCGGCTCGCTGACGTGTCCGATCCACCAGCGGCAGGGGCTCCCATCGCGCCCTCGATCGTAACGCCCCTGTCCACGGCCCTGAGACGCTGCAATCACGACAGTTACAACCTGTACGCCGAGGCGCTACTCAAGCGTCTGGCGCATGAAGTCACGCAACGGCCCGGCACCTATGCCGACGGATGCCGAATCGTAACCAGCACCGTGGAAAGGGTCGCGGGCGACCGATCAGGTCTCCATGTTGCAGACGGCAGTGGAATGAGCCGGCTGAACAGCGTCTCTGCAAGGGCCCTGAGTTCATGGCTCTGCGACTTTGACCCGACGAGCGAAGATGACGCTGCGTTCATCGAATCGCTACCTGGCCCGGGCGAGGGAACACTCTCAAAGCGGTTCAAGGGGGCCGACATCGGGGACGCGACCATTCGAGCCAAGAGCGGGTATATCCGAAGGGTGTCCGCACTGAGTGGCTACGTCGAGTGCGGCGGCGGGAAGCGATATGTCTTCAGCATTCTGGTCAACGACACAGAGAGAATCAGGCCTGCGAAGAGACTGCAGGAACGAATCGTCACACTGATCGCAACAGCCCGGTGCAATCAGGATTCCTGATCCGCCTCGCCGCGCTCTATCAATTCAAGCAGGTGCTTCCACTCGCCCGGCACATACCCATCGATTCGCTCTCGCACCACACCGTCTGGTCCGATCAGAATTGTGACTGGGATGGCCGCAATGCCCCACTGTTCGATCTCCTTCGTGTCGAGCACCAGAAGCGAGGGGAATCCAAAACCTTCTTTGGTCCAGTACGTTCTGATGCGATCAAGCCGTGGCTCGGCCGGACCGCCCCCATCCATGACGTTGACTGCAAAGATGCGTACATCCTCAACATTCCGCCCAGTGGCTTCCCAGAGTTTCTGAATTTCAGGAAGGCCCTGCTTGCATGGGCCACACCAGGAAGCCCAGAAGTCCACGACCACCCAGGAACCGCGCAGTGACCCAGAGTCAACGGTACCGCCCGCCGTCGAGGGGAACGTGAACGCCGGTAGATGATCGCCGGCTTTGAGTTGCGCCCGCTCCGTTGATTCTGCAGTCAACCCTGCCAAGTCAGCCACAGTCTCTCGCCCTTGCAGTTCAATCCCAGGGCGAAGCTCATTGGCATCGATCGCGCTGACGTCGTACCGAATCTCAAGTTTCGTCTCAATCGTCTGCGAACCGGTCCGGCGCGTGCCGAGCCCGCCAGCTGCAACTGGGAAGTGTGTCCCTTCATCGAGCTCCAGGAAGCCAGTCCCGTACGGTCCCCTGAAACCAACACGCACAACGCCGCCGCCCGCACTGACACCAACCGGACGCACCGGCGTGCCAATGGCACTTCCAAGCAGCCCGTCAGCCCACGTCCCCCACCCCGCTGTCCCCGCCATCACCAGTTCCGGCGCCATGGCGCCGTAGTCGCCCAGCGCCGCGCGAACTGAATCGACGGTCGATGCCCCAACCGAAACGTCGATCACCCGATCAGGTACTTGGGCAATCTCTCCGCGGAGCTGGCCATCAACGGCCGTCATTCGAAACCCATCACCAGACCAATCGAGTCTGCCAAGCGGCCCGAAGTCCATCGTTTCTTCAAACACCACGTCCTGGTCGCCTTGGCGAATTGAACGCGTGACGTCCAGGCGAAGTACCGAGGCTTCCTGGAACGCTGCGCTCATGGCAGCCAGCGCATGATCTGCATCAGGGGAGACCTGAGCCGCTGGCGGATCTGTAGGAGCTGCCACAGGCTTGGGCGCTGGCCCTTCTTCGCCGCAACCATGGCAGCAGAGCAGGGCGATCACAACGACGTTCAGTGCTGCACGACTCACAGAGACTCCTCCAATCGGGGGCCTGGGATATCGGATTCAGCATCAAGGGGTCCTCGCGTCATGACCTGACAGCGATCATCCAACGGCCCGTGTTCTTCCAGATGGCGCTGCAACAACTCCGTCATCGTGCATCCCAGCACCGGATGCATCCGGTCGGGGCACAACTCAACAAGTGGGACAAGGACAAACGCTCGCTCATGCATGCGGGGATGAGGCAGCGTCAGGCCCTGAGACTCAAGACACCTATCGCCCCACAAGAGCAGATCCAAGTCAATAATCCGTGGCCCGCCGGGAGTCTCATCGTCAGTCCGGGTGCGTCCCATATCCGATTCAACAGACAGCAACGCGTCCAGCAGCGGGATCGGCTCGAGATCTGTTCGGATCGCGGCCACGGCGTTGACAAAGTCCGGCTGCGTCGTCATACCGACCGGCGTGCTCTCAAGCAACGTGCTGATGCGAGCCACTTCAACATTCGCGTGCGCGTCGAGTCGTTCCAGCGCTTCCAAAATCGTCGCTGCCCGCGATCCAAGATTCGAACCGACACCGATATAGGCCGTCACCGTCATGCGTTCACTTCCCATGGCAAAGTCTCATTGATTCCTGCACACCGCCAACGCACCCACTGCAGAGCCGAATCAACGGTCGTCTGGCGAATCTGCGGTCGTCCTCCCGGCGCTCGAATACATCGAGCCTCCGCCTCATCGCCAATCACGAGTCCGATCCACACCGTGCCCACTGGCTTGGCCTCGGTTCCCCCTGCAGGGCCTGCGATGCCACTGACAGCGATAGCGATATCCGCACCCGATTGCTCACAGGCCCCCTGAGCCATGGCGACCACAACTTCGGCGCTGACAGCACCTGGGCCGGTCTCGCAAAGCAGTTCCGATGGCACGCCGAGCTGGCGGCACTTCATTTCGTTTGTGTATGTCACCCAGCCGCCGGAATACCAATTGCTGGACCCCGGCTGCGATGTCACTGCGGCGCCAATACCGCCTCCAGTACACGACTCCGCCGTTGCGAGCATCCAACCGCGGCGGCGAAGCGCCTCTCCCACTGCTTCCGACAGGCTGGCAACTCCGACTCCCAAGGACCACGGCGAGAGCCGGTCCCGCACCTCGGCAGCACATCCTGTCATGGTGTCCGACCCCAGATCCCCGATCGGATCCTCCACCGAGACGCGCACCACGCCTCGGCCAACCCGGATTCCCAATCGAGGTCGCCGATCCCGATCAAGCAAGTCTCCGAGCATATCGGCAGCTTGCACCTCGGTGAGCCCCGCCGCAATCACTTCGATCGGGGCATGCCGAGGCTCCACCATCTGCTCAAGCAATGGGCGGGCGTGCCGCCGCCACATCGATTGCATTTCAAGAGGCGGACCTGGAAGCATGAACATGTTCGCGCCGCCGCTGACCACCTGTATCCCGGGAGCCGTTCCGCAGTCATTTGACAGAAAGCTGGACGAGGGCGGCCTCTTGCCAACCATCAAGCGAGCTTCGCTCGCCGGCACACCGGCCCGCTTACACCACGCGTGAACACCGGCCATTGCCGTCTCATCGTCAAGCAACTCGCCGCCGTCCACAAGATCCGCCGCAGCGAAGCGGGTCAGATCGTCGGGGGTTGGCCCCAGGCCGCCGGTAACCAGCACCACATCTGCCACCCCAGCAAGCTGCCGCATGGCTTCGAAGATATCGCCCCGGTCATCCCCAACTGTCATCCGCACCAGCGTCACGCCCCCGAGTGCTGTCACTTCAGCCGAAAGGTAAGCCGCATTGGTGTCAACAATCCTGCCACCGAGAAGTTCGTCGCCAATCGACAGCACGGCGACATTCACGGCGCACCAGATGGGGCGACAACATCATCGAAGCGATCCCTGAAGTACGAGCCCGCGTAACGGCGGAAGGCCGTCGCGGGATCTGCCTGCTCATGCCAGATCGCTGCCTCGGCCCAGCCCCCGCGTAGCCAACCGCGTTTGACCACACTTCGTCCCTCGGGCGTGTCGAGAGACCACACGGTGCCGTCAGGTGCTGTGACCTCGGGCATCGAGTCAAATGCAGCGAGCATTGCAGAGAGTGCGACGTCATCGACATCTTCTGCCGAAACGATCCCTTCGGATTCATGTGGATACGCGGGATGTGAGGTAATCGCGATCCAGGCCTCACGGAGCCCATCTCGCTCATCCATAGCCATTGCCTGCATGAGCGGCGCGATGAAAGCTCGCATGGCGCGGTCGGCATGCTCTGGAGCAGCTGCGTTGGCAAACGGATCGACCTGATCAACGAATTGATCGAAGTGATCGGCATACATCGAGGCCCTTGCAGGAAGACGCCGCAGCGCGAACATCCGTGGCCCCATCGCACCTGGCTCCCGAACTTCAGGCGCGAACTGCCACAGGGACTGCCCCTCTTCTGACAACGTGAATTCGATGAACCTCGCAGCCAACTCTGCATCGGGCGGATTCGCAAGCATCGAGATCGGGTCAGGATCGAGCGTGGTTTCGCCGGGTGGATCGATGTAGATGAGGCGACCGGCGGCACCGTGGTCTGCCAGCGCCTGCTGTTGATACCGCCCGAAGAAATCGATGCACACGCCCATGGCTGCATCGCCGGCGGCAACGTCTGTGGGTCCACGGAGTGATGAAGCTGAGAATGTCCTGGCATTTGCTGCGGCGCGACGGAGAATCTGCCAGCCAAGCCGCCAACCGAGCCGGCTGAGAATGGTCTCGAAGGCGGTGGTCACCGAGCCGGATTGGGCAGGATTCACCATCGAGACCGAGGCAATCAGACGCGGGTCGGCAAGATCCTCCCACGAACGTGGAGGTGCAATACCACGCGCATTCAATTCGTCGCTGTTGGCTACCAGACCGAAACTCGATAACGCAGTGCCAAACCAGCATCCGTCCGGATCCCACAGATTGGTCCCGGCGACCCCAACGCGGCCGTAGAGTTCGGGCAACGACTCAAGATCAATCGGTGGGACATCGCTGATGCCGGCTGTTGCATCGATCGTAAAACCGCCTTCCTCGTCCGGGAGAATCTTCGCTTCGATGACCCCAGCCTGCGCGGCACCTGCCTGGATCGCCCCGGCTCCATCCGCTACGCCGATGCCATCAAGCCATGCAATCACGTCTTCCCTGGAGAGACCCGAGCGAACCTTGTGCGCACCGCGTTTGAGCCTGCTGTGTTCATATGACCCGCCTCCAAAGACGAGGTCGGCATCCCCCCCGGGCTGCCGCCCTTGCTCGATCGCCGCATTCCACTGCGCGATGAGCATGCGACGGATCTCACTGGTTCCTCCTGGAACACTCCAGACCACGTCGACTGGCTCTCCGAACCGGCGTTCGTGCCACGACTCAAATGCATGCTCGAACTCGTAGCGAATCTGCTCGTTATGCGGAGTAATAATGACCAACGTGCGGTCTGCTTCAGAGCCCGCCGCACGATCGCCCTGAAAGATCAGCGGCAGCAGGAGCACCACAAGAAAGAGCACAACAACAAGCGATTCCTTCCATCCCAGCCACGTTGGTGTCATTCGACTCATCGCATACCTGCAATTCGGCCAGATTCATCGGCCAATCGTGAAGCTGACGCTCGAACGGCATCGGACCACCGCATGCCAGCAGCCGGCTCGGCGTAGATGACCGATCGGCTCGCGGTGAAGAGTGCTCCATGACCATCAGGGCCGCACAGACTTCCGAGTTCATCCATGCGTCCGCCCTGAGCGCCAATGCCAGGCACCAGACAGATGACGCCGGGCATGCGATGACGCAGCGACTCGGCCTCAGCAGGATGCGTTGCTCCCACAACGGCGCCGACATCGCTCCAGCCGTGAGCACCGACTCGGGGTGCTGCCAGAGACGCAACCAGATCCGCCATCGCCTCGGACACAGTTCGACCATCTTCGAGTTTCAGGGATTGCAATTCGCCTGAGCCGGCGTTGGATGTCCGCACCAGCACATACACGCCCCCCCACTCAAGATAGGGCTCGATCGTCTCGCTGCCGAGGTATCCGTTGACTGTCATCCAATCCGCCCCCGGGCCAGTAGTCGGCGCCAAGCCAGCCGCGGCATAGTGGCGTGCACTGATTCCTATATCGCCTCGTTTGGCGTCGAGTATCACTGGCAAGCCGCGTTCCGAAGATGCCCGCATGATGTCCGCAACGACGTGCATGCCAGCAGCGCCGAATCGCTCGAAACAGGCTGACTGGACCTTCAGGCACGCAACACAGTCGGCAACGGCCTCAATGACATCGAGTGAGAACGAACGAATCGCCTCGACAGGGTCACCCGCGGAGCCACCTGGAATACGATCAAGAACAGGATCAAGGCCGACACATGCGGCGCATCCGGTCCGATCCATCGACCGAATCAACCGGGTCGCCGGATCGATCGCACTTTCGACTGCCGTCATACTCAACTCCTGCTCCAGCGGCCCAGGTCGCATGATACCGAGAGCGGGCGTGTACCCTTGGTGCCGTGGCGACCCCAACGCATCTTCATCTCGACCGTGCGACAGGGCTGACCGTGACATGGTCAGACGGGCTGGTTTCCACCTATCCCGTTGCGCACCTTCGACGCTGGTCCCCATCAGCAGAAGCTGTGCAGATGCGTCGTGAACTTGCGGAAAACCCGCTCGCGGTCCTGCCATCAGGTACCGACACGCAAGCCACTCTGGAAGCAACGAACATCGAGCGGGTTGGACACTACGCGATTCGGATTACATTTAACGATGGACACCGCACCGGGCTCTATTCGTGGCAGTGGCTGCGATCCATCATCCCAACTGAGGCCGAGGAGGGGGCGTGATGAGCCACACACGCATTGATCCACTGCCGCGGCCTCCTGAGTGTCTGCCAGCGTTGTCGATTCCAACCGGTTCGTCGCCGTGGTTCGGCAGTATTGTCCCCGGTGCCGATACCGCCAGCAGCATGGTGTCCCATGTTTCCAACGTCGAGTTTGTCAGGTGGCTGGACCAGGTCGGTCAGCGACATCTCGAAGACCTTGGCTGGTCGGCCAACACGCTGCTCACTTCGGGCGCAATGTGGTTCGTCGCCCGGCACGAGATTGATTACCGACGCGAAGCTCATGCCGGCGAGACGCTGCTCGTAGCCACGTGGGTGCGCTCCCTTCGGCGAGTCAAGTCGTGGCGGGATACGATCGTCTGGCGACCGGAACCCTGCGGCGAGGTCGTATGCACGGCTTCTACGCTGTGGGTTCATGTCGACTTGGAAAGTCGAAAACCAACACGACCCCCGACGAAAATGGTCGCGGCGCTCGCACCCCTCGCTGTTGATGCTTCATCACCCTGGAGGGACAGGGCCTGATGCATCTCCTCATCATCATTGATGCGCCTCGGCTCGATGAAGACCGCCGAGCCCTTCAGGCAATTGCAATGGGACTGCGCGACGCCTCCATCGAACAAACCCACATCCTGGCAACCCAGGAGGAAGACACCCCGGTAGAGCCGTTGCTTGATACCGTTGATCCAGTGCAAACCGCAATGCCAGCCCGTTGGTGGCGGCGAAGTACACACGCCGCTGCAGTGGCCGAGCAGGTTGGGACGCAGCCCATTGATGCCATTTTCTGGAGCGGCGACGCAGCGGCCGTGCTGGCTCGCGATCTGGCTGCGACTTTCGAAGTGCCTCTGATCGGAGATACGTGGCGGGCCGAGCAAGTACAGAACGCCTCCCGTACCCCGTGGATCGACACGTGGATTGCACGCACGGATCGGATTGGCGAGCTTCTTCGGCGAGCTGTCAATCACGGAAGGATCGTCACGGCCCGGCCACCGGTCGATCTGAAAGTAACGCCGCGGATTCCTGGCACCAGGCCAACCATGATCGTCCTTGACCCGGGGCAAGCCGCGCGAGACTCGGAGTACATCGTCGATGCCGTGGCACATGTCACGGCGCAACGTCCGGATGTCGAATTGTTCTTTGAACTTCGCGGCGGATCAGGGCATCGGCTGTGGAAGAAGTTGCGGCAACACAGGCTTCTGGACCGCACCACTGTGCTGGACCACGTTGGCTGGCTCACCCCGCTCGTCGCCCGAGCCTCCATCGTGGTCGCGCCGGACCCGAGTGGGCCAGCGCGGAGCCTGCTGCCGCTGTCCATGTGTGGCGGCGCAGCCGTGGTTGCGGCCTCGGATGCATGCGAGGAGTTGCTCATCCACGATGACACTTCGCTTGTGCTGACTCCTGGAGATGCCAGGGCATGGGCATCCGCACTGGGTTCCCTGCTTACGGATCCGGCGCTTCGGCAGCGGCTGGCCACCAGCGGCAGCGGCAGGGCGCGAATCGCCTGTCGGCCTGATACGGCGATGGCGGCGTGGATTACGGCTGTGACCGCTTCGGTCGAGCCAGCGAGTTATCCCATTGTCAGCACGTAAACAACGAGTCTCGAGCCCGCACTGAGCCTCGCGGCCAATCTCTGAAATTCATCACAACAGGCCAAATCGGCCGAACACAAGTGGCGGTGCCGAGGGTACCAGTCAATTGAGAATTACGGATCTTTCTCCCCTCCCCCCCGTCTCGGCCTCGTGTCGGGACGGGGGTCTTTGTGCCTCATCGCCCACCTTTCAGGGAGGCTCTCAGGTGCCGGGGGACATTCCGGGGGAGATTCCGGGGGAGATTCCGGGGGAGATTCCGGGGGAGCGCATCATGTCGGCAAGGATTGAGAGCCCCGCTTTCAGTTTTTCATCCGGACATGCAAAGCTGATGCGAATATGCGTGTCGCGGTCACTGAATACGCCGCCTGGAATCACAACCACGTTGTGCTTGATTGCGTGTTCACAGAACTCGGTTCCAGTGACCCCAAGATGCTCGGGCACTTTGACGAATCCGTAAAAGGCGCCGCTGCAATCCGACACTTCAGCAACACCTTCAAATGCGTCCCTCAAGAGGTTTCGCCGATGTTCAAATGCATTGACTGTGTCCGACATATCGATATCGAACGCCCCGACGAGACCAGCCTGCGCCATTGATGGAGCGCACACGAACGAATACTGCTGAAACTTCGCCATCTCCGCAATGAGCCAGGATGGTCCCGCTGCGTACCCCATACGCCAGCCAGTGCAACCGTACGTCTTTCCGAACCCCCGAAGCAGCAGCATGTTCTCGGTGAATCGTGCTGGGCTCGGACAGGTCCCGGCCTCGCCCAGCCCGTCCCCGTATGTGAACAAGTCATAGATCTCGTCTGAAATCATCATGACGCCTCGAGACTCGCACAACTCGGCCAGGTCTCGCAATTCATCGTCGCGTAGCACCACACCAGTCGGGTTGGCCGGTGAGTTCACCAGCAGCAGTCGCGTCCGCTCGGTCATCAGCGGCTCCACTCGTTCAGCCGTCATACGAAAGTCTGGATAGGTATCGCACGTCACCATCGTCGCGCCGGTCATTGGACCAAGTGCCGGGTAGACCACAAAGTAGGGGTCGGGAATGATCGCCTCGCAGCCCGGCTCACAAAGCACCAGGAATGCCAGAAACAGTCCACCGCTCGTACCGCTCGTGATCAGCAACTCGAGTTCATCGCAACCGATGTCCCACCCCGGATCCGTCTTGAGGTGCGCTGACACGGCCTCCCGAAGGTCCTCCGCGCCCCCCGTCAGGGTGTAGCCATTTCGCCCCTGCTCGATCGCTTCGATTGCGGCGCGGCGAATCGGCTCGGGCACCTCAAAGTCCGGTTGCCCGATAGACAGGTTGATCGGATCTTTGAGCGTGGCGCCGAGTTGAAACGCGCGGCGAATCCCGGAGCAATCAACGCACCTGGCACGTTCAGTCTGGAGATGTTCTGGAGTCGTCACGATGCACCCTTACCCCGGCACGTGCCTGTGCCGATGGTTGATGACGGGATTCCGCCGATTACCAGTCAGGTTCACTCGGTCGCTTCGGCAGCGGCCTCTTCGCCGCCAGCTTCCTCTGCCTCGGCCTTCTTCGGCTTCTTGGTCACGACAGCCCGGTTGCCGACCTTGACGATGCCGATAGGCGAATCGCTTTCAGGGTCGAACTCACCTTTTTCAATGAGCCGCGCGACGCGCTCGTCTCGCGTCAGAACGTTGCGATGCTGGTTCAGCCCGGCGGGCTTCGTTTTCAGGCTGGGATGAAGACTCATGGGGTATCGCCCTTTCGTTGCAGGTACCGATCCGCGAAACTCGTACGCCTTCCCGATTCCCGCCACCGACGTCCGACCTCGCCTATCCGGGAGTCCAGATCATGGAATGCCGGGTCAGTCGCGCGGGCCGATGTGAGCCCGGGGAGGGCGATCACTTTCGCGAGCCGGGCATTGTGCCCCGAAACGACCGCCACTTCAAGTCCCTGCTGCCTGCAGAATGCCGCAATCTCCTCTGCGCCCCCCTTTCTGGTCTCAGCAAGCACGAAATACCACCGCCCTGGGATTCTCGGATCTTCGGAATGAGTCTCTGGCACGGCCACCTCGGGTTCAGGCGGCGGTGGTGGCGAGGACGCCGTGCTGGACGCCGTGTTGGAGGCATCCACCACCTGCGAGGGCTCATGGGCGGGCGGCGCCACCCATTCAGCAGACGGCCGATCCGCCATCGGGTCGATCTCGACCCGTCCCTGCCCGGCAGCTCGAATGTCTCTCTGTACTTCCTCAACACCAGCCCCCCGGCCAATCCACCATGCCCCAATAACCGTGCCGATCACCAGCACCACTCCAACAAAGACATATCCAAGTGGAAGCCGAAGGCTGCTGCCCGGAGCGATTCGCGGTTGCGATGGCGCGGCCCCGGAGACCCCGTCGGGATGATCAACCCCCTGACCTGACTTGTTCAGCCGCTGCTGAGCTACTTCATAGAGCGACGGACGGGAACTTCTTCGTGCCATGCTTCAGTCCTCGCTGTCAGGTCCTGTTCCGATGACACTTGCCATCGCGATTTCATGTGTATGCGACAGGCTGATCACCCAGGTCGAGATTCCTCGCGCCTCGGCAATCGAAGCCAGGTGCCCGCTGATCTCGACTGACGGAGCGCCTCCCGGCTGGTGCCTCACACCGACATCCGTCCACGCGACGCCTCCCGCCCATCCGCACTCAAGTGCCTTGAACACGGCTTCTTTGGCGGCGAATCGCGCTGCATACCGTTCACCGCGAAGCCCTTCGGAAGCCTCGGCATACCGCTGTTCCTCCGTGGTGAAAACGCGCTGGAGGAATCGACCTCCGTGAGACGCAAGCAGCGACTCGATGCGGTTGATCTCAACGAGGTCAATGCCGTGAACGAAAGCAGCCATCAGGGAAGTGTATCGACCGGTACTGGATTCTCATTTCAGTTCATCGCCCGCGTTTCCAGACCAACTCCATTGCCTGCAGGGCGGCTGCAGGATCACTGAGGCCTCGGAGATCTGCCACAACGGGTCGTGATGGAGCAGCCACCTCACACGCGATTCGGTACGCCGTCGCGTCCAACCTTCCGCCGGCACAGGGAGCTGCCCGGACACCTCCGACCAGATCACTCAGCCGTGGAACCGCGGAAGGATCGGCCACCGCGACCGCAGGGTCATGGCCGCCTGCAAGCCAACGAGGCGGATCCACACACCGCACGGCGCCGCCGGGAAGGTCGGTGCCAGGAAGTGAGCACACCGCAAGGCGAACCCCTGACCGATGAGAGGCCTGCACGAGTGCTTCGAGTGTCTCGGCAGCGGGAGGAGCCGCCTCCAGATCCAGTTCGATGCACAAGGCACCTGCGCCGAGCTCCGATCCCAGATCGCACGCATCACATACCGCCGCAACAGCCCTGTCCACCCTAGATGCCTCGGAGAAGTGCACCGGCGGAATCCACAGATCCAGCCCCGCGCACCGCAATTCAAGCCTTCGCAATGTAATTGCCAGATCCCGCCTTGCCGACGCGGTGAGCGACCGCGGGCGAATCCCAGAGGGCCCCGACACGGCGAGTTGCACCGCCGAGAATCTGCAGCGTCTCAGCAACGCCAGCACGCCACGAAGATCGCTGCCAAGTTCGGCAGCGGTCGGAGCCAGAGGCGTTACAGGCCGGTCCATTCCCACCCACTGTACCGACGCGGTACCGTAATGCCATGCCCACTGAACCATTGATTGTTACCTGCCTCCATAAGGGTCCGGTCCAAGGCCACGGTTTCGACCTCAACCCCAGTGGCGGCGCCGATGTGTGTTTCATTGGCCGCACACGCGGCGAGACTCATCCGCAACACGGACCTCTTGTCTGCTTGGACTATGAGGTCAACGCCGACATGGCTGAACGAATCCTGGCGGACCTGGCGAAGGAAGCTGCCACACGCTGGAGTCTGCTCGCAGTTCGGATTCAACACGCGTTCGGCCGCATCGCACCTGGCGAAGCGAGTGTTGTCATTGAAGTACTCGCCGGGCACCGCGCGGAGGGATTCGAAGCGTGCCGCTGGCTCATCGACACGCTCAAGGCCCGCGCGCCAATCTGGAAACAGGAGGTATGGCAGGACGGAACAACCTGGGTGGACGGTGCTGCCGTCGATCTGTCCCGATGAGTGCCAGGCAACAGGTTTCAGCGACTCCCGCCCAGCGGGCCCGAGCTATGCGCCTCTACCGAGCCCTTGAGAAAGCGTGGCCCGAAGCGCGGTGCGAACTGAACTGGCGAGAGCCGCATGAGCTGTTGATTGCCACAATCCTTTCAGCCCAAAGTACCGACGTGGCCGTCAATGCCGCTGTGCCAGCTCTCTTCAAGGCGTTCCCATCTCCCGAGGCTTTCGCCGCTGCGCAGCCGTCCGATGTCGAACCGCATATCGCCACCATCGGCTTGTTTCGGAACAAGGCGCGAAGCGTCGTCGAATCAATGCAGCGAGTCGTCGAGGTGTACAACGGGCAGGTCCCGGACACCATGGATGAATTGCTCACACTTCGAGGAGTCGCCCGCAAGACGGCCAATGTCGTGCTGGGCAACGCATTCGGAGTGAACGAAGGCGTTGTTGTCGATACGCACGTGATGCGGCTGTCGTGGCGGTTCGGCCTGAGCGACCACGAAGGGAAGGCCGACCGAGTCGAACGCGACCTCATGGCTCGATTCCCCAAGCAGCGGTGGACCATGCTGAGCCATCTGCTGGTGTTTCACGGAAGGTACGCGTGCAAGGCCCGTCACGGCACGTGTGGGGAGCACCCGGTATGCCGCCGCTATCGCGTATCGGGGCGTTGCACCTGCGCCGAAGCTCCGTAGACCTCTCGAACCACGCCGAATCCACCGTGCTCCGCTGCGTACACAACGCCTCCGCCGAGCATCAGTGGCTCGATGCACACAACCGGCCCGTCGAGCAGAACACCAAGTCGTCTGGACAGGTTCACCTGCTCACCTTCGCCATCTGCGGAGCCGATCAAGATCACCGTGATGCCATGATCGTGCCCCAGCCAGAAGGCATCTTCGGTCGCCGCCACGCAATGGAAACGTCCGTTTCGCGGAGCGATGAGCGTCTGCGGGCCCGAAGGGGTTGACATGGTGACCGCGCCGTCCTCACCGATGTCCACTGACCACCCCAGCACTGCAGCCGACTGCCGCGGAGGCGCCACCTGCACTCCAGGAGTCGGAATGCGTTCGGGTTCTCGCCCCACCATGTAGGACCAGTGACCGTGAATTGATTCGGCGATGATCGTGTCACCGTCCGACATCGCCCGCTTCAGGCCCGCAGGAGCAGACAACCAGCCCACCGCCGTCGACTCCGGTTCAACGGC
The DNA here is from genome assembly GCA_964598425.1 of uncultured Isosphaeraceae bacterium. Taxonomy (GTDB): domain Bacteria; phylum Planctomycetota; class Phycisphaerae; order Phycisphaerales; family SM1A02; genus UBA12567. Next base: position 50,028 of record CAZRBV010000001.1, on the reverse strand, counting down.
GCCAATGCGCACGATTCCTCGCCCGAATGAGCCCGCTACAGCCAATCGCGATCCATCAACCCAGGCGGCCGAATGTACACCGCTTCGCGGCCAGGACCACACATGCGCGAGCCCGTCGGAGGTTTCAGCAAGAACAAAGACACCCTCATCCGAAGCGACCAGCACACGACCGTCCCATTGATCCAGGGTGTGCACCGTTCCGGGAATTCCCGTCGTCCACACCGATGTGTCGAGCTCTCTGCAATCGGGGCCAAGAAACCCAACGAGCGATCCGGTTCGTTCATGCCGCGCAAACAACAGCGAACCGCGAGGCAAGTAGCGTGATTCCATGGCCGGCTTGAGCAGCGACGCCGTTCCAAGATACGTATCTCCAGCTCGACGATGAACTCTGCGATCGGCGACGTACAGCAGCCGGCCGTCATGGTCCACGACCGACGTAACTTCCCCGCCGTCCGAACGGATCACAACATCGCCATCGAGCAGTCGAGCCGCCCCATGCCCCATCGCCAGAAACGAACCGTCGAGCGTACCGAGTGACGTCGGCCAGAGGCCAAGCTCTCGAGCATCCACTCGATCAGTAATCTGCGGTCGCCACGGATCGTCGACATCGAGCAGCACAACCTCGCTGTCTCCAAGCAGCACCGCCATGCGGTCATCGATGACCTCGATATCTTGAGCCGCCGAAGACGTCCCGGCATTGGCCAGCGGCAGTCGTGAAATCTGACGCCCCTGATTATCAAGGACCAGCAGGTCAACTCCCGTCAACTGGTACCACACGGGGCCTGCAACCACCGCCGCGCGGTGCGTCCCCCCTGTTTGATGCTCTACGCGAATCGCCTCGATCGCCGGACGGGTGGACACAGGCGCTTTCCAGGAGGTGGTGCAGGCCTGGACCACCGTCGCACCAACGAGGAGTAGGATGGCTTGGCAGATCCGCATTGACGCAGCATACTTCGTACGCAGGAAGGACTGGGAGGCATGACCAACGATCGTCTCGAACAACTGCGGCGGATGTTGGAGAGTGATCCAACCGACGCCTTCTGCCTCTACGCCATCGGCATGGAGTACGCTGGTCGCAATGAGCATGAGGCAGCTGCGGCTCACATGGAGCAGTCGCTGGCGACCGATCCGGATCAACCCTACGCGCACTTCCACCTCGCTCGCAGTTTGATGGCGATGGGCCTCATGAGCGAAGCTGCGGGGGCCATCGATGCGGGAATCGACAAGGCCACGACGCTCGGAGATCACAAAGCGGCAGATGAACTCCACGATTTGCAGGGGCTCCTGGATAGACGTGGTTGATCGAATCATCATCACTGCCATCGACGCGGACCCGACCGAACCGGAACTACGATTCGTGCGGGCCGGCAGGCAAACGCTTGGGCGCGTCCGCCGTCACCTCATTGATGAACTCGCGCTTCGCGTGGGGGACGCTGTCGATGATGCAACCCGATCGGCTCTGGCCGACGCCCATCGGTTGACCGATCTCAGGGTCAAGGCCATCCGATCACTGTCGAGAGCCGCGGCGAGTTCGGCGCGGCTCGCTGCCAGACTTGCCCGGGGTGGTGGAGACGCTCATGAAATCGAAAGTGTGATCGCCGAGCTGAAGTACGAAGGGATCCTGAGCGATGAGGACACCGCCCGTCGCATCGCAACCGACGCACTTCGCAAGAGCCCGGTCGGCCGAGCACACCTCGCTGCGCTCCTTCTTCGACGCGGGTTCGATGAAACCACGCTTGAGAGGGTGCTGAATGCAGTCCTCGAAACCCAGGATGAGCATCGGGATGCCCTTCGAGCTGCCGAACGATGCCTTCGCGGGCTCCATGCCCTGCCACGTGAAGTCGCCGCGCGGCGGCTCACAGGGCGACTGGCGCGACGTGGGTTCTCAGAAGACGCCATCGCCGAGGCTGTTGCGGCCTGTCTCGGTGAGTCCGATGTGGATTCGGTGTGACGGTACCATCTCGCCCCATGGCGTCACCCCGTGCAACACAAGCTGATTGTCACGACACATGGGAAGTCCTGCCGACGGATGTCGCGGGCTTACGGGATCAATTCGAAGATCTGCTGGTGCTCGACTGCCGTACGCAACAGGAGTATCGAGATCGCCACATTCGCGGCGCCCGGCTGGTTCCGCTCCAGGAAATGAGCGTGCGGGCCTCGGAACTGGACCACTGGAAGCGGCGGCTCGTTCTGATTTACTGCCGGACCGGCCGCCGGTCCCGGATTGTTGCGCGGTATCTCTCGGAACGGGGATTCGCGTGTGTTCGATCGGTTGCCGGTGGAATCGAGTCCTGGGAGCAGTGCGATCCCGGAGCATGTGAATGCTGAAGGCGCGGCTTGTCACTGGTCCTTGCCTCATCGCCGTCCTCGTTCTGGTGGTGTGGCTCGATCAATGGTTCGAACCAGACGCGATGGCGGAGCATGCATGGCCACCGGGCATGGGGCTTCTCGCCCTGTGCATGTTCATTGTGGCATTTGCTGGCGTTGAACTGTCGGTGATCGCGCGAGCGGCAGGACGAAGAACTGACCCTGTACTGCTCATTCTCGGTTCTCAAGCGGCGTTGCTCGCCACGTGGCTCGGCGGACCGGCTTGGACGCTCTGTACCCTCGTAGCCACCTGGTTCGCGGCGATCTGCGTGTACACACGAGGGAACAAGACTTCTGGCGTACCCGCCGAAGCTGCCGCGACAGCAACCATGGCGCTGTATCTCGGGGGCCTTCTATCGTTCTACCTGCTCCTGCGGCAGGATGTTTCCGCCTGGTGGATCGCAGCGATCGTGCTGATCACAAAGTCATGTGACATCGGCGCCTATTTCACAGGTTCACTCATTGGGCGTCACAAACTCATCCCGTGGCTGAGTCCGGGCAAGACCGTTGAAGGCCTGGCGGGCGGAGTCGTGCTGGCTGTCATCGTCTCGCTGCTGGCGGGCTGGGCACTGCGGGAGGCCGGCTCAATGGCGATTTCCACGCCATGGATGGTTCTTCTCGGCATTGCACTGGCACTTGCTGGCCAGGCGGGCGATCTCTGTATGAGCCTGGTCAAACGCGACGCAGGCATCAAAGACAGCGCGGCCACGCTTCCTGGAATGGGGGGTGTCATGGATGTGCTGGACTCTCCGCTGTTGGCCGCGCCGGTCGCGTGGGTGATCCTCACTTCTGTCATGTGAATACACGCGCTAACCTGTTACACTTCGTGATCGTCGCAATGCCTGCCGGAGTGCCCCATGACGCTCATCGAAGACCTGCTCGAACTCTTTCAAGTTGAACGAAGACTCCGCAGCCTGCGAAGCCGCGTCGATTCCGCCGAGACCTATCTCGCCGTGCAGACACGGCAGATGCACTTGCTGCAAGAGCGCCGTGATGAGCTGGAACTCCGAAAGCGACAGCGTCAGGCGCACGCAGCGAACCTGGAGACTGAAGCCTCCGGAATCGATGAACGTACCGAAAAACTGCGAGAAGAACTCAACGCGGCATCGAATACCCGGCAGTACCACGCGGTGCTCAATGAGGTCAACAGCCTCAAGGACAAGCGAACCGAGATCGACGAACAAACGCTTGTGGAGCTCTCCGGCGTTGAGCAGATCGACGCCGAACTCGCCGAGCTGGACGAGAAGATCGCCGAACGCAGCACCGTGCTTGAGTCCGCTGAAACTGAACTGGCGACACGACGCGACGAAATCAAAGGATCACTCGAGGAGCTCGACGCAGAGCGATCTGCCAAGGCCGCCAATATCCCCAGCGATACCCAGCGGCTCTTCGATGAACTCTCAGACGACTTTGACGGTGAAGTCATGGCCAGTATTGAGCTCATCGACAAACGACGCCGCGAGTATGCGTGCGACACCTGCAATGTCCACCTCCCCTTCGATATCGTGAGCCGAGTAACCGGCCGTCCCGACGAGATCGTCCAGTGCCAGGGATGCCTGCGGATTCTCTACGCGAGCGAAACCGCTCGCGAAGCCCTCGTCCGGTAGCACCCCCCCCCATCCTCCCCATCAGCAGTTTCCGGGATCCAACGGCGACGCCCGCGCGGGTACTATGGCCGCCTCACCGATGATCTGCCCACGCTGCAATCAGGATGATGACAAGGTCATCGATAGCCGAGGCTCCGACGGTGGGCATGTGGTCCGCCGCCGTCGCGAGTGTCAGGGCTGCGGCTGGCGATTCACGACCTACGAGCGGTGCGAATCATCCGGGCGGCTGGTGGTCGTCAAGAAGGATGGATCTCGAGTCCCCTTCGATCGCGAGAACATCCTGCGAGGCATTCTCGCAGCATGCGGGAAGCGTCCCGTATCTGAGACTGACAAAGAAGCTGTCGTCGAACTGGTTGAAAGACACATCCGCCGGGACTTTGATCTCGAAGTGCCGAGCCATGAAATTGGCCTTCGAGTTGCCCAGCAACTCAAGGATCTCGACGAGATCTCTTACATTCGGTACGCCAGTGAATACAGAGGATTCGAGAGCTTGAACGACTTGGTATCGGAAGTATCGAACCTTCAATCGCTCCCAAAGGACGACCCTGGTCAACAGGACCTCTTCAAGGACTAAGTCTCCCATGCCAACGCTCACGCTTCCTGACGGCTCCACGCGAGTTTTCGACGGCCCCACAACGCCTGGCGGCGTTGCGGCGGACATCGGCCCGGGCCTTGCGAAAGCAGCGCTTGGCGCCCGCGTTGACGGTGAACTCGTGGGGCTCGATTACCCGATCGAACACGATGCCGCGATCGCATTGATCACGGGGCCTCGCGGGAAAGATCCATGCAGTGAAGATGCTTTGTGGCTGATCCGGCACAGTGCCGCGCACATCATGGCCGAGGCCGTTCAGCGTGTGTTTCCAGAAGCCTTGCTGGTCTACGGCCCGCCGGTCGAAGACGGGTTTTACTACGACATCGCGATGCCCGATGGCCAGGCAATCAGTTCCGACGACTTTGAGCGCATCGAGTCGGAGATGCAGTCGATCATTGAGGATGATCGCCCATTCTCCAGATGCAACACGAGTGTCGATGAAGGCATGTTGCGCCTGAAGCACGAAGGCAGCAAGTACAAGATCGACAACGCTCGCCGCGCGATCGAGGCTGGGGCGGACTCGCTCTCCTGGTATGCCACGGGAACTCCGGGAGAACACTGGGACGATCTCTGCCGCGGACCGCATGTTCCTTCAACCGGACGAGTGGGCGGATTCAAACTCATGTCCGTCGCCGCCAGCCATTGGCACGGCGATGTCAATTCCGACCGACTCACTCGACTCTACGGCACGGCATTTCCTGATCAGAAGCGCCTCGCCGCGCACCTCGAACAACTTGAGGAGGCCCGCAAACGCGACCATCGGGTCATTGGCAAGAAGCTGGGACTGTTTCGAATCGACGACATGGTCGGGCAGGGGCTCGTGCTCTGGACTCCCAAAGGCGCCGTCATTCGGCAGGAACTGCAGGAATTCATCGGCGCCGAACTGAAACGGCAGAACTATGAACAGGTCTTCACGCCGCATGTGGGAAAACTCGACCTGTTTCGGACCTCGGGGCACTTCCCCTACTACCAGGACAGCCAGTATCCGCCGATCGTGGCTCCCGACGAGATGAATCGACTCGTCGATGAGGGCTGCTCGTGCGCCGAGCTCTCGAATCGGCTCCGGGATGGAGACGTCGATGGCTATCTCCTCAAGCCGATGAACTGCCCCATGCACATTCGCATCTTCAGCGGAGAGCCTCGAAGCTACCGCGATCTGCCGATTCGGCTGGCAGAGTTCGGGACCGTGTATCGGTACGAGCAATCCGGCGAGCTTGGCGGGATGCTCCGCGTCCGTGGATTCACGCAGGATGACGCGCACATCTTCTGCACCGAAGAGCAAGTCCAGGAGGAGATCGCGGGATGCCTCGAACTTGTACAGATCATCTTCAAAACGCTCGAGATTGATTCGTTCGACGTACGCGTCGGGTTGCGTGACCCCAACGCGACGAAATATGTTGGCGATCCGGAAGTCTGGGATCGAGCGGAAGAAGCGTGCCGCGCCGCAGCCGAAACGCTTGGCGATGCATGGCATGCCGAAGAAGGCGAAGCCGCCTTTTACGGACCGAAAATCGACTTCATCGTTCGAGATGCGATCGGGCGCTCGTGGCAACTCGGCACGGTGCAGGTTGACTACAACCTCCCGGAGCGATTTGACCTCTCCTACATCGGCGCAGACAACGCCCCCCACCGCCCGGTCATGATTCACCGGGCACCGTTCGGTTCGATGGAACGATTCGTGGGCTTCCTGATCGAACACTTCGCTGGCGCCTTCCCAGCATGGCTCGCACCCGAGCAAGTCCGGGTGCTGCCTGTCAGCGAAAAGTCGAGTGCCTACGCTACAGATGTGTATCAGGCGCTCCGCGGCGCAGGCCAGCGAGTCACGCTCGACGAGGGAAACGAGCGGCTGCAGGCGAGGATCAGGGTGGCAGCCGAGCAGAAGATCCCCTACCTGCTCATCGTCGGCCCCAGAGATGCCGAAGCTGGAACCGTCAGCGTCCGAGCCAGAGGGACCGAGCGAGATCTCGGTGCCGTGCCCCTTCAGGCATTCATCGATGCCGTCAGGACCGAAACACGGGATCGCTGCGACGGCCTCGTTCGGGGTCTCTTTGGTGACTCGAAGCCGGTCTGACTACCCGTGGGATGAGCAGCCCTCCACAGAGACAATTCGAGCGAGTACTTGGCCATCTCAGACAGGTTGCTTCTTGCTCGATGGCCTCGCGGCGGCTAGCCTGCGCATTCGCGGTGGGCGTTTCACCGCACGCTTACAGGATCCATGCCGAGTCTCAATATGCCGAGCCCTTTGAGCCGATACGACGACCATAGCGCATGAGTCGCTGTTGCGCCCCGCCTTTCAACCGTACCCTTCAGACCCCCTTCCGCCGGGATGGGGTCGCGATCGCATACTGACTGAGGAGATCGAATCATCGCCCGCCGACGACGCTACTTTGGACAACAGGAGAACATTCGCAAGCTCCCCCGGGTCAACGACCAGATTCGCAAGTCCCCTATTCGACTGATCGATCAAGACGAAAACATGGTGGGCGTCGTTGACGTCCGCGACGCGATTCAAATGGCGGGCGAGGCCGGTCTTGACCTCGTCGAGGTCTCACCCGAAGCCGACCCGCCGGTGTGCAGGATCCTCGACTTCGGGAAGTACCGCTACGAGCAGTCGAAGAAAGAGAAGTCCAACCGGGCGAAGTCGAAGGCTGCGGAAATGAAAGAAGTCAGGCTGGGACGATCGATGAAGATCGATCCGCACGACATCGGTATCCGAATGGAGCAGGCGAGGAAGTTCCTGATGGATGGGCACAAGGTGCAGATCGTTCAGAATTTCCGCGGCCGGGAGATGCTTCACAAGGAACGTGGCAATCAGCGGATGGCGGACGTCATCGAGCAACTCTCGGATATCTCCCGGGTCGAGATGACGCCGCGAATGGCCGGGCGTCGCATGAGCCTCATCCTGGCGCCGGACAAGGGCAAGATCGATCGAATCAAGGCTGCTGAGCAGCGGAACGCCAGGCAAGCCGACGCTGCGGCAGCGAATACGCAGGCTAAAGAAGATCAGGCCGCGGCACCGCAGCACGGCTCCAGCGAATCCGCTCCCTCAACAGATTGACCGCAGGGGTCGGTTCCAGATTCGCCAAGCCAACCGAGAGTGGGGCCTCCCCGCTATACCTTTCGCAAGGCCCATCCACCGTGGATGAACCTTGCAAGAAAGAGGCCTGCTCGTATGGCAAGTTCTCCGCAGAGCGCGATCCAGACGCCAACGAGGCCCATATCCATCACCATTCCGAGAAACCATGCCGCCGGCAGCCTGATGCCATAACACGAGATGGTTGTAATGAAAAAAGTCCAGACCGTATCGCCCGCGCCTCGGAGTGCCTGACGCACCACCATCGAGATGGCGAAGAACACTTGGGTCGTTCCGCAGATAAACAGCAGTTGCGGAACGAGTCTCAGATGCTTTGATTGCGCGCTTATCAGCTCTGTCAGCTCGCTCCCGAACACCATGTACACAACACCGAGCGATCCCATAAGCGCGATCGCCAGAAGCGTGCACAGGACAACGGCCCGCTTGGCCATCGCGACATTTCCCGCGCCAAGGAATTGGCCTGCGAGCGCCGCTGCTGCCGTGCCGATGGCGAAACCCGGCAAGAAACTGAATGACTCCCACTGCACCGCGATGATGTGCGCCCCAGCCAAACCCTCACCGGCCGTTGGCTGCGACATCGATCCCATTCCGCTGGCAGCCGAAATGGCGGCGCGTGCTTCTCGCCCTGCGATCAACCCAATGATTGCCAGCACCCCGAGGTTGGCGGTCCACATCGAGATCCCTTCCAGGAAATTCGGAAGACCGATTCGCACAATACGGCCGATCATTGAACGCAGCGGCGACATCAATCGACCACGGAGCTTCAGGTCACGGACGCCGCGACAGAGCACGACCAGAGTCAACAGGCCGCCACAGGCGTAGCCAGCGGCCGTTCCGGCTGCAATGCCAGCAACCTCCAGGTGCATCCCGAAGGGATTTTCCAGAACCAGACCGGGCAACCGCAGAGTCGCTCCGGAGAGCGCCCAACTCACAGCAACGTTGATGGCATTGACCGCAACGGCAATCAGGGCTGGCCGAATAGTTTCCCCAGCCCCGGTCAGGCACATTGCGCCAACCATCATCATGCCGCAGAACGGCATCGACCATGACAGCACACGAACGTACTCCACAAAGTACGCCGCCGATGCGCCATGCAGTTCGCACACTGCCGCCATTGATGGTGCCAGGAGCCATGATGCGAGGCCCACAAGGGCTCCCCAGCAAAAACTGATCCCGATCGCCTGACCAAGCGCATGTTCCGCCTCGGCTACATCACCGCGACCAATCGCGCGAGCGATGATTGCCTGACCGCCTATGCCAAGTCCTCCCATCGCAATGCCGATGAACCACCCAACGTATGAGCCAACACCAAGCCCATCCATTGCTGTCAGGACAACTTCCTCAGACAGCCCCCCTGCAAGCATCTTGTCGAAGAGGCCAACCGTGGCGCCAAGCAACTGCTGGAGCAGCACCGGCAGGCCGACGATCAGAATGGCACCGAAGAGAGACCGCCCAACCAGCGCGCCGGATTGAATTCGATTGTCGTTCGCCTCGGATCGAGATACCTCTGGCTCCGAGCGTGCCGGTTCAGCCATCATCGATCCGTTCGACCTGATCTCCAGATGCTCCAAAGTCATCCCAAGTGCGTTGTTCGTCCACTTCGCGCAGGCCAATCGGTCTCAACGACGGTTCGTGTTGCTCATCCAGCCAGAAAGCAATCTGCTCCCACCACGCGCTGTCACGCGAATAGGTTGGATAGCGGTACTCCATTTGACCGGCAAACGGATCCCCTCCAGCCCGTGTCGTGTCGTACCAGTTCTGCCATACGGTGATATCCATACCGAATCGCTGGCCTGTCAACAGCGTCAACGACTCGGCCGCATCAGCGTTGACTGCAAGTTGCCTTGCGTCGAGAACTGTAATGAGCGCCTGTACGACTCGATCCTCGGGATACTGCCCCATTGCAATACATGCGGCACTACGCACTTCACCCTGTTCCTCGCGATCGAGCGCCACGCTGACCAGTGTCGGCACGACTTCAGAGTTGTGCAGCCGCTGGAGCCCTTTGACAGCCGCCCACCTGATGGTCTCGCTTGAGGTCACCCTTCGGTCGGCCCACGGGGCGATGAGGAGGGCGTCCTCGGGTGTCCCGTGCCTCGCAAGCGCAGCGATCGCGGCTGACTTGACAAGTGGGTCGGCATCGTTCTCAACGTAGTCCCGATAGAGCGATACGTAGACCTCCGCGCCACCGAATGTGGCCGTCGAGAGCAGCACCAGTCCTTCACGCCGCTTATCGGGATCATGCTGGTCCAGCGCCCACCTCGCAGCCTGTCCCGGCGTCGGCGCTTCGAACATCTGGCCGATGTCATCGAGATCATCCATGACGCATCCCGTGGGCAGGAGCCCAATGCACACCAACAGTCCTGACAGCAGTTTGGATCTCATGGCTGTGACTCCTCTGCCTCTTCGCCAGCCCGGTCTTGCAACTTCGGCAACATTTCACGAACTTCATGCGCCATGCGATCATTTGGAAAGTCTTGAATAATCTCCATGCCCGCGGCGCATGCCTCTTCCCAGCGATGATCGCTGACTGCCATCTTGAATCTGACCGTCAGCGACTCGCGATGCTGAGCGATCACTTCCGCGGCAGCGGCTTGAATCTCCATTGCCTCGTCATGACCAAGTTGCCTGTCAAGATCGCGAAGAATCGCCATCGCTTCCAACGAATCGCCTCGGCTGGCAGCGGTCAGGAATCTGGCCTTCAAGTCTCGCTTGGTCTGTTGCCGCATACCCCGTATTCTTGCTTCAAGACCGAGAAGCCCAGGCGAATCCGGGTACATCCGCTGGAGTCTCTTGCCTGCCTCCTCGGCCGCATCGACATCGCCATCGTCGAGAATCGCCGCCACTCGTGCCACTTCTTCATCAATCCGAACGGCCAATTGACTGTTCCGAGCCAGCAGCACTCGATGCCGCAGATGCTCGGCTTCTTCGGTATACCCGAACAATCGCTCCATATCTCGACATAACACCAATCCGGAGTTGAAGTCGCCCCGCTCAATGTCTTCCTCAATCGTACGTCGCAGCAAGCCGACTTCTCGTTCGCGATAGATCAATCGCTTGGCAGTGTCGCTGAGCATGCTCGCTTCCAATATCTGAGCAAGCATCGAATCCTCTTCACTGCTGCTTCGAGAAGCGCCTTGTCGCACCAGAAGCCGGTATGACCCGAGCAATCCGAGGCCGACCAGACCGAGCAGCCCTGCAGTCAACACAGACGGGGCCCAGTATGCCTCGGACTCTGCGACTGCCGCAGCGACCATGCCGCAACAGAAACAGACAATCATCCCGAGAAAGGCAATCGCCGGTTGTTTGAGCATGAGCCCCGTCAGGCAAATCGCTACCGCACCAGCCCCCGCCAGAGCTGCAGCCACGCCCCACGGTTCGCCGGTAAACGCCAGGCCGAGGACCAATATCAAGGCAGAGCCAGCCAGCAGCAATACGACCCCCGGCATCCCCCAGTCACGATTGGCCTGCCGATCCATCAACGGGTCAACTCCCTGGTACATCCTGGCCGCAGTCCGACTCCAACGGCACAACACACAGGAATCGGGCTGTCGAGGGCGATCGATTGACGAACTGATGCACAGCGCCGCTCGGAACAAACAGCACATCTCCCTCGGAGACATCCTCCACCGAACCGTCACACTCCGCCGCAAGCGTACCCGCCACAACGTAGACCTCATGCTCGTAGGGATGGCTGTGGTGCGGCGTATGCCCCCCTGGTTCGATGACAAAGTGCCGAAGCGCAAACGACGGAGCGTGGTCGCCCCGTCCAACCATGACCTGCATGGCAACACCGGCAGCCCCCTTCATGGAGACTTCCGAGGCTGTTTTGGGATCACATCGACGGACCAGCATGGCCACAGGGTACCGCCCCATCGATCCCGACGAGTATCAGAGGATCAGTCTTCGTCGGCCTGGGGCTTGAAGGCCGAGATGACGCTCGCCTGGACATTTGGTGGCGTGTTCTCGTCATGGGAATACTCCATGACGTAACTGCCCGCACCGCCGGTCATCGACTTCAACTGATTCGCGTACGTCATGACCTCCGACAGCGGCGCCTCGGCGTGCACCACAGCCAGATCACCGGGAAGCATGTCCGTCCCTTGAATCCGCCCACGCCGGCCGGATATATCTGATGAGATATCGCCAATACTTCCCGAAGGCACGGTGATCTCCAACCGTACAAAGGGCTCGAGCAGCACAGGCGAAGCCTTCTGAACCGCGTCAATAAAGGCCCGCCGACCAGCGGTCACGAATGCGATTTCCTTGGAGTCGACGGGATGATGTTTCCCGTCATAGACCGAGACTCGGATGTTCTGCATCGGGTAACCCGCGATGGCGCCCTCCAGCATCACCCGGCGAACTCCCTTTTCAATGGCAGGGAGGAACTGCTTGGGCACCGAGCCACCGAACGTGTCATCGACGAACTCAAGGCCGTTCACCATCGTCTCGGATTCCTCCAGAACCGGCTCGACCCGCAGATACACCTCGCCAAACTGGCCGGATCCGCCGGATTGCTTCTTGTGCCGGTGATGCCCTTCGGCCTTGCTCGTAATGGTCTCCTTGTAGGCGACCTTCGGGGGCCGCGTCACGACATCGACGCCGTAGCGTTCCTTGAGCAATTGCAGTTTCGCCCGAAGGTGCAGTTCGCCAATTCCGCGAATCACCATCTCATGTGTCGTCGTGTTCCGCTCAACCACAAAGGTCGGATCCTCGGCCAACATCTTGGCAAGTGCGTCGCCCAGCTTGGCCTCCGTTCCTTTGGTGGCTGGTTCGATCGCCAAACCGAACATCGGCTTTGGCAGGGTGATCGAATGCATCGCGATCCACCCGTCGGCGTCTACATGGAGCACATCGTCATATCCGATCTCCTCGATCTTAGAGACGGCCACGATGTCGCCGGGAACCGCAGCATGGACTTCATCGTGTCCCTTGCCGCAGTAGTGATGGAGATGCGCAAGCCGCACTCCCTTCCTGTGATCCGCCACCCGCGGGTTGGTCGAGTTGTCAAACGTCCCCTGATGAACACGGAAGAAACACAGTTTGCCGACAAACGGATCAGACGCAACCTTGAAGCAGTGACCGATCGGCGAAGCCGAAGAATCAGCAGCGGCGGTAAGTCCCTCACGCTCATCGCCTGTAACACGCTCAAGCGGGCGAGGATTGCCTTCCGCCGGGTTCGGAAAGAGTCGCGCGATCTGCGCCATAAGCTCGGCGATCCCGACCTCGTTTCGCGCGGACGCAAAGCAAACTGGAACCAGATGCCCTTCGCGCATGGCGCGGCAGAACGGCTGAAGAAGATCCTCGGGAGCGACTTCGCCCTCCTCGAGATACTTCTCCATCAGTTCCTCATCAACCTCGACGATCTGATCGACGAGCGATGTATGAAAGTCAGCGATGTCTCCGAGATCGGAGTCACCGGAGGTCTCCTGGAAGCAGGACACCACAGACGTACCGCCTCCGCAGGGCAGGTTGATCGGGCAGCACTCGCTTCCGAACGTGCCCCGAATCGTTTCCAGGATTTCGTTGAGGTCGCCAGCCGCGTCGATCTTGTTGATCACGATCGCCTGCGGAAGGTTTCGCTCTTTGGCGATCTTCATCATGCGGCGAGCCACCGGATCGATTCCGGTGCCCGGGTCGAGTACCAGCACCATCGTCTCCACCGCCGGTAGCGATGTCATGGCCTTACCGATGAAGTCGCCGCGGCCGGGCGTGTCGATAATGTTGAAGTGGCAGTCGGCGTGCTCAAGATTCAGAATGCTTGAATCGATGCTGTGGCCGAATGAATGCTCAAGTTCATCCCAGTCACTCACGGTATTGCCGTCTTCGACGGTCCCTGCGCGGCCGATGACACCAGCCTTGACGAGCATGAGCTCTGCAATGGTGGTCTTGCCGGCGGAACTGGTTCCGGTGAGGGCGAGGTTTCGAATCTGTTCAGTGCCGTAGGTTGCCATGGTCGGAACTCCGGACGAGGGGCGGGGTGTACTGAAAATGGGCCAGAATCATCCACTATAGCGAAGCCTGAGCAGGTCGCCGGACCGTCACCTAGTACTCGCCGGAGGCGGCTTGCCTCATGGCCTCGTAGACGACCGCAGTCACCGCGCAGGCCAGATTGACGCTCCGGGAGGGTGGCTCAATCGGCAGGCCGATTCTGCAGCCAGCCCCCCAGCGGCCTACCGCCCAATCCTGCAGGGATTCGGGGAGCCCCCCCGTTTCGCTTCCGAAAATCAGGTAGTCACCGCCACGCAGTTCGGCGTCCCACACGGGCCGCCTTGCCCGGGCGGTGAGGATCCAGAGCCGCTGCGGCTGCTCGGCCGCCAGAAAGGCCTCCCAGTCTTCGTGCTCCCGGCAGTCCACCTGAGACCAGTAGTCGAGCCCCGCTCGCCGCAGCGCCTTGTCCGACATATCGAAGGCGATCGGGTGCACAATGTGCAGCACCGAATTGGTCGCCGCTGCAGTGCGGCCAATCGTACCTGTGTTCGGAGGAATCTCCGGGCTCACCAGCACAATGTGAAATCGTTGGTCCGACATGCCCGCGACCATACCGTGTGCGAGCAATTCAACGTACGATTCGGGCATGAAGACGACTGACCATCCATCGCTCGACCCCATCTCACTGGATCTTCTGAACGTACTCGAGCAGGCAGACCCGGCTGTAGCCGATCTGCTTGCCGCTGAGGCTGATCGACAGGCCAACACACTTGAGCTGATCGCCTCTGAGAATCATGTCAGCGCGGCGGTCATGCACGCGGCCGGCACATGGATGACCAATAAGTACGCCGAGGGGTACCCCGGCAAGCGCTACTACGGTGGCTGCGTGTACCACGACACAGCGGAGGATCTCGCCCGCGAGCGGGCCAAGGAACTCTTCGGTTGCAACTTCGCAAACGTGCAGCCGCACTGCGGCGCCAACGCGAACATTGCCGCCTTCATGGCGATGTGCAACCCGGGCGATCGCATTCTTTCGCTTCCCATCAAGTCCGGCGGGCATCTCAGTCACGGGCTGAAGCCCAATTTCTCCGGGACCTTCTACGAGATTCACGACTACGACGTCGACCCCGATTCGGAGCGACTCGACTACGACGCCATTGCCGAGCGTGCACGTGAAGTGCAGCCCAAGATGATCATCTGCGGCTACTCGGCATATCCGCGGACCATCGACTTTGAGCGATTCCGGGCGATTGCAGATGAAGTCGGCGCCATCCTGATGGCCGACATCGCTCACATCGCCGGACTTGTCGCTGGCGGCGTTCACCCATCACCGTTCCCACATGCCCACGTTGTCACGACCACGACGCACAAGACGCTCCGCGGTCCTCGCGGCGGGCTCATTCTCTCGAACGATGAAGATGTCGCCAGAAAGGTCGATCGCAAGGTCTTCCCCGGATCTCAAGGCGGCCCGTTGATGCACATCATCACGGCCAAGGCCGTCGCCTTCGGTGAAGCACTACAGCCCTCATTCAGGGACTACGCAGCTCAGGTCGTCGCCAACGCCAAGGCGCTGGCGGAGGGGCTCGTAGAGCACGGCTATCGGCTCTGCACCGGAGGCACAGACAATCACCTGCTGCTCGTCGATCTGCAGCCCCGAGACGCCGACCTCACTGGCGCCGACGCCGAGCAATGGCTCGAAGCAGCCGGGATCATCACAAACAAGAATGGCATTCCCAATGACCCCCGCCCACCAATGGTGACAAGCGGCCTGAGGCTCGGAACCGCTGCCCTGACAACACGTGGGCTGGGAATCGACGACATGGGGCAGATCGCCACGTGGCTCGACCGCGTCATGGCAAGGAAGGGCGACGAGGCCACGGCACGCGAAGTCCGCGGTGAGATCCGCGAGATGTGCAGCGCCCACCCGCTTCCACACTGACATGGCCACGTTCTGGCGAACCACTGAGACTCCGGTTGGGCAGATTGTGCTCGCGGTAGACGGCGGCGACTGGATCACTGCCGAGTTCGCCTCGCTGCACAATGACCCACCAGACGGCACCGAGGATCATGCCTTGCTCCCCGAGGCAGCATCCTGGCTTGCAGCATGCCTGCGCGAACGGGTCGGCCCACCCCCGATTACCGTCCCCGAAGCCAGCCCCTTTCGCCGCAGCTGCTGGGCAGCTTGCCGGGACATTGCCCTCGGCGAGACCCGAACGTACACACAGCTCGCCTCCATGGCAGGCAACCCCAAGGCGGCCCGAGCAGCCGGCAGCTCGATGCGGAACAATCCTGTGTCCCTCCTCACCCCCTGCCACCGCGTCATCGCGGCCACTGGCATGGGTGGATATGCCGGAGCGGTGCGCGGAGACTCGGTCAATCTGCGTCTGAAGCGGCGCATTCTCGACATTGAGCGGCGCATTGCGATGACCGCTGGCTCCTGCTGACGTCACCCCAACGGTTGGCGGCTCGTCACGCTAAACTGTTCCATTCTGTCCTGATTTCCAAAGTAGAAGAGGGTCACTCCCAATGCATCTCACCATTGTCGGCAGCGGCTACGTCGGCCTCGTAACCGGAACCTGCTTCGCGAACACCGGTAACCAGGTCACCAGCCTGGACATCGATCCCGACCGAGTTGCCATGATGCGGCGTGGCGAGTGCCCGATCTTCGAGCCAGGACTTTCCGAACTTATGGCGCTGAACATCAAGGGCGGCCGTCTGCACTTCACTGGCGAGAAGTCCGAAGGCTATGCCGATGGCGAATTGATCTTCATCTGTGTTGGCACCCCCACCGGGGCCGACGGGCGGTCTGATCTCTCTGCCGTCATGGCTGTCGCCCGCGACATCGGCGAGGCAATCGAGTCTGGCGCATGCACGGTCGAGAATCCAGTGATCGTCGTCAAGTCAACGGTTCCCGTCGGCACCACCGCCAAAGTCCGCGATGCCATCGCAGCCGTCACGAACAAGCCGTTCTCCGTCGCCGACAATCCAGAGTTCCTCAAGGAAGGTGACGCGATCCAGGACTTCCAACACCCGGACCGCGTGGTCTGCGGCGTGGAGAGTGAACGAGGCCGCGAGCTTCTTACGAAGCTCTACGAGCCCTATGTGACGCAATCCAATCCGCTGATGTTCATGGACATCGAGTCCTCCGAAATGGTGAAGTACGCCAGCAACGCGATGCTCGCAGCCAAGATTTCGTTCATCAATGAGATCGCCCGGTTGGCCGAGCATTACGGCGCCGATATCGCAAGAGTCCGCGAAGGCATGTGCGCCGACAAGCGAATCGGCGATAAGTTCCTCTTCCCCGGTCTCGGCTATGGCGGGTCGTGCTTCCCGAAAGACACGCTTGCCGTGATCGAGATGGGGCAGGACTCCGGAATCCCGTGCCTTCTGAACGAGGCCGTACACGATGTCAATCAGCAGCAGCGGCATTGGTTCCTCGCGAGAATCCTGAATCACTTTGGCGAAGATCTCTCTGGTCACACATTTGGGATCTGGGGGCTGGCATTTAAGCCTCGCACCGATGATGTACGAGAAGCGCCAGCCAAGACCATCATCGAAGAGCTCCTCCGACGCGGGGCAACCATCCGCGCGTTCGATCCGATCGCACGCGAGACCTTTCCTCAATACGGACTGGACATCGAATACATCGATGACATGTACGAGTGCCTCGAGGGGTGCCACGCGCTGGTGCTCTGCACAGAGTGGGACGAGTTCCGCACGCCCGACGTTGCCCAGATGCGAGCCAGGCTCAGCACGCCTGTCATCTTTGATGGCCGCAACGTCTGGCATGACGATGCCATGCATGACCAGGGCTTCGCCTACTACAGCGTCGGCCGCCGCCCCCTGCATGACCCGGTCGAGGCCAGCTGAGGCCGAGGGGCCACCGGTCACGTGAGCTACAACGCGGCGTCTCGAAGGACTGCATTCCACTGTTCGCGCAGCACATCGGGCGTCACCGGCACCTGCGGTTTCGTGCCGTGCCTCGCGGCGCGGTACTCCTCCAGCAGGCACATCATCTGTGCAGCACTTGGTGTCATCGGCCGGTCCCCAGCCAGTGCTCGATCGACAACCTGGTCCCACGGATCCATGTCGACATCGGATGTTGCGGCGGGCCGCGCGAGCCGTCCCCCGATAGCTCGCAGCCAGACCGGCACTCGAGCCAGCCAGGCCGGCTTGGCGGTCACCAGGAAAGCGCCCTCCAGCAGGCGCCGCATCATCGCCTCGGCTTCCATACGAAGTGGGTCATCCTCGGATCGCTGAGCCAGCGCTCGGTCCACCTGCAATGCTGCTTCGAACACCCGCTCGAGACGCTCACCTGCCTCCACAGCAGCCCCCGCAATTCCAGCCCACACATGGTCACACGTCTCACGGAAGGCCCGCGCGGTCCTGACGTCTGCCTCACCAAGACCAGCGAGTTCGACAGCGAGGGCGTGAGCATCCCGCCGCACCCGCGCTTCTCCTCCCCACCGCGCCGCGAAGAGACCCATCCGGGCGAAATCGCAGCTCGCCTCGAATGCCGCAGCGAGTTCCCCATGCAGCGCAATGGCCACGAGCCTCCGAACACCCAGACGATGGCTCGCTGCCTCGCCGCCGCGACGGGGCTGCACCTCAACATCGACCGAGTTGCCACGGTCTACAAGAACCGCCGATGCAGGAATCACCTCGCCAGCAACCTGCATCGACGTCTCCGCGGGCACATCATCCATGTCCCATACCACATGTCCCTGCGATGACAATGGATGGGTGGTTCCAGCCGACTCCATTGCCTCCCGATAGAGGCCCCGCAGCTGGCGTCGGGTAGCGCCGAGATCTCGACCAGTTGCAACAACCTGTCCGCCAGCCACGATTCGCCACCGCGGAATCAGCGCTTCCTCCAGGTCAATGCGCCTGCACTCGGCGGCATTCAGGGAGACGCCAGCAGCCCGCGAAGCGGCCTCGGCGAGTCGTTGATAGAAGTCGCCCGATGGTTCTGCAAGGGCCTCGCAGCAGCACTTCACAGACTCATGCAGCGGAACCAGCCCTCGGCGGACATCCTTGGGAAGACCTCGCAGGATCGCTTCGATCCGGAGCCTGCGGATGCCCGGGACCAACCACTCGGCTTGCCCAAGGTCAATCTCCCACATCTTCGCAAGGGGGACATCTATCGTCAGCCCGTCATCGGATTCACCCTCCGCAAATCGATAGGACAGGCGGAGCGGCCCGCATCCCAGATCGATCGTGTCCGGGTAATCGATCGAGTCGTACAGATCCTGCTGGGGATTACGCACGAGCTCCTGAGGACGCAGTCGAAGCGAGTTGGCCTCCTCCCTGCTGGCACCACGAAGCCATGACTGCAGCGACTTCATTCCGATTACGTGGGCGGGCAATCGCTGATCCCAGATCTCTTCGCGCCGGTGTGGGGGCAGCAGCAGGGTCCGCGTTCGAAGTCGATCCTCTGCGGATTCCACAATTCGCCGCGCGGCGCGGCTCTCAGCGATCGCATCCACGCCAAGATCGTCTCGCCCATTCACAAAGACATGATCGATGAATACGCTTCGCGCCACATCCGGGTCAATAGGTTCGAGGTTGACTCGCCGTCCCTTGGACACAACCAATCCCCGCAACGAGACTTCCTCGACTGCGGTGGCGAATCCGCGGCGGGCATCCCATCGTGGTGTGTTGTATCGGCGGTTCACCAGATGCGGGGCAACGCGAGCAATCCACGAGGGGTGGATCGCAGCGCACGTTCGCGCCCAGAGTCGTGACGTTTCGACCAGTTCGCCAGCCATCACCCACAGAGGCTTCTCACGGGCGAGGACACTTGATGGGTGCACGTGGAATCGCCGTCCGCTCGGTCCCTCGTAATCGCCTTCATCCGTCCGCCTGCCGATGTGCGAGATGAGGCCGCTGAGCAAGGCACGATGGACGGGCCCCGGCCGGACTGGAGGATCTTGGGCATGAAGCAACCCCGGCGTCCTGAGCGCCCGCCGCAGCTGCCCGTGAATGTCTCTCCACTCCAACATTCGAACCCATGAGAGGTGATTGGCCACACACCACCGCCGCGTAGCCGATGACCCGTCATCCTGCCACCGCCGAACGAGGTGCTTCCACAATCGGTACAGGCCAAGAAAGTCTGAATCCCCGGCACCAGTGAGTGCCCGATGAGCCGCATCGGCTTGCGACTCCTGACCGGGAGGTCGGAGACGAGGGTCGGGAATCGCAAGCCCCGCCGCGATTACGAGCACCGCGTCGAGGCATCGGCCGTCCCGCGCAGCAAGGAGCATGCGGGCGACGCGGGGTTCGACTGGCAGGTCGGCCATCTCGCGACCGACAGGCGTGAGCTTTCCTGACTCCGTCGCCCCGAGCTCGTCGAGCAGACGCTGCGCCTCGTGCACGCTGGTCCTTCTGGGACCGTCCAGAAACGGAAAGGCGAACGGATCCCCGAGCTCAAGCTGAGCCATGCGAAGCAGCACCCCGGCGAGGTCCGTCCTGCGAATCTCCGGCTCAAGCTCCTCGGGCCGCTGCGCCAAGTCATCTTCGCGATACAGCCGAATACAGACGCCCGGGGCCACGCGGCCAGCTCGTCCGGCCCGTTGCACCGCCGAAGCTTGCGAGATCGGCTCGACAGGAAGCCGCTGCACATGACGCTTTGCAGACCACCTTCCGACTCTTGCCAGACCAACATCGACGACTGCGCGAATCGAGGGCACTGTCAAAGATGTTTCCGCCACGTTTGTCGAGCAGATGATCCTGCGGGTCGCGCTTGTGCGAAGTACGCGCTCCTGCGCAGCCATCGAAAGGCGGGCATAGAGGGGCAGCACCTGGCGGTCAGGAAACACGCCTTCAAGGCGGCGAACGCAGGCGCGGATCTCACGCTCCCCGGGAAGAAAGACGAGCGTGTCACCATCGTGTCTGGTCAACCCATCTGCCTGCCGGACCGCTTCAACCACTGCTCGGCTGATGGCGTCCGGGCCTTCCAGATCAATCGCCGCCGGCGCGTGCGCGATCTCGACAGGGAAGGTCCGTCCCGATACTTCGATCACGGGCACGCCGCCGAAGTGTTTGGAGAACCGCTCAGCGTCGATCGTCGCCGATGTAATGATCAGTCGCAGTTCCGGCCGCCTGACCAGGAGGCGGTGGACCACCCCAAGCAGAAAGTCGATGTTGACGCTGCGTTCATGCGCTTCATCGAGAATCACCGTGTCGTACCGTTCGAGCCTTGGATCTCCCCCCAGATGCGCGAGCAGCATGCCATCGGTCATGATTGTGACGAGCGATCCTCGGCCCCCAGACCGATCAAACCGCACCTGGTGGCCGATGATTCCCCCGGGTTTCGTATTGAATTCGGCGGCGATGCGGGCGGCAACCGATCGGGCAGCAACGCGTCGCGGCTGGGTATGGGCGATCGTGCCGAACACCCCCCGCCCTGCCTCAAGGCAGTATCTCGGAAGCTGCGTCGTCTTTCCTGATCCGGTTTCTCCGCACACGATGACGCACTGCGATGACGCGATCGCGTCGATGATCTCCTGTTTGTGCGAGGCGATCGGCAGATCTGTTTCAGGCGGACTCGGTGGCACGAGCTCGCGCCTGGCCGCAACCTGCGCCGCTGACTCTGCGATGTGGGCTTCCACGCGAGCGAGCCCCTGCCGAGCCACGAGTTCATTCCGGCGGCCCTTCAGACGCCTGAGGCGCCGGGCCAACCTTCTTCGGTCCGCATGCATGCACCTTCCGAGTTGCGATTGCAACCGTTTCGCAATTGCGCGGACGGATTGAGATTGGTTCGAATCAGACATGTAGTGAGGAAAGGTACTCCCCTTGCACCTGTGCGGACCGCTGTGCTATTGTCCGACCGGCCTTCCGGCCGGAGCAAGGGAGACGCGCATCGATGTTGCATGCTGGACTGGGTGGACCGCTAATGATGGCTCTCTTCGGGCCAGCCCAGACACCGCCCCAACTGGCCCCCGCTTCAACACCGACGATGTTCGATCCGGTCGGGGTGCCCGCCGAAACCATTCTGGACATCACCTGGCTTCTCATCGGTGTGTGCGGCGCCATTGGCGTTGTGATGCTCTGCCTGATCGGCTTTGCGATTGTTCGATGCCGGCGGAGGGAGGGCGACGATCGCGAGCCACCGCAGGTCTACGGGTCAAACCCAATCGAGCTCGCCTGGACCGTGGTTCCTCTCATGATCGTCTTTGTGCTCTTCATGGTGTCCGCTCGCGGCATCTTCGAACTTGAGCGAACCAGCCCACCGGAAGGTGCCACCGAACTGACCGTCATCGGGCATCGATGGTGGTGGGAGTTTGACTACGGCGATCTTGGCGTGGTCACCGCTGGCGAGTTACACGTCCCCCTCGGCGAAGACGGCGTCGCCGATCTCTACCTGACGCTGAAGTCTGCCGACGTCGCCCATTCATTCTGGGTGCCTCAGCTCGGCCCGAAGATGGACGTCATCCCGGATCGCATCAACCACCTGTGGCTCCAGGCCAATCGACCTGGCACGTTTGTTGGGCAGTGCGCCGAGTACTGCGGGAACCAGCACGCCAACATGCTCATCACGGTCGTGGTGGAGTCACAGGAAGAATTCGATGCCTGGGTACGGAACCAGCAGAAGGACGCCGTCGACGACGCGGCGGTCGCTGCGGGAAAGCGATTGTTTCTGCGGACAGCATGTATCAATTGCCACACCGTTCGCGGCACAGTCGCAAACGGAACCTTCGCTCCTGATCTCACGCATCTCATGAGCCGATCGATGATCGGGTCGGGCGTTGTGCCGAACACGCCGGACAATCTGCGGGAGTGGGTCTGGGACCCACAGAACGTCAAGCCCGGCTGTGAAATGCCCTCTATGAAACTCTCTCGCAGCGAGGTTGATCTCGTCTGCGCCTATCTGGAGACCCTCCGGTGAGCGTGCTGCAACCACCAGCCGGTCCTGGCGCTGCCGCCGGCCCCGTTCCATTCCTCTCCCGCCTGCATGAGTGGGTGACAACGGTCGACCACAAGAAACTCGGCACGATGTATGTCGTGTGCGGCATCGTCTACCTGATCATCGCTGGTCTCGAAGCCACGATGATGCGGTGGCAACTCGCATGGCCTGGCCAGGATGTGCTCACGCCTGAGGAGTTCAATCGACTCTTCACCATGCACGGCACCACGATGGTTTTCTTTGTGGGCATGCCGATCCTGCTCGGGTCTGCAAACGTGCTCATCCCGCTGATGATCGGGGCCCGCGATCTCGCCTTCCCCCGCTTGAACGCCTTCAGCTTCTGGCTGTTCTTCTTTGGTTCCCTGCTGCTGTACTTCTCCTACTTCGGCGGCCAGGGCTTGTACGGCATGGGCTCGGCCCCGGATGTCGGATGGTTTGCCTACGCACCGCTCACGGAACGAACGTTCTCACGGGGACACAGCACCGACTATTGGATCCTTGGCATCTTTGTCGCCGGCATCGGAAGCACCGCCACGGCAGTCAACTTCATCGCCACGATTCTCGGCATGCGGTGCCGCGGCATGACACTCATGAAGATGCCACTCCTGGTATGGATCATGCTTGTGGATTGCGTGCTCATTCTGATCGCCCTCCCCCCACTGGCCGCCGCCCAGATTCTGCTGCTCTTCGATCGCCTGCTTGGCGCTCACTTCTTCGACGCCCAGGCGGGAGGCTCTGCGTTGCTCTGGCAGAATCTGTTCTGGTTCTTCGGGCATCCGGAGGTGTACATTCTGATCCTGCCGGGCTTCGCCTTTGTCACGGAGATCATTCCGGTCTTCAGCCGCAAAGTGATCTTCGGCTATCCGCTCATGGTGGCCGCCACGGTGGCAATCGGGTTCATCAGTGTCGGCGTATGGGTTCACCACATGTTCGTCGTCGGGTTGAGCCCGATGCTCAACGCGATCTTCATGGGATCAACCATGCTGGTCGGCGTACCGACCGGCATCAAGATGTTCAACTGGGTCGCCACGATGATCGGGGGACGCATCCGGTTCGACACGCCGATGCTCTACTCCACCGGCTTCCTGTGCCAATTCCTCCTGGGCGGACTCACCGGCATCTTCCTCGCCACCGTCCCGTTTGATTGGCAGGTCAGTGACTCCTACTTTGTCGTCGGCCACTTCCACTACGTGCTCTTCGGCGGACTCGTCTTTGCCATTTTCGCAGCCGTGTTCTACTGGTTCCCCAAGGTCACGGGCCGCATGATGAACGAGACACTCGGCAAGTGGCAGTT
Source organism: uncultured Isosphaeraceae bacterium (assembly GCA_964598425.1). GTDB lineage: Bacteria > Planctomycetota > Phycisphaerae > Phycisphaerales > SM1A02 > UBA12567. The sequence continues at coordinate 26,238 of CAZRBV010000001.1, read as the reverse complement.
CTGGCTGCTCGTCATTGGATTCAACATCACGTTTGGCGCGATGCACGTCTCCGGGTTCCTCGGAATGCCAAGGCGGGTCTACACCTACCACACCGACCGAGGATGGGACTTCTGGAACCTGCTTACGTCACTTGGCGTGATTGTTCAGATTCTCGGGTTCGCCCTGTTCGCATTGAATCTGGTGCACTCACTCTTCAAGGGCAAGAAGGCTGGCGACGACCCGTGGGATGCCTGGACACTGGAATGGTCCACGACATCGCCGCCACCACCGCACAACTTCGAGGAAGACCCCGTCGTGCACAGCCGCCGTCCTCTGTGGGACCTCAAGCATCCGGATGATCCAGATTGGAAATACGAGTGATGCCGAGGACACGACCATGACAACCGCCCCCGCAACACTGGCTCCACCGGAAGCACTTCCTCAGGACGGCATCGTCAACGGGAAGATCGGCATCGCATGCATGATCATCTCCGAGATTGCCTTCTTCGGAACGCTGATCGCCGCCTACGTCTTCTACATTGGCCGCGACATCAATGGCCCCTATCCGCAGGAGGTCCTCGACGTTTCGATCGCGCCGCTGAAAGTTCTCTTCAACAGCATCTTCCTGCTCATCAGCAGCGTCTGGATCTGGCTCGCCATCCGGTCAATGCGAAAAGGACGCATGGGCGCATTTATCTTCTGGTGGGCGCTCACCGTTCTGTGCGGCGCCGAGTTCCTCGTCGGCACAGGCTTCGAGTGGTATGACATGATCGTCAATGACGGCGTGTGGATGGGGACGAATCTCTTCGGCAGCGGCTTTTATACGCTCGTTGGATTTCACGCCTTTCATGTCACGATGGGGCTGATCGTTCTGACGTTGGTTCTTGTACTGGCCCTGCTCGGACACGTCACGCCTCGCAACGTCGAGAAGGTGGATCTCGTGTCCTGGTACTGGCACTTTGTCGACGGCATCTGGATCGTCGTGTTCTTCGTCGTGTACGTCTTTGGAAACATGCCGGTCTCATGAGCAGCACACCTCACAACGAGAAACCCCACGGCATTGAATTGCCGCAGCCGACCGCCGGGCCGATGATCTGCGCTTTCGGATTCACACTGATGGCCGCAGGCATCGTCACCAACTGGATCGTCGCAGTTGTCGGATTCGTCGCCCTCATGGCAGGCGCCATCGACTGGTTCAGAAACGCCAATCCCGCCTCGCTGGAAATGCTCGCAACCCCAGCCGAAGAGAAACCGACGCCGATCGTTCCGCGAACTGGTGCCGTAGATCACCTCGTTGGCGACACAACCCACCGGGCGCGAATTCCAATGGAGATCCATCGATACCGTGATGGCGTCATCGGCGGACTGATCGGCGGGGCGGTCATGGCGATCTTCGCTGTGGTCTGGGGCCTCATCTCACACGGATCGCTCTGGTATGCCGTCAACATTCTGGCCGGGACACTGCTCTCAGGAATCGCCGACATGTCGATGGAAGAGCTGTGCGCCTTCCAAACCGAGGCGCTCGTCGTTGGGATCATTATTCAGGGGGTCATGTCGATCGCGGTTGGACTGCTGTACGGGGTCATCCTCCCGCTTGTTCCGCGAGGAACGCTCCTGTTCGCCGCGATTGTCGTGCCGCTCATCTGGTCGGGCCTCACCTGGGCAACCATCTCGGTCATCAACCCTGCCCTCGGCACCCACATTGAGTGGCTTTGGTTCATCGCATCACAAGTGATCTTCGGGATCACAACCGGCTGGTGGATCATTCGCAATGAGAAGATCGGCACCATGCAGAACTGGCATTACCTGGATCGATTCGACCTTGAAACACAGGGCAAGGGGGGCGACTCATGAACCGCCTGCTCCTGCTGATGCTTCTCGTTACTGCGGGCTGCGACTGGATGCCCGGCCGGCCAACCGTTCCGGAAGTCAACCGCGGCAACCCGGAAACCGTTCACGGTTTCGCCCCTCTCTGGGCAACGAACTGCCAGGGATGCCACGGCGAAGATGGCATGTGGGGGCCCGCACGTCCACTCAATGATCCCCTGTATCAGTCGCTCGTCACCGACGACTGGCTCCGGACGACCATTTCAGATGGCATCAAGGGCACGCTCATGCCTCCCCACTCGATCGACAACGGCGGGTGGATGACCGAGGGGCAGATTGATTCGGTCGTGAGTGGCATGCGTGCGAACTGGGCAACCACTCCACCGGCCTATGCAGCCATATCACCTGCAATCATCAACTGGGGGACGTCTGCTGGCAGTGCCGCTCGCGGACTCAAGGTATTCAACGCGTATTGCAGCCCGTGTCACGGCGAGAACGGGGTTGGGGCCATGGCGGGCAGCCCGATCGACAGTTCGTTTCTGGCACTCGCAAGTGATCAGATGATTCGAGCCACCATCGTGTGTGGTCGACCCGATGTCGGCATGCCGGACTGGCAGGGCAATCTCAACGGCAAGCTCGTCCCGCAACGTGAAGGGTTGTCACCGCTCACCGATGGCCAGGTCGCTGATGTTCTGGCGTGGATCACATCGCACCGCGTTGAATTCCCCGGACAACCGTATCCGGCGTCGGGAAACACCGCGCCGGGCTTCCGAGGAGGGAACTGAGCCATGGGCGAGAAGTTCGACTATCGAAGTGCTCCCGACCCGGAGATGATGGGCGATGCCTCGGGACCCGAGCCATCTCGGCGAGGATTCCTGTTCTGGCTCGGCGGCGCGCTGACTGCGATTGCATCCGTGCTGATCGCCATCCCGATCCTCGGTTATCTCTTGAGCCCATGGCGATCAACTGGCTGGCAGAAGTGGACAGACCTTGGCGACTCCGAGAAGTATCCCAAGGGTCAGACTCGGCTGGCGAAGTATGTGAACCCATTCCACGCGCCGTGGGATGGCTATGTTGCCGAGACGCCGTGTTGGGTGCGGCGGGAAGACTCCGGCGAGTTCACCGTATTCGCAGTCAACTGCACACATCTTGGCTGTCCTGTCAGATGGTTCCCTGAGAGCAACCTCTTCATGTGTCCATGCCACGGCGGCGTCTACTACGCCGACGGCTCACACGCTGCGGGGCCGCCACCTCGAGGACTCTACACCTACGAAACACGCATCAAGAATGGATCGCTGCAGATCAAGGCCGGACGGCTTCCGACGCTGCAGCAGACTGCCTGAATTCATGAATATCCCCCTTCTCAAATGGTTGGAGTCTCGCACACACCTCGCCGAGGTGATGGGTCCGAGCATCACGCATCCAGTCCCACGCAGTGCCAAATGGTGGTACGTGTTCGGGTCGATGACGCTCGTTCTGTTCATATGTCAGATCGTGACCGGGATTTCGCTCTCGCTGCTCTACGTGCCATCTGCAGGTCAGGCCTTTGAGTCTCTTGAGTACATCACGTTCCAGGCCGAGATGGGCTGGTTCCTGCGGGCACTTCACGTGTGGGGATCTCACCTGATGGTCGCCGCAATGACCATCCACATGATTCAAGTGTTTCTCTTCGGCGCGTTCAAGTATCCGAGAGAGCTCACCTGGATCTGCGGCGTGTTACTTTTCTTCTGCACACTGGGGATGGCATTCACCGGGCAGGTGCTCCGCTGGGATCAGGACTCCTACTGGGGACTTGGTGTTGGCATGTCGATGGCTGGCCGTGTGCCGTGGATCGGACCGGGGCTCGTCCACTTCGTCCTTGGCGGCCCCATCATCGGCGGCCAGACGCTCAGCCGCTTCTTTGCCCTTCATGTGTTCGTCATCCCGGGCGCGCTCATCGGTCTGATTGGCCTCCACCTGCTGCTCGTCATCAAATGCGGCATCAACGAGAAACCAACGCCCGGCGTACTCGTCGAGAAGGCCACCTACGAGAAGAAGTACCACGAACTGGTCGAGAAGCGAGGCATGCCGTTCTTCCCCAATGCCGCCGGACGCGACATGATCGCCTGCGGACTGACGCTTGGTTTGCTCTTCTTCTGCGCCATGATGTTCGGACCGGCAGGGCCATCGGGAGAGCCGAATCCCGCCTTCGTGCAAACCGCGCCCCGCCCCGACTTCTACTTCCAGTCGCTCTTTGCTGTACTGGCACTCCTGCCTCCGTACATGGAGACCTTCCTGATTCTGGGGGCCCCGATTCTGGCGATCGCCACGCTCGTGCTGCTGCCGTTTCTTTCAGGCGGTGGCGAAAAACACTGGAAGCGGCGGCCAATCTCGGTCATCGCGGTCATCACGCTGCTGCTCTCGCTCAGCACGCTCACGTATCTCGGGTACAAGGCCCCCTGGTCACCGGTCATGGACGCCTGGAGTGGCATTCCTACGCCGCCCGCGTACGTCAAAGGGCGAACACCGCTCGAACTTCAGGGTGCCATCGTCGTGCAGAACAAACAGTGCCGAAACTGTCACATGCTCGATGGCCGAGGAGGCAAGCGAGGCCCCGCACTCGATGACGTCGCTTCGCGGCTCAACGGCGATCAGTTGATTCGACAGGTCATCCAGGGCGGAGGCAACATGCCCGCATACGGCAAGCATCTGTCACCGGAAGAGACCACGGCACTGACAGCGTTCCTGCTCACACTCACCAACACGTGGGAGCACGAACCCGGGGCCGGGTACTCGATCAATCCGCGGCCGACGCAGGACCCCGTCCCGCCAATTCTCCCGGACTCTTGAGCACCTCGAGGCATCTTGTGGCGTGCGGTGTTCGGATGGCCTGCTAGCCTTTCTCGATCATGCCCGACGTGGTCCGCGCCATCCTGATCTCATGGACCATTGAACCATGGCCTGTTGCCATCTCGCTGCTCGCTGTACTGATCTATTGGCGAGGATGGCGAGGACTGCACCGAACCATGCCGCATCGATTCTCGCGGTGGCGGCTGGTGTCGTTTATCGCCGGTATCACCATCTGCTGGCTGGCCATTGCCTCCCCCATCGATCCCATCGCCTCGATGCTGCTTCAGATCCACATGGTTCAGCACGTCATGCTCATGATGGTCGGACCGCCGCTCATCCTGCTCTCGATGCCCGGGATTCCATTGCTTCGCGGGCTGCCCGCCGTGATTCGAAGCGAGTGGTTTGGACCGTTTCTCGCATCACCCGGATTTCGCAGGCTGATCCGATGGATCACACATCCGGTTGTCGCCCTGGCGCTCTTCATCGCCGCGACATGGGTGTGGCATTTCCCGGGGCCTTATGAACTCGCGCTTCGAAACAGCTTCTGGCACGAGGTTGAACATTTCGTTTTCTTGTCCGTATCGCTGCTCTTCTGGTGGCCGGTCGTGCAACCATGGCCAAGCACCCCGGCGTGGCCGCGGTGGGCCATGCTCCCGTACCTGCTTGTCGCCGACCTGCAGAACACACTCTTCTCAGCATTCTTTGTGTTCCTCGGATCACCGATCTATGACGCCTACGCTGCTGCCCCGGGCCTCCTTGGCGTCACCACGTTGCAGGATCAAGCGGCGGCTGGCGCCGTCATGTGGGTTGCGGGCTCAGCCGCCTTCCTGCTCCCCGTCGGCCTGATTATCAAACAGTTGCTGCAACCCCGCCTCGCTTTGGCGCCCTCGATCGCTGGCGGACCAGCGGCGGGGCACACCACTGATTACTCGCTCCCGATTCAAGGCGGAAGCACTGGATACATCCGCCCCGCACCGAGATCCCGCGCCCAGTCTGACCTGCTCAGGCTCCCCATTCTTGGCACGGCACTCCGCTCGCTGCTGCTGCGACGAATTGTGCAGTGGCTGTTGCTCGGCATCGCGGCTGCGGTTGTTCTCGACGGGCTGCTGGGACCAACGCTGAGCCCGATGAATCTCGCCGGCGTCGTCCCCTGGACGCACTGGCGTGGGCTCGTCGTGATCGCGCTGCTTGTGGCAGGCAACGCCTTCTGCTGGGCGTGTCCATTCATGATTCCGCGTGAGGTGGGCAAACGCATCTTTGCACCCACGCGGGCGTGGCCACAACGACTCCAGACCAAGTGGATCGCCGCAGCCTTACTCCTGCTCTATCTCTGGGCCTACGAAGCATTCAGCCTTTGGGACTCAACGTGGTGGACGGCCTGGGTCGTGGTCGGCTATTTCGCCGCCGCGTTCACCGTCGACTCGTTCTTTCGCGGCGCAGCATTCTGCCGCTGGATCTGCCCGATCGGCCAGTTTCACTTCATCGAATCGATGGCTTCGCCGCGGGATGTGGCGGTCATTGACAAGACCGTCTGCGACGCATGCAGCACTCACGATTGCGTACGCGGAGGGCCGGGCGGCCGCGGCTGCGAGTTGGATCTCTATGTTCCAGCGAAACGAGGTAACCTCGATTGCACGTGGTGCATGGACTGCGCTCGCGCGTGTCCGCATGACAACGTCGGCGTCCTGCGACGGCCACTGCTTGATGATGTTTCCACGAACCCGTGGCGAGGAGGCATCGGCCGCCTGTCCCAACGGCCAGATTTGGCTGCACTGGCAATGCTTCTGACGTTCGGCGCCTTCGCCAATGCCCTCGGTATGGTCGGTCCCGTCCTCGATCTGGAGGATCGATTCACCGCAGCTATCGGCGCAGCGACCCCAATCCTCGGCGCCACGCTGGTTCTTCTTTCCATTGCGGTACTACTGCCCCTGATCGTGCTGCCTGTCACCGCCCTGGCAGCAGCTGCGGTGAGCGGACTCAATGAGCGCGTGCTGCCTGCAACATGCCGCCTCGCATTTGCCCTTGTACCCGTTGGATTCGCAATGTGGGTCGTCCATATGCTGTTCCACTTCTTTACCAGCCTGGGCACAATCGTCCCGGTCTCTCAGCGGCTTGCCGCGGATGTCGGCCTCGATCTTGGGGAGCCCGCGTGGGTGCTGGCGTGCTGCCTCAACATACCGACCTGGTTGCTACCGCTGGAGTTGCTGCTGCTCGACGCTGGCTTCGTCCTGACGGTTATAGCAGTACACCGAGTCGCCAGGACTGCAGTCATGAGGCGTCACAGTCTCGCCACGGCGATCATGGCACTCCCGGCGCTCCTGCTCTTTATCATCGGCGTCTGGATCACCCTCCAGCCGATGCAGATGCGAGGGACGATTCTCCCATGAAGCGTCTCGCTGCGATCATCCTCCTCGCCCTGGCGACAACCGCGGATGCCGACAGCGGTCTGGTGCGGGCCAGCGAAGTCCAAGGGCCCTGGCGAATCACGGTCATGTCCGACCCGACGCCCCTGCGACAAGGTCCTGTTGATGTTTCAGTCATGATCCAAACTCTCAAAGATGGCATACCCGTTCTCGATGCGAAGGTCGATCTGACCCTCTTGCACCGCGACACTGGCACGACGCTCAACGCTTCGGCAACCAGGGCACAAGCCGAAAACCGCTTGCTGCATGCTGCAAAGTTCGTGCTCCCATCGGCGGGAATGTGGGATGTGAGTACAGCCGTGTCAACCGATACAGCCCGCGAGTTCCTGCATTGGTCTTTCACCGCCGCCGATCCCATCCCACCGTTCTCCGCCGCATGGCCGTGGCTCCTCCCCGTGCCAGCAGCGCTCGTGCTGTACGGTGTCAACCGCCGGCTCCACGCTGGTCGAACCGCCGAGCAATCATGACCCAGCCCCCTGAAATTCAATCCGAGGATCAACCCCTCGTCGCCGCACCACCGAACGTGGCTCAGCCAACTCCGGCGCCTCGCCTTCGAAACCACATCGGATGCGTCGCGCTTGCTGGCATTCTCATGACTGGCGCCATTCTGGTCGCCGTGTCCGCATGGAGACTCAATGCCTTTGTCACCGCATACGAGGCCAGGTTCCTGAATCAGGGATGGGAGCAGCTGGACGGATCTGCAATAACCGAAGACACCGCAATCGAATCGCCAACACTCATCTTTGCCAGTGACATCACACTGCACGGAGCAAGCTGCGACATTGCCCTCCTCGGCGGCGAAGCCACCCTCATGGGCAGCTATACCGGAAACGTCTCATTCCTTGGCAAGACCCTGGACATCCACCCCGACTGCGTCATTGAAGGCACACTCGACATCGCCGCAGCTCGATACGTCTCCGTCCGAGGCACCGTCCGCGGCGGTGTCAAAGGATCGTGGGACCGGCTCTTCGGCCCGACCGACGGGAGCACCGGCGACGAATCGAGCGCCGATGAGACCCCGTAGGAGACTTTCTCGCCTCGCCCGAGTCCGAGTGCTACCGTGTCTGGATCAACGTGCTGATCCAAGCACTTGACAAGGAGCCTCTTTCAAATGGCCAAGGCGATCATTGATCCGGACGAAGTAAGACGATTCGCAAGTGAACTCAAGCGATTCACGGACACGATGCACGAGCAAATGAATGCGCTTATGTCTCGCCACCGAACGCTCGGTCAGAGTTGGCGAGATCAGGAACATCAGAAGTTCTCCGAGGAATTCGAACACACGATGCGCACACTTGGCCGATTCCGCAGCGACGTCTCAGAACACGTGCCGTTCCTCCTGAGAAAGGCGCAACGAGCCGACGACTACCTCAACCAACGATAGAACCACGATGCGCGACCAGGCAAATGTTCAGAGCATCGATGCGATCGCAGAACTTCGAGGGCAAATCATCGAGACGAGCGAGGCCCTTTCCAGAACTCTCGATGAGTGCGTGAGCCGAACTACCAGACTGCTGGCATGGGTTCAAGGTCCGCAGCTGCAGCACTGGAGAACTCAACAGCGAAAGAGAAACCAGCGTCTCGCCTCCGCGCGGAGCGATCTTGAACGCGCCAAGATCTCTCGCCCAGACGCCGACCCCCGTAGCTTCGTCGATCAACAGCGAGCCATCCGTCGAGCCAAGGCTGCTGCCGACGAAGCGACCGAGAAACTCAAGGTGATTGCCCACTGGTCACGCGAGTTGGACCGGCAGGTCACATTGTTTCGAGGCGGTCTGCGCCCACTCGCCACGGCGGCAGAGGCGGATCTTCCAAAGGCATCCCGGTGGCTCACTGAACTGATCCGACATCTGGAAGGGTACGTCGAAGTCGCCCCTCCCCTGCCCGAGACAAGCGGCGAGGCCACGGGAGCCAGCACGCCTCAATCCCGTGCTCGAGGGGGCACAGCACAGCCATCAGAGTCTGAGGAGACTGACACGTGAATCTCAATTCCGAACGGGCCAGATTGCGAGAGGGGTGCCGCGCATTGGTGCTTGCGTGGGAGCGTGCGGGCCAGCAGTGGAGCGACTCCCAGCACCGCGTCTTGGGAGAGCGATTCATCCTGCCGCTTCAGCAAGCGCAACGCAATGCCGACTCGGCGCTGGAGGCCATGAATGAGATCGTCCACCGGGTCGAACGCGACTGTGGGTAACCCCCGCGACCGAACCAAGGTATGGCATAATCGCTGCAACTCCTCCAAGGAATCCCCTTCCCCCATGTCGAAGCCAAGGCTCATTGACCTCGTACAGCACACACTGACCGCGACACTGGCGCTGCTGGAGCGTACCGCGACCGGGTGCAAGTCTGCAGAGGACACGATGGAGGATCGCTTGAAGTCGGTCACCCTGCGCGAGGAGCGTGATCTTGCCCATGTGGAACAACGCGCCGAACAGATCACCCAGAATGCACACAGCACATTCGAGAAGTCGACCGCCGATGTCCGTCGCCGCTGGGAAACCACACACCGTGATCTGAACAAGCAAGGCGATGAGCGGCGAGCGGTGATTCTGGACGAGGCGACGAGCCTTCGAAGCTCAGCGGCCTCAAAGGAGGCGGAGGCGAGCTGGCTGGCAGAGACGCTTTATGAAGCAGACATCGAAGGCACGGCCGGTAACCAGCGGCACGCTGCACAGCTCGCTGCCGAAGCCGACTGGAGACAGCGGGATGTGATCGAGAGAGCTGCCGCATGGCGAACCCGCCTCGGTATGCCCACAGGCGACGAAATCACTTTGCAGCCATTCGAAGGCCCCGAGTCGGCAAGTGACGAGGAAATCGAACGGCGACAGGATGCCGCAGAGCAGCTCCTTGAGCACCTGCAAGGCACTTTGCGTGACCGAGTGGTACGGCGAGTCACGCAGTACACAGGGCTCCTCGTCCCAATTGCCATCGGTGCCACGCTCGGCGTGCTGCTGGATGCGCTGGCCGTAAGCCTGTCAAGTGGAGCCGCGATTGGCATCGCCATCTTCATCGCCGTGCGACTCGGCATTCGCTCATCCGCACGAACAAAAGTGATTCGGGCGGAGCAACTCACCCTGCAGGGCTGTGAATTGGCGCGCCGGCGACTCCAGGTGGCCGATATGCAATTCCAACACAAGGAACATGAATCGCGGAAGGAGCGAGATAGCAGAAGAAGCTCCGCAGCGAGCGAACGAGACCGACACCTTGATACGGCAGGACCACGAGCGCGGCGGCGGTTGGAGAAACTGCAGTCGCACATTGATCAGGCATTGGAGAACGCTGAGAAAAAGAGGGAATCTCGTCTCGCGGAGTGCAAGGCGACTCTGGATGGCACCCTGAAACAGGTTGCCTCAGAGCTGAGCAGCGAAAGACTCGCCATCCAGGCCAAGGCGACAGACGCGTGCGAAGCAGCGCGTGCCGCAAAGACCGCCGCCTGGACCGAAGCGGCGGATCACTGGGCTGCTGTCGAGGATGAGATCGCTGAGAACCTGAGACGCATTGATGAGCTGCAGACCTCACTCGCTCCACACTGGCCGACATGGGATGGCGATTGGACCGCATGGAAGCCGCCCACGAGTTTCAACGGCGATGTCGGGATCGGGACAATTCGATTCGACGTCCCAGCAGTCGACATGGAACTTCCAGATGACTCACGGTTCACGTGGCACGGGCCCCTCCTTCTCGATCTTCCACTCGCTCTGGACTTCCATGGTCGCGGATCTCTGATTCTGGAGCACACCGAGTCCAGACGAGGCGAAGCCATCGCTCTTGCCCAATCGCTTCTCGCACGTACCTTGACCACCCTGCCCGCAGGCCGGATCCGATTGACCCTCTTCGATCCGGTTGGCATTGGGCAGACATTCGCGGGATTCATGCACCTCGCAGACCATGAAGACGCTGGCGTTCTTGAGCGCGTGTGGACGGAACCTCGCCACCTCGAGCAGAAACTCGCCGACATCACCGAGCACATGGAGAAGGTCATCCAGACCTATCTCAGAAACGAATACGCCACGATCGACGACTACAACCGAGCCGCCGGTCAGATTGCAGAGCCGTACCACATACTGGTCCTGACCGACTACCCGGAGGGAATCACCGAGACCGCCGCGCGGCGGCTGGCAAGCATTCTCTCCAGCGGACCACGTTGCGGTGTGTTCGCATGCCTCATTCACGACCCTTCGCGAGAAGTCCCCGACCTCTTGAGGGACACGGACTGGGATGAGCATCGCGTCCGAGTCACAGCAACCGAAATGGGCTGGTCGGTTCTCAGCCCGCCCCTGGGTGACTTCACATTCACACCTGACACGCCGCCCCCGGATGACTTGCTTACGACAATCGTGACGCAGTATGGGGAGGCATGCGCTGGGGCCAATCGGGTGGAGGTTCCGTTCTCGTTGGTGGCGCCATCGGCAGATGAGTTCTGGAGTCGGTCATCGACAGATGACCTGCGAGTCGCGCTGGGGCAGAGCGGCGCCACGCGTTTCCAGGAGCTTCGCCTCGGCAGGGGTACGACACAACACGCGCTGATCGCAGGCCGCACAGGATCGGGCAAGTCAACCCTTTTGCACGTGCTGATCACCAATCTCGCAATGTGGTACTCACCTGATGAAGTCGAGTTCTACCTCGTTGACTTCAAGAAAGGTGTCGAATTTCAGACGTACGCAGTTCACGGGCTGCCACACGCCCGCGTTGTTGCCATCGAGAGCGATCGCGAATTCGGCCTCAGTGTGCTGCGACGACTTGATCGAGAGCTCTGTCGCCGTGGAGATCTCTTCCGCGATGCCGGAGTCCAGGACCTCCCCGGCTGGCGAGCCCACTCATCAGACCCAATGCCACGACTGCTTCTCATCGTGGATGAGTTTCAGGAGTTCTTTGTCAACGACGACGCCCTTGCCCAAGAGGCATCGCTGCTGCTCGATCGACTCGTTCGCCAGGGCCGGGCGTTTGGCATGCACGTCCTGATGGGATCTCAAACCCTTGATGGGGCATTCTCGCTTGCCAGGAGTACGCTCGGACAGATGGGAGTGCGGGTCGCATTGCAATGCGCCGAGGCGGACTCGTATCTGATCTTGAGCGATGACAATCCTGCGGCCAGGCTGCTGAGGCGACCCGGTGATGCCATCTACAACGACGCTGGCGGCAAGATCGAGGGCAATTCGCCATTTCAGGTGGTCTGGCTCGATGATCGAGATCGAGACGAGGCGCTCAACGAGATCACTACGCTCGACACATCGAGGTTTCCCTCCTCCGATCGGGACCAGTTTGTATTCCGAGGCAACATCCCGTCGATCCTCTCCGCAGATCCGGGCATCCTGAGACTCCTTGACAGTGTCTGGGTTGATGACACGCCAACTTCACTGGATCTCACTCTCGGCGATCCCATCGCCATCAAGGATCAGACAACACTTCAACTGCAGCCGCGAACCGGCTGCAACACGCTGCTCGTCGGACAGAACCCGGACAACGCCAACGCGGTGCTCGCAGCGTCACTGCTTCAAGCTGCGGCCACACTGAAGCCAACCGAGTCGCCGGATGAGCCCGGACTGATGATCTGGATCTTCGACGGCTCACCCCCCGATGCCTTGTTCTCCGGCCGGTTGGCGCAGTTTGCGGCTTTGCTCCCGCATCAGACCACTCGTGTGACGGCCCGCAATGTAGAAGATGAAATGAATCGCCTCAGTACAATCCTGGCATCCCGCGCAGATGGTGGGCGGACAGAGAAAGCCACCATTCTGATCGTGGGCCTGGAACCCAATCGAATTTCGCCGCTCAGGCCATCTGACGATGATTACGCCTTCTCAACGGACGAGGAAGTCGCGCCAAAACCGGATCGCCAGCTTGCAGACATTCTCCGCGAAGGTCCGATCGTGGGCATGCACTCCATGCTGTGGTTCGATGGGTTGAACAACGTCAACCGCGGCCTGAGCCGTGCCAGCCAACGGGAGTTCGACATCAAAGTGCTGTTCCAGATGGGTGGGAATGACTCCGGCCAGCTGATCGATTCGACCGCTGCGGCCGATCTGGGGCCTGGTCGCGCGATCATTCACCGCGAGGAGACCGGCGTCATCGAGAAGTTTCGCCCGTGGGCCATGCCCGATGACGACTGGCTCGCAGCCACTGCGACGGCGCTCCGGAGCCGATAACAGCCCGGGTTGTGGATCACGCAGTCACAATCCGAAGGAAGAAGTGCCAATTGATTGAAATGGCTCACATGTGCCGGTTGTCTTCCCAATAGATGGGGGGACGAGAATGGTCATGCTGGCCATCCTCAGAATCACTTTGGTGACACAGACTGCTGGAGACCTATTCATGTCCGCCTACTCGCCCGAACCAACCGCTCCCTCAACCAAGACCATGCTGCTTCAGATCGGCACTTCTTGGGCGGTCTGCACGCGAACGCCGGTCCCGATCATTCTTGCCCGCTTTCCAAAGCGACAGGACGCTGTGCTGTGGCAGTCGGATCACGAGAACCGAGTCAACGCCAAAGCTGCCTGACAGCACGCTGAAGTCTCATTCAATCCATAGAGAGCCCCCTTCAGGCCGCTCAGACCCTCCGTGTGCGGTTGCCCCGCACCGATGGGTGCCCTGCCAGGCAGGGCCCCCTGCGAAGTGCCTCTGGGGGCCATCCTGCTAGACTTGTGGATTCTGCGTACGTTGCTTCGAGCGAATCCCATATGTCTGCCACCCGTCACACCATTCCGGTCCTTCTCTCGCTTGCGGCGGCTGCCGCGATGAGTTGCAGTTCCGTCGAACGGGCTCGGCCACGACCGCAGGCCTCGTCAACAATCAAGCAGCTCGATGGGCTGGAAACGGCGAGCATCATGCGGGGAACCGTCGGCGCCGATACGGTCATTCTGGGCTGGGATGACAGCACAAGCCCTACCTATCGCCCGGTTCGCATTCGCGGGTATGGCCTCGTCGTAGGACTTGATGGCACCGGCTCCCGCGACGCTCCGCCGAATGTGCGAGCCCACATGCTCCAACTCATGGCCAGACAAGGAATCGGTAGCGAACGCAGCGGTTTCGGCGGCCTGACTCCCGAGTCTATGCTCGATTCACAGGACACTGCGGTTGTCATCGTGGAAGGTGTCGTGCCGCCGGGGGCTGTTGGACGACGCCGCACTCCGCCGAGTGCCTCGGGGAGACTGCCAGAGATACTCCCGGGAACGACCTTTGATGTCCACGTCTATGCCGATCCGCGTACCGGTACCACAAGCCTTGAAGGCGGCCGCCTCTACACGACGGACATGAGTCCTGGCCCGCTGCTGACCGGCGACAGACAGGCTCGAATCCTGGGACAGGCCGCTGGTCCGATCTTTCTCAATCCGTTTCTTGAGCGTGAAGATGTCTCCGCTGGCGACATCAACACCCTTCAAGGGCGAATCCTCAATGGAGGCCAGGTCCTCGAAGACATGCCGCTCAAGCTGCGCATGATCAACCCAAGCCACGCCCGCATTCGCGTGATTCAGGACGCTATCAATCGCCGATTCCCGCTTGAAAGGGGACAGGCCCGAACGACAGCCCATGCTGTGAACGATGCTGCCATCGAATTGACTGTGCCACCGTCGATGCGGGAAACGCCCAACGACTTCGTCCACATCGTGCGGCATATCACGCTACGACAGACCGACACGGACCGTGTTGCGAACACCATCCGAAGATCGCTTCAGCGTGACCCGTCTCAAGCGCCCTCTGCCTACTGGCGATGGGTCGCTATGGGCCCGCAGGCGTTGCCGATGGTTCGCAAACTCTATGACTACCCGGAAGCGCTCCCACGCCTCGCAGCCCTCCGAGCGGGAGCTGAACTCGGTGACGCCATTGCCGCCGAGTCACTTCGCCACATGCTTGCCGAAGGCACGCTGGCAGAACGGCTCGAGAGCACCACGCTGCTGGCCAAACTTCCTTCAGATCCGCGCACCGAGGACGTGCTCCGCTCGGCCCTCAATGATGAGAGCGTGGAAGTGAGACTTCGCGCCTACGAAGCTCTTGAGAAACTCAGATCTCCGGCAGTCCATCGGCATCTGGTGCCGGGCCGATTTGAGTTACATCAGGTGGCATCCGCCTTTCCAGCCATCTATGTCACCCAGGTCCGTGCCCCCAGGATTGTCGTACTTGGTGAAGAGGTGCCGATCGAACAACCAATGGCACTTGGCCTGTGGGACAACACACTTCTCATGCGAGAAGCGCCCGACGGCAACGCCATCGAAGTCTTTCACCGGGTCCATCCTCAAGGGCCGGCCGAAGTCAATCAGGTGGCTGCAAATCTGCGGGAAATGATCCTGCTACTCGGGCACGCGCCGACCATCGAGGATCCAACACCGGGCCTTGGCCTCACCTACAGCAAGGTCGTTGGCGTGCTCCACGCGCTTTGGAAGCGGCGCTACGTTGCAGCTGACTTCAAGGCCCAGCAGGACCGAGCCCTCGCTGAATTGCGCCGCGCGGCCACGGCCAGCGAGTACCTTCCAAGACCCGAATGACCAATTGGGCGGAGTCCTGCCATTGGCGCCCCCCATTTCGGGCCCCAATCAACCCTCTGGCCCCGGAAAACGCGGATTCTGGCGTATCAAACAGGCACCGGACGACATATAGTGCGGGCACCGGCGACGGGTGCTCGCTGGCAATCTCGAATCGGGGACCCGTTCAGGACGGACGGGGTCTGGACACGGAGGTCCAACACAGCCAATGCGTCTGACCAACGTCACAGTATCAGGGTTCAAGTCCTTCGCCGACACTGTCGATTTTCAGTTCGACGAGCCCAAGGTGGGCATTGTGGGGCCCAATGGCTGCGGCAAGTCCAACGTCGTAGATGCCGTCAAATGGGTGCTCGGCGAACGATCTGCCAAGAGTCTCCGCGGCGGCGCAATGCTCGACGTCATCTTCGCAGGATCGGCTGGCAGAAAGCCGATTGGCATGGCTTCGGTCACGCTCACGTTCGACAATCCGATCATCGATCCAAAGGCAACGATTGCCGCTGGTCGCCGTGGCCTCTCGGTCGACACCGACCAGGTTGCGGTCGGCCGGCGCCTGTACCGTGATGGCCGCAGTGAGTACATCATCAATGACCACAAGGTACGGCTCAAGGATGTCAAGGATCTCTTCCTCGATACCGGCATCGGAAATGCTGCCTACTGCATCATCGAGCAGGGACGCGTCTCGGCCATGCTCCAGGCAAGCCCTACGGAACGCAGGACTATTCTTGAAGAGGCAGCAGGCGTTGCACGCTTCAAGTTACGCCGTGTCGAATCTCAGCGAAAGCTCGAACGCACCGAAGTCAATCTTGTGCGGGTTCGGGAGCAACTCGAAAACACCGAGCGGCGACTCCGGCTCGTCAGGGGCCAGGCTCGCAAGGCACGGACCTTCCAGGAACTCGATGCCCGATACCGCGAACTTCGGCGTGATCTGGTATTCGATCAGTTTGACGAGTTGCAGGATCGGCTCATCGGACTGACCAGCCGACTCGCAGATCTCGCACAACAACGAGGCGGGTTGCAGGCAACCCTCACTGAACTTGAGGACGCCCAGCAGGACGCCGACATCCGCCGGCACGAAGCGGTGGACACGCGCTTGGAACTTGAGCGCAGCGTCACCGAGCAGGAAGCCGCTGCGGAGCGAGCGCTCCAGCAAGTTCAGTTCATCTCGCAGCAACGCCAGGACGCAGCAGATCAGATCAAGACCGACCGGGAGACGCTGGTTGAGATTGAATCCAGAACCGCCGAACTTGCAGACGAACTCGAGCGGCTCACCAGCGAGGCCACCACAATCGAGGCGCAATTGGCTGCCTCGGAAACTCGGCTCGCGCAGCTGGCGGAAGCCGTCTCGACGACCAGGCACGATGTTGAAGAGGCGTCGGCATCCCTCAGAGAAGCACGCCGCAGTCAAGCGAACATCGCGGAGCGTCAAGCCACCGCTCAGGCAGATCATTCCGCAACGGCCGAGCGGCTGCTTGGCATCGACGAGCAGTTGGGTCGCGTCGAACCGAGAATCACATCTGTCAACGAAGAACTTGATGCAGCGGAGAATCGAAGAAACTCACACAACGAATCGCTGAACTCGGTCAGATCTCAGGTCGAGGAAGCCGAACAGAATCTTCGTCGCCATGATGATGACGCAACCGATCTCGGCAAGCGGCATGACACCATTGCGGATGCGTTGGCTGATGTACGCCACGACCGGGCAGCCGCAGGGTCCAGACTGCACCTGCTGGTGGAAATGCAGCACGCCCACGAAGGACTTGGCGATGACGTCAAGCGAGCTCTCGATGAGTCTGGCCAAAATCTCATCGGCGTGCTCGGTGACTGTGTCCACACTTCTCGCGAATGGGCCAACCTGATCGAGACCATCCTGGGGCGTGACGTTGAAGTCGTCATCACACGCGATGACACAGCCGCTTCCGGACTGGTCGACTGGTGCCGCGAACAGGGACTGAGCCTCGTGTGCGCAGTTGGAGGCGAACCGGAGAACGGCCCACACCGCACCCCCCTTCCGCCAGGCCTCGATGGTGTGCAGCATGCGCTCGATCTTGTCGAGGTTCGCCCCGAAGCCCGAGGAATCTCCACGAGGCTGCTCGGGCGCACCGCAGTCGTACCCACGTTTGAGCAAGCGTTGCACCTGTCTCGCGCCTCGATGCGAAACTGGAGGCTTGCGGCAATCAGTGGCGAGGTCATCGAACCGGATGGGCGCATCCGCATTGGCCAACCCGCTGCGGCAGGCTGGATCTCACGCCGCATGGAAATGGAGGATCTGGAAGCCTCCGTGTGCGCGTTTGACATTCGCATTGCGGGGCTGGAGCGCGATCTCGACGGTCTGAAAACGGCGTCTTCTGAAGCAGATCGGCGACGACGCAATGCCGCCGATGCGCTACAGCAGGCAAGTAACCAGGTCGTCGATCTGGAATATGGCCTGCAGGGCATCGGCAACGAGATGACGCGGCTCCAGCATGAGCGGTCTGAGATTGAGGACGAACGCCGTGATCTTCAAGTGCGGCGAGCTGATTTGTCCGCGCAGCGTGACCTCCTTGCCGCCGAATCCGATCGACTTGGCAAAGCACTCGCGGAGGCCGAGGCGGGAATCGCTGATCTTGAGCGGCGAGCCGAGCAACACCGCGCGACGCTTCATGAGTCGCAGGAGTCGCTCGCAGCGGCCCGCGTCGACAATGGACGGCTCGCCGAACAGCACCAATCCACACAACGCTCACGACGCCATCTGGAAGCCGCGATTGATGCCGAAGAGGATCGGCAGCGATCGACGCGATCTCAACTGGCACGCCGATCTGCGCAGCTGGACCAGTACGATGGAGGAATCGAGAAGGCCAACAGCCTGTACACCTCCAGCCAGCGAGCGGCAGAACAGGCAGCCAGGGAGAAGGATGCGACAACGGAGGCCGTCAAACAGGCTGATCTGGCGCTGGCCGAGGCCAAAGAGTCGCTCGACGCGGCGCGCAAGCGAAACTCCATTCTTGAGCGGGACCATCATGCCTTGGAACTGACCCGACGAGAAGCGGAAGTCAATCGAGAGAATCTGGAAGAGCGAACCCTTGATGAACTCGGCATTGACCTTTCGACCGAATTCCCCGAATGGAAATCAGGTGCCGCAGAGATTGAAGTCGACCGCGAAGCCGCCAATGCCGAAGTTGTCGAGCTTCGAGATCAGATCAAGAACCTCGGCAACGTCAACATCGATTCGATCGAGGAAGAGCAACATCTCGAAGCCCGAAACGAAGGACTGATCGAACAGGTTGCTGATATCGATCACGCTCGCCAACAACTCGAAGCCCTGATCGACGAACTTGAAGTCGCCAGTCGGACCAGATTCGAAGAGACATTTGCCAAGGTGCGTGACCACTTCGCCGGCGCTGCCGGTCTCTTCCGGCAACTGTTCGGCGGCGGAAACGCTGACCTGTACCTCGTCCCGGACGAAGATGGCAATGTTGACATGCTGGAGTCCGGAATCGAGATCAAAGCCAAGCCTCCAGGCAAGGAACCGCGGGTCATCAGCCAACTCTCCGGCGGCGAGAAGACCATGACCGCCGTCGCCCTGCTACTCGCCATTTTCAAGTCACGCCCCGCACCGTTCTGCATCCTCGATGAAGTCGATGCGGCACTTGATGATGCCAATGTCAGCCGATTCTGCACCACGCTGAACCAGTTCCTTGATCGCAGCCACTTCATCGTCATCACGCACAACAAACAAACGATGCTCGCATGCGACCGGCTCTACGGTGTGACGCAGCCAGAGCGAGGAGTGTCCAAGCGGGTCACCGTCCGCGTCGATGAGGTTGGTGATGACGGACGCATCAGTGCCGCAGCAACGGTTCGTGCCAGCGAAGAGCCGGAACCTCCGGTGGTCGAGACAGTCGATCAGTCTGCGGCGATCGTCTGAGAGTCAGGCACCGTCATTGCACCCACTGGTCAAGCCACTCTGAACTGACGCTCAGAACCTCAGCAAGTTGCGGAGACGGATCCCCGTCAGGGGGGAACGGGTTGGGCGTATTGAATACATGGTCCCCGCCGGGAACCACATGAACTCGAACTTTGCCTGGGTTGGCCTGCGCGAGCGTCACAGCATCACTTGGGGCGACGGTGGGATCCTCAGAACCGTGAATCACCCCGATCGGGCATGTAATCTCTCCAACTTGGCGCAGAAGATCGTGCCCAATCGGATCATCAAGCTGCTCCTGTAGCCACCCAGCGCCGACATGCAGCGTTTGCCCCGTTCTGGACGACGGCGTCTCTGCCTGACCAGCCTCAAGCAGGGCAGCCTGTTCCGAGTCGCTCATTCTGTTGAGAGAGGCAGGGCTGGAAAGCGAGAGAATGCCCGTCACCGGAGCAAAGGCTTCATCACGCCCGTGGCGACCTGCGGCAAGCAAACTCACCGCGCCTCCACGGCTGTGGCCGAGCAGCACCGCCCCACGGCCCTGCCCAGCGAGTCGGCCACGATCAATCCCCGTCAACAGTGCCACGACATCTTCGACTCCGCGACTCCATGTGTCTTGAACGAAAACGCGGTCGTCGAAATCGCCGTGCCCGTGATCCATTCCCGAGTGCGACAGGTTGACCCGGTGTACGACATGCCCCGCCGCTGCAAACTTCGCAGCGAGCCATGGGAACATCCCGTACTCCTTGTACCCCTTGAACCCGTGAATCACGACCAGCACGGCCCTGGGATCTCCACTGGGAAGATGCGTGCTGCCGCGAATCGGAAGTCCCCTGCTTCCCGGGATTTCCCAGTCGGTGAAGCTACTCACGCCTGCACCGCCATGTGATCGACAACAGCCTGCGCGAATTGCTGAGTCCCGAGCTCGCCATCCAAGTCACGCGTCTTGTGCCCCGCCAGAAGGCATGCGTTGTAGGCATCGCGGATTCGATCTGCAACGGATTCACATCGATCGTCACCGGTGGCGGCTGCCAGATGACGCAACAACATGACGCCACTCATAATGACTGCCAGGGGATTGGCGACACCCTCACCAGCGATATCCGGGGCCGAACCGTGGACTGCCTCAAACACTGCCGCATGGTCTCCCCCATAGTTGGCTCCAGGGGTCACACCAAGCCCGCCTACCAGACCAGCGCAGAGATCACTCATCACATCGCCGTACAGGTTCTCGCAGAGCAGCACATCGAAGTCCTCCGGCCGCTGCACAATCCGCATGCTCCCGGCATCAATGATGAGTTCCTCGTATTGAATGCGGTCCATGTAATTCTGCGCCTCCTCCCGGCAACACCGCACGAACAGACCATCACCGAGTTTCATGATGTTGGCCTTGTGCAGCACTGTGACCTTGCGCCGGCCACGGTTCACTGCATAGTCAAGCGCAAAGCGAGCAATGCGACGGCTGGCTTCTTCAGTCACAACCTTGAGGCTCGTCACGACGCCAGTTGTAATCAGATTCTCGATCCCGGCGTAGAGCCCCTCGGTGTTCTCACGGACGACGACAATGTCCACGCCAGGGTCACTGAAGCGGGTAGGCACGCCGGCCAAGCTTCGCACGGGTCGGACCGCCCCAAACAGATTCAATCTCTTCCGAAGCGCCACGTTGACCGAAGTGAATCCCTCCCCAATGGGCGTCGTACACGGCCCCTTCAGAGCGACTCGGTGGGCGAGAACGGCCTCGACGGTCGCACTCGGAAGCGTTTCTGTGGAGCCCCTCTCAACTGCGGCGAGCCCTGCGTGATGCACATGCCAGTCGATCTCTGCCCCTGCCTCTTCAAGTACAAATCGGGCTGCACTGGTGACTTCTGGACCGATCCCGTCACCGGGGATGAGAACCGCGGAGTGTCGCATGCCGAAAGGCTCCCTGTCTGATTGACCGAAGATCATGGAAAGCGGCGCACTGTACCATTGACGCAACAGCATGCCCGACACAACGCCACAGCAATCCAGACTCCGAGAGCGGTGAACCCACCGCCGATTCAACTCGATGCGCTTGTCATCGGAGGTGGCGTCGCGGGCCTGCTTACCCTGGACGCGCTTCACGCAGCAGGCTGTAGCGCCTGGCTCATCGAGCAGAAGGCTCTCGGTTGTGGGCAAACAATCGGGAGCCAGGGCATTATCCACGGTGGGCTCAAATACGCGCTTGGCGGCATCGCCGGATCTGCCGCGAGATCAGTACGAGAGATGCCCGCGAGGTGGCGTCGCATGCTCGGCGGTGACCACGAGCCCAATCTTTCCGGCGTGGCCCTGCGAGCCGACGCCTGCGCCATCTGGACACATCGCTCCGCATCTTCGCTGGCCGGACTCCTCGGCGCCAAACTCGCGCTTCAGACCCGGCCAACCACGTGGCCCCAGGCTGAGAGGCCCGATGGCCTGGCCGGGGTCAGGGGCCAGATCCTTCGCGTGGCTGAGCCGGTGCTGGAGCCAGCGAGCCTGCTCGCCGTGCTGGGTTCCATGCACGCTCCGCGGCTGATTCTCGGCTCCGTCCAACGCATAGCAGCACAGCCAGATCACGTGGATGTTGAGCTCTCGATTGCGAACGAGGGTGTGCACGTTTCGGCGGGCCGGCTGATTCTCCTCGCAGGTGGGGGGAACACCGCGCTCCGTTCGATGGCGGGTATTCGCGGTGATGCCAGCCAGGTCCGGCCGCTCCGCATGGTTCTGGTGAGAGGCGATTTGCCCATCCTGAATGGGCACTGTATTCGGGGCGCGAAACCATGGCTCACGATCACCACCGTTGCTGCTGAAGATTCGCAGCGGGTGTGGCAAGTCGGTGGCGAAGTCGCTGAGTGGGGCGCCTCGGCTTCCGAAGATGAGACCTTGTCGCTCGCCGCAGCGCAGGTCGCCGAAGCGCTGCCCGGTATCTCGTTTGTGAGTGCCCAATGGGCAACATATGACGCTCCGCGGTCTGAACACGCAACCGCCGATGGCGGTCGACCTGACCTGCCAACCGTTCTTGAGGATGGATCCATCCTCACAGGCTGGCCGACAAAGCTCGCGCTGGCGCCGCTTCTCTCAGATGACATTGCTACTCACGTGTCGCCTCACTTCCCGGCGGTCGCCGCGCCACTTCACTGGCCGCGACCGGTCGTCGCAACACCCCCTTGGATGGAGATCTGCAGGTGGAGTACCGCCCCCTCGGACGCACCGGCCTGAGCGTCTCCCGCATCGGCTGGGGCACCGTCAAGCTTGGCCGCAACGCCAGCGTGAAGTACCCGGATGCTTTCGACCTGCCATCCCCTGCCGATGCGGAGCGGATTGTGCACGCGATGCTGGATCTGGGAGTCACTCTGATCGACACGGCCCCCGCATACGGACTTGCCGAGGAGCGAATCGGCGCTGCACTTGGATCAAGACGCTCAGAGGTTGTTTTGTGCACAAAGGTCGGTGAGCAGTTTGAAAGCGGACGCAGTACACATGACTTCTCGGGCGTCTCGGCTCGACGAAGCCTGCAGCAGAGCCTGCGGAAGCTCCGCACCGATGCGGTGGAGCTTCTCCTGGTGCACTCCGATGGCCGCGACATCGAGATCCAGGCAGACACCGACCTCGTGGAGACGCTGCAGGATCTCAAACAGGCCGGACTCACGCAGGCCATCGGGTTCTCGGGCAAGACGCCTGGAGGCAGTGTCCTTGCGTTGAGCTGGGCCGATGTCATCATGTGCGAGTACAGCATTGACATCCGAAGCCACGAAGCCGCGATTGCGCAAGCTGCCGAGGCAGGCATCGGTGTGCTTCTCAAGAAGGTGCTCGGAAGTGGGCATCTCCCCGCGCGGGAGGCCCTCAATCATGTTCTTCACGCGGCCCCCATCGCCTCCGCCGTGTCCAGCGTTGTCATCGGCAGCCTCAGCCCGGACCGCATGGCCGACAACATCGACTCGCTCGCCTAGCAGACCTACTCCGGTATGACCAGCACCACCTCAAGAGGAAGCCGATCGGGATCGTCCTTGAGGATGGCTCGATTCGCCTCAAAGACACGGTTCCAGTGCCGGGCACTCCCATAGTGCAACGCTGCAATAGAGGAGAGGGTCTCGCCCTCGACGATCCGGTGTGTTCGGCGCGAGGATGGATTCGGGGAGACTACGACAGCCGGAGGTGTCCTGGCTGAGTCGGCGGGAATGGTCAATCGCTGCCCAATCCGAAGCGCATCCGGATCGATTCCGGGATTCGCTTGAGCAATGCGTCGCCACGCCTGCGCGTCTCCCAGTGTCCGCTCGGCGATCGAACTCAGCGTCTCGCCGCTTTTCACAATGACCACGCGGGGCTTGTGCGCCCCGGGCTTCAACTGGGACGTCGCAGCAGACTGAGGGCGTACCGTGCTCGGTCGCGGGGATGCCCCCTTCGTCGAGCCGGCGGCAACGCTGGCGACGGAACGTTCCCGGGCCATTGCCCCCGCTGGCGGCACCGACGGTCGTGGGAGTGGTCGGCCCATTTCGATTCGCGGCGGAGTCGCTGCCCCGTTGGCGCCCGGCTGACGTGAGGTCGAACGCTCCGTGTGGCGTAGAGGAACGCTCACGGTAGCCCTCCGCGATGGAGGGCCGGAAGAAGCTGTGCTGGCCAGCGTTGCGGGGCTCTTGAGACTCGCCGTCGCTGCAGTTGTTTCCGGGGGTGTCTGTGCGTCCGGGGGTGTCTGTGCGTCCGGGGGTGTCTGTGCGTCCATCGAGCGGCTGCTCATGGACAGAGCTGGCTGGCTGCCAATTCCAGTCGGATCAGCCGCCGTGACGGGCGCGGGGCCTCCGCCATACACCAGAACAAGAACAGCCACCACTGCTGCGGCCCCGAGAAGAACGAGCTTTCCACCAGTCGACATCGTGCACCTCCACCAATATCCATCGACCGGTCAAGGCGGGCAGCGTGAGAACCCGTCGCGATCAGGCCGGCAAGGTCGCGACGGTCTCGTCCATGTCAGCCTTGGCTGCATCCAGCTCGTCGCCCCGCTTCTGATCGCCACGGCGGAAGAACCAGTGGCGAAGCGATTGCGACCGAGGAATACGTACCGACCATGACGCCGATCACCAGGGCAAAAGCGAAGCCTCGGATGCCTGTTCCACCAAAGATGTAAATGATGAGAACCGCGATCAGCGTCGTGACTGACGTAAGGATTGTCCGGCTGAAGGCTTGATTGATCGAGAGGTTGACGCATTCGCGGCTCGGCACCGGTCGCTTACCACGATTCTCGCGGATTCGGTCCAGGATGACGATCGTATCGTTGAGCGAATACCCGATCACCGTAAGCAATGCTGCCACGATGCCGGTATCGATCTGGAATTCCTCGATAAGAAGGCCACCGGAAGCCCAGGTCTGGCCAGCAATGGCGCCGGTCAAGGCCAGGAACCCGACGACAATGATCACGTCATGGCACAGGGCTGCAATGGCGGCAATCGAATATCGGAGCGATCCGAACCGAACCCAGATGTAGAACAGAATGCCCGCCAGAGAAAGTACGACGGCGCCGATGGCATTGGCGGTCCGCGTTGCAGCCACTGCAGGAGCAAAGCTGCTTACCTGCTCAAAGCTGCTCTGGCGGGCAAGCGCTTCAGCGAAGAGTTCCCACTCCCGCTCAGCCAATCGCTCATCGACAAGCCCGGCTTCATGCCGAATGTAGTTCAGTTCCGGATCAAGAACCGCCACGGCCACGGATGACCATGTGTCATCACCTGCCCGCTCCACGCCGGCGACAAGGACGTCTCGGCCAACCGTGTCGGCGAAGTCCGGGTCCTGCCTGATGCGATCGACTCGCTGCTCGACTTCGGCCAGCGTGATCGGGGGATTGATCCGCTCTCCAAGAACAACAACACCGCCGCGGTAGTCGGACACATCGGCCACTGAGGCACCGAGGCCGAGCACTTCGCCAATCGTGTCGGCGTCAATTTGAGCAGTTCGCTCAGCCCAGTCGCCACCCTCATCTCCCGAGAAGGTCCGAGCCGGGGAAATGTCCAGCTGGTCGCCAAATTCCTCGAGGAGTACTGCTTCGACGGTGGCTTGAATACCTTCTTCAAGCGCGAGGCCAGCAGGCGCCGCAACCTTGACCTGGAAGGAGTCGCCCACCGTCCGACCATCAGCGTCCGTCGCCGAGTCGCCCACGGTGAGCACCTTGGCTCCCCGGAGTTCGCGGAGGATGCGTGACTGGAGTGAATCATCGGTTCCCGCCTGATCGGCCAAGGCCCGAACCCGCTCAGTCACCGAGTTCTCGCCGTTCTGACGCAATTGGATGCGCGTCCCATCCTCGCCAAGGCCGGTCTGCATGGTCACTGCCACGCCGCCGCGGAATTCGGTGTCGAAGATGTCAGCGCCGCGGGAGTAGAACAACCAGATCGAGCAGATGATCAAGAGTCCACTCAGCGTCCAGAATCCGCCTCGCAACCCAACCCAATCAATATGGGGATGCAGCAACCGCCCGATGCTGGGCACGATGGAGGGCAGCATCGGCAGCCGCTTGCCGCCGAGCCAGAACAGGTATGCGTCGAAGAGGAAACGAGTCACGAACAGTGCCGTGAAGATCGTTGCGATAATGCCGATGCTCAGCGTCAGCGCGAAGCCCTTGACTTCCGTCGTCGGCTCCATCAGCAGCAGCACCGCGCACACAATGAGGTTGGTGATATTGGCGTCGAGAATCGTCCCGGAGACCTTCTGGTATGCCGTCCGCACTGCTTCGCGGAGGTTTCGAGCGCCCCCCTCAAGTTCCTCTCGGATTCGCTCGTAGATGAGCACGTTGGCGTCCACCGCCATACCCATGGTGAGCACGACACCAGCAAG